>JAJDDE010000021.1 GCA_029260475.1 Phycisphaerales bacterium | reverse complement strand
GATAAGGTCGGACTTGTCACTCAGAGGCAGCTCGGGGTGGATACGGCCTCTTTTCTCGATGCCTTGCGGACGGTAGTGCGCCAGGATCCCAACGTGATTCTGGTGGGTGAGATGCGAGATGCGGATACGGTGCGAGCCGCGATTTCGGCGGCGGAGACCGGTCACCTCGTGTTCACCACGCTGCACACCAGGGACGCCAAGGGTGCGGTGACGCGCATCTCGGACCTGTTCCCGGCCGAGCGCAGCCGCGAGGTGCTCTCGCAGCTCTCCTTCAGCCTCTCGTACGTGATCGCACAGAAGCTCGTGCCGCGCCAGGACGGCCAGGGGCGCCTGGCGGCCTTCGAGATCATGCGGAACTCGACGCCGATCGCGAACCTGATCCGCACCGGCAGCATGCACCAGCTCTACGCCACGATGCAGATCTCGACGAAGCAGAACATGATCACGCTCGAGAAGCATCTCGCCAGCCTGGTGAAGGCGAACATGATCACGCAGGACACCGCGTTGCAGTACGCCAACGACGCGGGCCAGCTTGCGAAGGCGTCGGAGAACCGAGGATCCGACGGGCGCGGGTCAGGGCTACCGGGTGGGACGCGATGATGGAGTCGTCCAACAGGCCCGTCACGAACGCCACGGAAGCGTTCGTCACGATCTCGGTCGACGTCGCCGATCAGGTGTTGCTGACGATGAAGGGCGACCAGCACGACATGGTGCTGAAGGCGGCCCGCGACAGCGGTTGCGAACTGGTGGGATCGGTCTTCCTACCTCGCCACTGCAAGGTGACAGTCGAGTTCCCGTGCATAGAGAACCGGGCTTCGGACGGGTCGGTCAGCGCCTCCGCAACAAGCCTCTCGGGCGTGGTCCGTCGCGTGCAGATGATCGACGCCGAGCCCTCCTACGCGATCTGGGTGCACGCCGATCCCGGCCACGATAGCCAGCTTGTCGCGCTGAGGCAGGTCCTGGGAGGCTGAAACGTCTTGAACTCGCGGGAACTTCCACGCTGGGCATCTCGGCTGGTCGAGGACGGTTCGGTCGGACAGCAGGACATGGACCGGATCGTGGCGAACGCCAGGGACAGAGGTACGGCGCTGGACGACGCGTTGGTCCGCGATGGCGTCCTCTCCGAGGAGTCCGTCGCCATCTGCCGAGCGTTGGACCTGGGCGTCCCCTTCGTCGACCCGCGCGAGTATGACATCGAACTCGCCAACAGCTCGCTGCTGCCGGAGGTCCTGGTCCGCACCCAGAAGCTGTTCCCGCTCTTCTCGATCGACGGCATGATCACGCTGGGCATGAAGGACCCGGGCGACCTGGCGGTGATCGACCAGGTTCGCCTGCGGGCCGGGTGCCAGGTGGACCCCTGCATGTGCCCCCCTTCGGCGCTGGACGCGCTGATCGACCGGGCCTTCAACATCATCGACGACAACGCCCTCGTACCGCTGGCCATCCCGGTCGCGGAAGAGTCGGCCGAGCCCGCCAAGCCCTCCAGCAAGGTGGTGCGGATCGTTGCCAAGATCGTCGAAGAGGCTGCGCGCGAGGGTGCCAGCGACGTCCACATCGAGCCTGAGCGCGATCGGATGCGGGTCCGCATCCGCGTGGACGGAATCCTGCACGAGAAGTCGGTCCTGCCCCGCTCGCTGCACGCGCCGATCGTGTCGCGGCTCAAGATCGAGGCCAACCTCGACATCGCCGAGACGCGTAAGCCCCAGGACGGCCACTTCTGCACCAGGATCCCCCAGGGTGAACTCGACATCCGCATCTCCACCGTCCCCACCGTGTTCGGCGAGAACGTCGTGCTGCGCATGCTGCCCTCGACCGGCAACACCGTGGAACTGGACAAGCTGGGCATGCCCGAGGCCACTCTTGAGCGCTTCGTCGAATGCCTCATGCACCCGCACGGCATGATCTTGGTGACCGGGCCCACTGGCAGCGGCAAGACGACCACCTTGTACGCGGCGCTGGAGCGGCTCAACACGATCGATCGCCACGTGATGACGATCGAAGACCCGGTCGAGAGGCGCGTCGCGCTGTTGAGCCAGATCGAGGTCAATCCCAAGGCGGGTCTCAGCTTCGCCGCGGGGCTGCGCAGCATCCTGCGCCAGGACCCCGACGTCATCATGATGGGCGAGATCCGCGACGGCGAGACGGCCGACATCGCGATCCAGGCCGCGTTGACCGGTCACATGGTGCTCAGCACGCTGCACACGAACACGGCCGCCGGTGCGGTCCAGCGGTTGACCGAGATGGGCATCCCACCTTTCCTGATCACCTCGTCGCTGAACATCGTGATCGCGCAGCGCCTGGTGCGGCGCGTCTGCACGGACTGCAAGGGCGAGGTGGACCCCGACCGCGGCCTCGTGATGGGGCTCGGCCTGGAGTCGATCGACGACGTGACGTTCGTCGCCGGCTCCGGCTGCGCGCGCTGCCTGCACACCGGCTTCAAGGGCCGGATCGGCGTCTACGAGATGCTCGAGCTCTCCGAGGAGCTGGGCTGCCTGCTGGTCGAGAATGCGTCGCGCGGTGCGGTCCAGGAGGAGCTGAAACGCTGCCTGCTCGGAGACCTCAAGGAGGACGGTCTGCGCAAGGTGCTCGAGGGGCAGACAACTCTCGAGGAGGTCGCTCGCATCGTGGGCGTGCGGAGCGGCAGGCACCCTGAGTCCGAGCTGGTGCCGAGTTCATGACCACCTTCGTCTGCAAGAGTCGCACTGGCTCGGGCAAGATCGTCCAGAAGACGATCGAGGCAGACTCGAAGCATGATGCGCTGAACCAGCTCCAGGCCAGCGGCCTGTTCCCCGTCACGATCAGCGCGTCGAACAAGCGCGCGGCCGACGAGGAAGGTCGCCGGCATGCGCGACGACCGCGCAAGAAGAAGAT
>JAJDDE010000020.1 GCA_029260475.1 Phycisphaerales bacterium | reverse complement strand
CGAGGATCGCGCGATCTCCGTCTCTTCGGACGCCAACGTCCGTGTGACTGATCTCCGTGAGGGCAGCGGCGAAGAAGCCCGCGCCGGCATGCTCGTTCACGTGCATTACACGGGGATGCTGGAGGACGGCACCGTGGTGATCGACACCTACGAGCACGGACGCGTCCACAAGTTCATCGTCGGCGACGGCACGGTGATCCCCGGGATGGACAAGGGCGTGATCGGCATGCGCTCGGGCGGGAAGCGGACGATCGTGATGCCGCCACAGGCGCATTACGGCAAGCACGGCTACGCGGGGAAGATCCCCGCGGACACGACGATGACGTTCGAGGTGGAGATGCTCAGCGTCCGGCGCCCGGACAGTGTCAGCGGCGGCGAGCTGCACCCGGCGGACCCACGCCGGCGGACGGGCCCGAGAGCCCGCTGAGCCGCATTCCGAGCCTGGTCCACGGATCTCGCTTCACCCGTCGTCCGAGAACGCCGACTCGAGGGGTGTGACCGAGTTCAGCCCCCTTTACTTCAAGAAGCTCGAGGCTCAGCGCACGCAGCGCGTGCTGGAGGTGGTCGATGAGTCGCTCCGCAAGGCCGCAGAACTGCGTGAAGAGCGGGCGGCGGAGCGCGCCGAGCGTGCGATGGAGGCCGAGCGTCGCAAGCAGCGCGTGCTGAGCCGCCTGAGCGCGATCGAGAGCGAAGAGTCTAGGGCGGTGCAGCGCACGATCGACAGGATCGCCGGCGACGCGCAGGACGCGGCGGACGACGTGGTTGGTGCCCAGTCGCGCAAGCGTCGGCTGCTGGGCGAGGTCCGTCGCCTGGATGCGCGCGCCTGAGTCTGATCAGTCGTTCTCGCGCACGATCACGGTGACCGCGGTGTTGCTGGTCGGCCCGGAGACCGCGACCTCGAGAGGCGCGGTGTAGACGGCGCCGACCTCGTAGCTCTGGCTCGGGTTGTTCCCGGGGATCGCGAACTGCGCGATGAGGCCGTTTGCGTCGCGGACGTGGACGAAGGTGCCGACCGACTGGCCCGGCGCCGAGCCGGCGATGACGCGTTGCAGGATGCCGTCCGTAGAGGACACGACCTCGAAGGCACCCGATGCAGGCTGCGCGAACGCACGCAGGTTATGTGCTTCGCCAGCGCTCGGACCGCCCAGCGCGAGCAGGATGTCGCCCAGCGATGGCCCGCAGTCGCCGCCGGGGCCCGGTGGTGGGTTGACGTCTCCAGCCAATACGAGCGAAGCGACTGTAATCGCGCCAAGACCCATCAGGATCGGTCGAATGCGGGACGTGCGGGCGTTCATGATGATGTTCTCCTCGGCGATCGGTATTCACCTCTCGGCATGTGCAATGAGTGTAGCTTCTACTCCTAAATAATGATATCTCTACGGCTCACGCAAGAATTGCTGGACTCCGTGTCAGCATCGATCACACTGTTCCAGAACCTACCCGCGAAACGACGGGGCTCTGTCTATTTCCACGGAGAAACTACTGATGCAGCGATTTCTGAAGCGACGCATAACGGTCCTCACTGTGCTCTTAGTAGGACTGGTGGGCGTGATGGTTGCCTCTGGAGGCGACCTCGATCCACCCGTGGGGCCCGTCGCGCCGACGATGAAGACACTCACCGAGGTCGAACCGCGGCTGGCGATCAACGAGGAGAATACGCCGGGCAACACGATGTTCCAGTTCATAATCGATGAGCCAGGTTCGTACTACCTGACCCATACCGTCACGACCGACGAGGACAAAGGGGGCATCCTCGTCCTTGACCCAAGCGTGACAATCGACCTCAACGGCTACGCGATCAAGTACGGCGGCGGCGCGGCCGGGGCCGCCTCCGGTGTCCACGCGGCGGACTACAACGACGTCACGATCCGCAACGGCACGCTGGAAGGGTTCTTGGTCAACGGTCTCATCACTGGAGACCGGGGGTTGATCGAGGACGTTCGCACCGTCGAGTGCGTTGTCAACGGGATCGAAACGGGCGAGAGCTCTGTCATTACGGGGTGCGTCGCTGACAGCAACTTCGGGTCTGGCATCGTTGCCGGAGATGGAACTGTCATCCGTGGATGCGCGAGCACGAGTAACGGGGGCAACGGCATTCTTGCCGGAGAGACGTGTGTCGTGAAGGAGTGCACATCGCTGAAGAACGTGCTCTCGGGCTTCGATTGCAACGACACTTGCATCCTGAGTAACTGCGCAGCATCAAAGAACGGGCTCTACGGATTCGACGCGAATCTCGGTGTGGTCTTCAGTGGGTGTACCGCCGCGCACAATTCGGACAGTGGATTCAGGGCGACCGGTAGGTCTTCGTTCGAGAACTGTGTCGCGAATCAGAACCTCGAGAACGGCTTCGTCGCGACGGGCTCATACTCTGGATGCACCGCAGATCTAAACGGACAATTCGGATTCTGGATGGAAAGTTTCAGCACTGTCCACAACTGCACCGCGTGCATCAACGGGTCTCATGGGATCTTTGGATTCTCCGGGGCGACCATCACTGATTGCGTATTGGTCAGCAATCTCGGAAGCGGGATCCTCGCGAATGCGGATTGTCTGGTTCGTAGCAACACGTGTCGTAGAAACGGCATCGGTTCCACCGATGGCGCGGGGATCCGGGTGACATCGCATGACAACCGGATCGAGGGCAACAACGTGACCGACAACAGGCGCGGCATAGAGATCTCCTCAGGGCCGAACATCGTCGTGAAGAACACCGCCTCGGGCAATGTCAATCTTGACAACTACGTCATCTCGCCGGGCAACGATGTCGGGACGATCCAGACCTCACCCGTTGGAGCCCTTGCGTGGGACAACTTTGAGTTCTAAAAGATCACACGCTCAACTACATATGCGAGGAATGCGTTGCAACGGAGCGAATGGCGTACAACGGGCTGATGACGGAGGTCGTCGGCGCGATTGGGTGCGCGCGCGGTGTGGACACCGGATCGGGATAGCTACTCAACCCCTTGGGCGACGCCGAGCATGCTCGTCGCCACCGCCTCGGCGATCTTGATGCCGTCCACCCCCGCGGACAGGATGCCGCCCGCGTAGCCGGCGCCCTCGCCCGCGGGGAAGAGCCCCCTGGTATTCACGCTCTGGAAGGTTTCGTCGCGGTTGATGCGCACGGGTGAGGAGGTCCGCGTCTCGACGCCCGTGAGCACCGCGTCTTTCATGTCGTAGCCGCGGATCTGGCGGCCGAACTTCACGAGCGCTTCGCGGATCGCGTCGATGGCGTACCCCGGGAGGCAGGGCGTGAGATCGGTCGGGAGCACGCCCGGCTTGTACGAGGGCACGACGCTGCCGAGCGATGTGCTGGGCCTCCCCGCGATGAAGTCGCCCACGAGCTGCGCGGGGGCGGCGTAGGTGCCGCCGCCAGCGGCGAAGGCGGCGGATTCCCACTTGCGCTGGAACTCGACGCCCGCGAGCGGCCCTCCCGGGTAGTCCTCCTTTGGCGTGATGCCGACGACGATGCCCGCGTTGGCGTTGCGCTCGGCGCGCGAGTACTGGCTCATGCCGTTGGTCACGACGCGCCCCTCCTCGGAGGCGGCGGCGACCACCGTGCCGCCCGGGCACATGCAGAAGCTGTAGACGTTGCGCCCGTTCGAGGCGTGGTGCACCAGCTTGTAGTCCGCCGCGCCGAGGATGGGGTGGCCCGCGCTCGCGCCGTAGCGTGCGGCGTCGATCAGCGATTGCGGATGCTCGATGCGGAAGCCCACGGAGAAGGGCTTGGCCTGGATGGTCACGCCGCGGTCGAGCAGCATCCCGAAGGTATCGCGCGAGCTGTGCCCGATGGCGAGCACGACGTGGTCCGAGGCGATGCGCTGCCCGTCGGAGAGCACCACGCCCCGCACCCGGCGTGACCCGTCGCGGTCGGTCTCGATCTCCAGGTCCGTCACACGGCTCTCGAAGCGGTACTCGCCGCCCAGGGCCTGGATGGTGGCCCGCATGTTCTCGACCATCTTCACGAGCCGGAAGGTGCCGATGTGCGGGTGCGCCTCGGTCAGGATCTCGGGCGGCGCCTCGGCTTTCACGAACTCGGTGAGCACCTTCCGCCCGAGGTGTCGCGGGTCCTTGATCTGGCTGTAGAGCTTGCCGTCGGAGAACGTCCCCGCGCCGCCCTCCCCGAACTGGACGTTGGACTCCGGGTTGAGCACCGACTTGCGCCACAGCCCCCACGTGTCCTTGGTGCGCTCGCGGACCGCTTTCCCGCGCTCCAGGATGATGGGGCGGAATCCCATCTGCGCCAGCAGCAGCGCCGCGAAGAGGCCGCACGGTCCGGCGCCGATGACCAGCGGGCGCTCGGTGAGGTCGTCGGGCGCGTGGGCGACGAAGCGGTACCCGATGTCCGGCGTCGGCTTGACGTTCGGGTCGTCCGCGAAACGCTCGAGCACGCCCGGTTCGTCCTGCAGTTCTACATCGAGCGAGTAGATCAGCATGATGGCCGACTTCTTGCGGGCGTCGTGTGCGCGTCGGAAGACGGTGCACGAAACGATCTCGCCCGGCGGGAGCCGCAGGCGCAGGGCGGCCGCCTGCGCGATGGCCTGGGGGGGATGGTCGAGCGGAAGCGGGATCCCGGTCAGTCGGAGCATGCGCCGCTTCTCTCGCCCGCGGTGGTGCGTGTCTCAGCCGATGAACGCCGGTTGGATCTCGATGCTGCCAACAGACGGCGCCCTCTCGTGGCTCATTGGGTGCTGCGCGAAGCGTGAGTGTAGAACTCTGCTCGGGGGCGTGATCAACGGGGATTGGGGGTGATCCCTCGCATCGCGCTTCGCCGACGCGCGCCCTCGGTTGCTGGGCGCGGGCAGCCGCTCCCTAACATCGTCCTCATATAGATCACCAGGAGTCCCGGCACTCCGCGTTACCCCGGGCGGGATGGGCGGTAGGATCGGCGTCCGAACGAGATCGGCTTCGCCGCAAGCCGCTTCCCCCGCAGGCCCCCATCGCCCCCCTTCTGATCGGAGTCCCCTCAGTGAGTGACCCCCTGAACGCGCCCGAGTCCGCCCCTTCCGTGAACGACGCCGAGGCCTCGGTGCAGGCGGTGCGCGATGCGCACCAGAAGCTCCGCTCGGAGATCGCCAAGGTGGTGGTGGGCCAGGAGAAGGTCGTGGACGAGCTGCTCATGGCGATGTTCTGCGGCGGTCATGCGCTCGTCGTCGGTGTGCCGGGGCTCGCGAAGACACTGCTGATCTCGACGATCGCCAAGAGCGTGTCGCTCGGGTTCAGCCGCATCCAGTTCACGCCGGACCTTATGCCCAGCGACATCACGGGCACGGAGGTGATCGAGGAGGACCGCACGACCGGCTCGCGCGAGTTGCGGTTCGTGAAGGGCCCGATCTTCGCGAACGTGATCCTCGCCGACGAGATCAACCGCACCCCCCCCAAGACGCAGGCGGCGCTGCTCGAGGCGATGCAGGAGCACCAGGTGACCGCGGGCGGCATGCAGCACAAGCTGCCCGAGCCCTTCTTCGTGCTGGCGACGCAGAACCCGATCGAGCAGGAGGGCACCTACCCGCTGCCCGAAGCCCAGCTCGACCGGTTCATGTTCAACATCACGATCGGTTACCCCAAGGAAGAGGAAGAGATGGAGATCATCCGTCGCACGACCTCGACCGCGCAGGCGGAGCCCGAGCCGGTGATCGACGCGGAGACGGTGCGCAAGGTGCAGGAGCTCGTCCGCGCGTGCCCGGCACCCGACCACGTGGTGCGGTACGCCCTGCGCCTGGTGCGCGCGACGCGCATCCGCGAGCACACGCCGGAGAACCCGAAGCCGCAGATCGTGCAGGAGTACCTCGCCTGGGGCGCCGGCCCGCGCGCGAGCCAGTACCTGACGCTGGCGGCGAAGGCCCGTGCGGTGCTGCGAGGGTCGTTCCACGCGACGCCGGAGGACGTGCGGGCTATCGCGAAGCCGGTGCTGCGTCACCGCATCATCTGCAACTTCAACGCGGAGGCGGACGGCGTGACCACGGACGATGTCATCGACCGCCTCCTCGAAGAGACCCCCGTGGACGGCTCCAACCCCACCGAACGGCGTCAGATGGAGTCCGTGACGCGCTAGGCGTCCCCGTTTCGGCAACATAGGACGCGACACGGGGCGGCTTTCCCGGTACATAAAAGGTGAGATGATCCTCCGCGCCGAGGGTCCGTGCGTGCCGGGAGCACGCCGGGGGCTCGCGCTCTACCGGTCGAGGTGACCATGCCCGCTCTCCGCACGCCCCGCCAGCGTCTGCTCTCCACGCTCACCCTCTCTGCCTGCGCGATCCTCGCGTGTACGGGCCTGGCCCGCGCCGAGGACCCTGATGACTGGAGCCTGGGCTTCGGCGGCGGCTGGAACAGCTACATGGAGGTGTACCAGGGCCCCAACCTCGAACTCGCGACCACGCAGCTCGACCGCATCGCCAGCGTGCTCCAGCTCGACGAGACGCAGCGCGAGGAGATGATGTCGCTCTTCTACGGCCTCGAGGACGAGCACCTGCGCGCGTGGGTGAAGTTCGCCGAGAGCAACGGCGACATGCAGACTAAGACGATGACCGGCAAGGCCGACTGGGCGGAGATCCAGAAAGACCAGAAGGCGGTGCAGGAGGAGTATCAGGCGGAGCAGGACCGCCTGGTCGCGCTGATGCTCGACGATCTACGTCTGCTGATCACCAGCGAGCAGGAGGCGCGCTGGGAGACCATCGAGCGTGAGCGACGGCGCATGGACACGCTCACGCGGTTCGGTTGCTACCCGAGCGAGAGGTTCGACCTCGTCGAAGCGCTCGGCACGCTCGACCTCGATGACCGCGACCGCGAGCGCCTGGAGCCGCTCATCGAGCGCTACGCCGACGAGATGGACCCCGCCCTCGTGGCGCGGAACCGCGCGCTGGACAAGGCGGCAGCGTCCTACCAGCAGCACACCGAGCGGCAGCAGGAGATGTGGGCCATGGACTGGTCCGACCCCGAACAGGCGATGCAGGCACAGAACATCCAGGAAGAGCTGAACAAACTCCAACGCGACGCGGTCTCGGACGCCCTCTCCGCGAAACCCGCGTGCAAGCGCGTCGCGGACCTGAACGAGCGGTACGCGGCGGAGGCGAAGGAGATGCTCCGCGATCGTGATCGGCGCGAGCTCGAGAAGATGATCGAGAAAGGCGCGAGCGACACGGGCCAGATGTTCGACTTCACGAACTACTCCCGAGCGCGCCAGAAGTTCACCATGGTCCTCAACATGGAAGAGATGCTGGGGGCGTACAAGTCCTTCTCCTCCTCGATGGGCGGGGGCGAGGAGTGGGGCATCATGCGCATCGCGCGCGAGGTGGAGCCGCTGACGCCCAAGCAGCTCCGCGACGTCGAGGCGCTGGAGAACGAGTTCGAGACGGAGATGGAGATCCTCGAGACCAAGAAGCCCGGTGCCGCCCAGGCGCCCGAGGACGCGATGAAGTGGAACTTCACGCTCCGCACCAGCGCCGGCGACATGACCCTCACCCACAACGATCCGCCAGAGGGCGCGGGCACGGACGCCAAGAGTGCCTTCATGATCGCCGGCGGCGGCGCGTTCATGACCCAGGACGGCGGCGCCGAGGAAGAGATGCAGGAGTACATGGCGGAGCGCGCCGAGCTCGAGCAGCGCTACATCGAGCGGCTCCGCGAGATGCTGACCCTCCGCCAGCGTGCGCTCAGCGCGATGCAGTAAAGAGAATTTCGTCCCCCGCGCAGCGCAAAGAGATCGACGACTACGGGCGCAAGTACAGCGAGATCGAGTCTCGCTACCTCAAGGAGCTGCGTTCGCTGCTGACGATCCGCCAACGGGCGCTGATCGTGACGGACTGACGCGTGCCCTGTCGGCTCAACGCGCCAACGATGGAGCGTGACCGACGCCGCTGTGACATCGCATCAGACAAACCCCGCAATGCCCACGCCGCTGCTGCGGAGCGTGGTCGTTGCGCTGGGCGACATCAAGCTGGCCCATTCGGTCTTCGCGCTCCCCTTCGCGCTGGCGGCGTCCTTCCTCGTCGGTGCGACCGACGGGGGGCGGATCGAGTGGGCGCGGTTCTCGGGGCAGCTCGTTCTCGTGGTGCTCTGCATGGTGTGCGCTCGGACGTGGGCGATGCTCGTCAACCGGCTCGCGGACCATCGCTACGACGCCGAGAACCCGCGAACGGCCAAGCGCGCGGTCGCGGAGGGTCGGTTGAGCGTGCAACGGGGCTGGGGCGTGGCCCTGACGAGCGCCGCGCTCTTCGGCGCGCTCTGCGGGCTCTTTTGGGTCTTCTTCGATAACCCGTGGCCCCTGCTGCTGTGCGTGCCGGTGCTGCTCTGGATCGCGTTCTACAGCTACACCAAGCGGTTCACGGCGCTCTGCCACCTTTTCCTCGGCGGCGCGTTGGCGGTGAGCCCCCTCGCCGCGGCGATCGCGATCGGTGGCATGGAGGGACTCACGGCGCACTGGCAGACGCTGGTGCCACTCGCGCTCTTCGTGCTGCTCTGGGTGGGTGGGTTCGATGTGGCCTACGCCCTGCAGGACTTGGACTTCGACAGCGAGCGTGGGCTGCACTCGGTGCCCGCGGCTCTCGGCTGGCGGGGCGCCCTCTGGGCATCGCGGGGCCTTCACCTGCTGGCGCTGACAGCACTTGTGTTCACGCCGCTGGCGGACGATCGTCTGGGCCTCCTGGCGTGGTGCGGCGTGGGCCTGGTCGGTGCCCTGCTCGCGTTCGAGCACCTCGTGCTTCACATGCGCGGGCTCGCGGGGTTACCGATGGCGTTCTTCACGCTCAACGGGATCGTGAGCGTCATGCTCGGGAGTCTGTTGGTCGTTGATGTGCTGCTCTGAATGTGCCACACACGAGCCCTGATCTGGTGATAATCCGGTTTGCTGTGGCAACAGAATTCGCCCGGTTGCAGGTTCTTGTGATTTTTTTCGCCCCGTAGGTTGCACGAATCGCGATCGGCAGTACGATCTGTCATCGGTGTGCCATCGCACACCCCTCCCATTGCCCCCGGAAGGGCGGCGCTGCGACCTTCGGGTTGCGCGCCGCCTTTTTTTCTTTTTGAGGGACATCCTCGGCCCGCTGGTTTTCAAGGTCCGGTGAAAATCGACCACCTACGATCATGCCGTGAAGCCCGCTACCCCCGAAGACAACGGATCAGCCCCCGAGTCGCGTCCCCCGACGCCGCCGGGAGTGGTGGATGCGCAGGATCGTTTCATCGCGACCTGGGGCAAGATGGGGAGCGCGTGGGGCATCAGCCGCACGATGGCGGAGGTGCACGCGCTGCTCTACATCACCGCCTCGCCGATGTGTACGGACGACGTGATGGAGCGGCTGCAGATCTCGCGCGGCAACGCCTCGATGAGCCTCCGCGCCCTCGAGGACTGGCACCTCGTGAGCAGGGCGCACAGACGAGGCGACCGCAAGGACTACTTCGTTGCGGAGACCGACGTGGCAACGATGTTCCGCACGATCGCCCACGAGCGGAAGAAGCGCGAGCTCGATCCGGTGCTCGCGAGCCTCTACGAGATCCGCGACATGACTGGCGTTGGCTCCGCACAATCCAAGGACGGCGTCACCGAGGGGCACAACGGCCGGATGGACGAGCTCGTGAAGTTCGTCGAGGCGATCGGCAACCTCTCCGAACTCGTGCTCGTGCCCGAGGGCACGGACGTCGCCGAGCTGCTGGCGATCCTCACCGACGCGCAGGACGGCTGAACGTCACTGCTTGCGCGATCCCTCGTACACCTCGTACGACAGCAGGCGGCACTCGATCTGCGCATTCATGAAGGGCGTCCGTCGTGAGGGTCGCAGGCCGACTTTCTTGGCGAGTTCCTTCGAGCCAGTGAAGATGTGGCACGACTTGCCAGGGCAGCGCTGCTTGAAGAAATCGCCCATGCCCTTGTAGACCGCTTCGAGCTCTTCGGGATCACCCATGCGCTCGCCGTACTCGGGGTTGAGCACGACGTGCCCTGGGCCTTCGGGGACGGGTGTCTCGCTGTAGTCACAGACGTCGAAATCGATCAGGTGATCGACACCCGCGACCTTCGCGTTGCGCTCCGCTGCATCGACGGCGGAGGGGTCGTGATCCGTCGCGACGATCCTCGGCACGTCGCCCGAGCGCGACAGCTTGCGGGCTCGTCGGCGGGCGTCTTCCCATGCGTCCTCGTCGTGGAGGAGGGTGTGCATGACGCCGTAATTGGCTCGGAGGAGCCCCGGCGCGCGCCCGGTGGCGATGAGCGCCGCCTCGATGGCGAGCGTGCCGCTGCCGCACATGGGGTTCACGAAGGGCGTGGTCCCGTCGTAGCCCGCGCCGAGCAGCACGCCGGCGGCGGTCGTCTCGCGCATCGGCGCGGTGTGCGGCAGGCGCCGGTAGCCGCGGTCGGCGAGCCACTTGCCCGTGGTGTTGAGGTACACCCACGCCCGGTCGCCCTTCCAGTCCAGATGGATCACGCACCGCGCCTTGTCCGGCCCCGAGTCGGGGCGGGCGCCGAGCTTCGACACCATGCGGTCCACCACCGCGTCCTTCAGCTTCAGGTTCGGGAACATCGAGTTGTTGATCTTCGGGTGATCGACGTTGGACGTCACGCTGAAGTAGCCGTCCACCGGCAGCACCGTCTCCCACGGGAAGGCGTTGATGTGCGTGTACAGCGCGTCGGGAGAGGG
>JAJDDE010000019.1 GCA_029260475.1 Phycisphaerales bacterium | reverse complement strand
GGCTCCCACGACAGGGAGGACTTCAAGCAGGACGCGTGGCTGCGGGTCACCACGGCGATGGCGTCGTACGACCCGTCGATCGCGACGGAGTTCACGTTCGCGCGGGTGGTCGCCGATCTGCACTACTGCGAACGCGCGAGGGCCGAGCACCGACGGCGGGCGAATCAGCCGACCTTCATCCAGCTCCCCCACGAGGACCTCGACGAGCTCGAAGACGTAGCGGTGGGCGGCTCGCTGGACGCGTTCGAACGCGCCGAGATTGGCGACGAGATCGAGGTCGCGTGCGAGGCGCTCCCCGAGGGCGAGCGCCGCGTTATCGAAGCGCTGATGATCCACTCGAAGGCCGAGTGCGCGAGGATCTTCGGGATCCCGCGCGGCACGATGAGCAGGATCGCAAAGCGGATCAACGACAAACTCGCGCCGGAGATGGGGGCGGTCTCGTGAAGCGATCGAACTCAGATCAGTTTGTGCACCGCGGCGAGGTGGATCTCACGGAGGTGCCCGAGGGTGACCCGGGGTCGCTCCCGGAAGAGTGCCTCGAAGTGCCGGGGTTCATCGGCGAGGTCATGGACGCGACGCTCAGGTCAGCGCCCTACCCGAACCGCACGCTCGCGTTCGCGGGCGCACTCGCGCTGCAGTCGTTCCTCGCGGGGCGCACGGTGCGTGACTGCGGCGATACGCGGCCGAACCTCTACCTGCTCGCTCTCGCGCATTCGGGCGCTGGCAAGGACGCGCCGCGCAAGATGAACGCCGCGGTGCTCCGCGAGGTGGGGCTCCAGGACAACCTGGCCCACCACCTCGCATCTGGCGAGGGCCTCCAGGACGCGCTCAAGGAGACCCCGGCCCTGCTCGCGCAGACGGACGAGTTCGACACCGTCCTGCAGTCGTTCAAGCGTGACCGTGACGGGCGATACGAATCGCTGATCGGCGCGATGCTGACGCTGTACTCCTCGTCGAACAGCGTCTTCTCGATGAGGAGGCGGGCCGGGGGCGGGTTGCCCGGTTCGATCGACCGCCCCTGCTTCGTGCTCTTCGGCACCGCGATCCCGAATCACTACTACGACGCGCTGAGCGAGCGCATGCTGACGAACGGGCTCTTCGCGCGGACGATGGTGCTCGAAGCCGGATCGCGCGGTAAGGGCCAGCGGCCCCGTCTGATCGAGCCTTCGGAGTCGGTGCTGGAGACTGCGAGGTTCTGGGCGGACCGCGGTGGGTTCGATGGCAGTTCGTTCTCGAGCGCTCCCAAGACCACCACGCTCGCGCTCGACAGCGACGCGGTCCTCGCGTACGCGATGTTCACGAAGCAAGTGGAGCGGTGCTACGAGGAGTCGGAACGCGGCGATGACGCCGTCGGCACGACCGTGTGGGCCAGGGCCGTTGAGAACGCGCGGAAGCTCGCTCTGCTCTACAGCATTAGCGCCGACCGCGAGGCCATCGCCGTGAGCGGAGAGGCCGCCGAGTGGTCGATCAGGATCGTGGAGCACCAGGTGCGTCGGATGCTCTTCATGGCGTCGATGAGGGCGTCGGGGAGCGAATTCGAGCAGCTGGCCCAAAGCCTGCTGCATCGCATTCGCGGCGCTACGGACGGCATCGCCCACAGCGATCTGCTCAGGCGATCGAAGATGCGGAGCGTGCTGTTCCGGGAGGTGATGGACACGCTCATCGAGCGCGACGACGTGGTGAAAGAAGAGATCAAAACCTCCGGCCGCACGGGGGTCATCTATCGGATTCCGGGGAAGGAAGGTGAAGGAAGCGGGAAAGAAGTAGGGGCATAAACACGGCTGAATCATCCAGGAACAGCTTCTTTCTCTCTTTCCCCGTTAGTCGATCTCTCACTGAGTTTTCGTTCGTACGCGAGGGAGGGGTGAAAGAAGAAAGAAGTTCGAGCGCCCATGCGATGGGTGCATCACACACCCGGCGCACACCGCGCCACCACACAGTCCTACGGGGGGACACACATGCAGATTGAAAACAGACCGCTATCGGCGATCCATCCGTACGCGGGCAACCCGCGTATCAACGACGCCGCAGTCGAGGCCGTCGCCGAGAGCATCGAGCGTTTCGGCTTCCGCCAGCCGATCGTGGTTGACAAGGAGGGCGTGGTCGTCTGCGGCCACACGCGGTTGCGGGCGGCGCAGAGGCTCGGGATCGAAGCGGCCCCGGTGCATGTCGCTGGTGACCTGACGGAGGAGCAGGCGCGCGCCTACCGCCTGGCCGACAACAAATCAGCGGGGCTCGCCGAGTGGGACGACGCGAAGCTGGCCGACGAGCTGGCGGGGCTCATGGAGATGGGCTTTGATCTTGAGGACCTCCCGGGCTTCGACGCGGGGGAGATCGCCGAGCTGCTGGCGTCGCCGACGGAGGGGCTCACGGACCCGGACGACGTGCCCGAGCCCCCGGAGACGCCGGTGACGCGGCGCGGCGACCTGTGGGTGCTGGGCGAGCACCGTTTGCTGTGCGGCGACAGCGCAAGCCCCGACGACGTGGCGCGCCTGTGCGAGGGCGAGCCGGTGCAGCTGGTCTTCACCGACCCGCCCTACAACGTGGACGTGCAGCCCCGGTCGGCCAACGCCATGGCGGCGGGGCACTCGTCGTTCGGGGACGCGGGCGGCGAGCGCACGAGCGAGCGCCTGCGCCCCAGGGACCGCGTGATCGCGAACGACCACATGGACGAGGACGCGTTCCGGGCGATGCTGCTGGCGTGGTTCGGCAATTTGGCGACTTGGCTGGAGCCGGGGCGCGGTTTCTACATCTGGGGCGGGTACGCGAACGTCGCCAACTACCCCCCGGCGCTGGAGTCCGCTGGCCTGTACTTCAGCCAGTCGATCATCTGGCACAAGCTGCACCCGGTGATCGGGCGCAAGGACTTCATGGGTGATCACGAGTGGTGTTTTTACGGGTGGCGCAAGGGCGCGGCGCACACCTTCCTGGGCCCCATGAACGTCCCCGACGTGTGGCCGGTGAAGAAGGTCCCCCCGCAGCGGATGGTGCACCTGACGGAGAAGCCGGTGGAGCTGGCGGCCAGGGCGCTGTCGTACTCGACGCGCGCTGGCGAGCGGGTGCTCGATCTGTTTGGCGGCTCGGGCTCGACGCTGATCGCGGCGGAGCAGAGCGGTCGTAGGGCGCTGGTGATGGAGCTGGACGCCTTGTACTGCGACGTGATCGTGAAGCGCTGGGAGGCCTTCACGGGGCTGGAGGCGGTGCGTCAGGAGTCGAGCTCGTGAGGCGCTCAGCTGGCGGCGTTGGCGGTGGCGACGAACAGCCCACGCCCCGCCTTTGCGAAGCGCGCGTGGTCGCCCTTCTTCTCGATCTCACGGAAGATGCCGGAGTAGAGGGTGGCCGAAGGGGTCTTCCCGGCGGGGCTGGACCAGAGCTTGCGCTCGAGCATGGCGGCGAGGACCTGGCCGACGGACATGGGCTCGGCCGCGTCCTTGAGCACGAGGGCGGCCGCGTCGAGGGCGCTCAAGGGGGCGGGGACAGCGGCAAGGACAGCAGGCGAGACAGCGGCCGGTGTCTTTGCCTTGGGCGACTTCGCTTTGGGCTTCGGTGCGGTCTTCTTCGTGGCGGTCTTGCGATTCGTCATGGGGAGGGCTCCTTCGGATCTCGGGGGTGGGGGTTTGGAAACACGGTTCACACACACACAGCCCTGAGGTGGCCGCGGATGCAAGCGGTATCGGGGCCGATTCACAGCAATTCCGGGGGGATTGAGCATGGAACAGGAACAGGCGCGCGACAGCGCATGGGATGAGGCGCACGAGGACAGCGTGCTGGAGGACGAGCGGCCCTACGACGACGGGCTCACGGCGGCGCAGCACCACGCGGTGATGGCGCTGCTGACCGAGCCGTCGATCGCCAAGGCGGCGCGAACAGCAGGAGTGGGGGAGCGGTCGCTGCACCGGTGGCTTCGGGAGTCGGCGTTCATGGCCGAGTACCGGCGGGCGCGGCGGGAGGCCTTCAGCCAGGCGATCGGGCTGACGCAGCGGGCTTCTGCCTCTGCGGTGGCGACGCTGCTGAAGATCATGCACGACGCGTCGGCGACCGCGAACGCCCGCGTGGCGGCGGCGTCGCAGGTGCTGAAGTTTGCGCGTGAGAGCATCGAGGTGGACGACCTTGCGGGCCGCATCGAGAAGCTCGAGGGCGCGGCGGTTGAGGGCGAAGGGGGCGGCTCGTGAGGGGCGCAGCAGGGGGGCTAGGCGGGCGCGTGCGGGCCCTGGAGGCGAGGTCGCGCCGGAGGCCGCCGTGCGCCCTGTGCGGCGGCGTGGCGGCGCTGCGCTTCGTCATGGGGGAGGACGCGCCGGACCCCGCGCCGTGCCCGTCGTGCGGCACGGAGCCGGTGGTGGTGCGGGTGGTGGAGGCGAAGGACCCGCGCTCGCCCGAGGAGAAGCAGCGGCTTCGGGAGAGAAGCGCTTGATCGATGCGAGGGTGTCGGTGTAGGTGTCTATGGAGACGACTCTGCTGTGTACGCGTCTCCATGAGAGGACACCGATGCAGAAGAGACCGACGAGGACGACCACGCGCCGTTTACCGATCGAGGTGCTGACGAGGGAGGAGGTCGGGCGGCTCTTTGATGCCTGCGGCGACGCAACGTGGACAGCGCGAAGAGATCGGGCGCTGCTGGCCCTGCTCTACCGCGCCGGTCTTCGTCTCAACGAGGCGCTCACGCTGCGGGCATGCGACGTGGACGCGGAGAGGGGCTCGATCCGGGTGCTGCACGGGAAGGGAGGCGTGGCACGGACGGTCGGGATCGATCGAAGCGGGGCCGAGGGCGTGCGGGAATGGGTGTTAGAACACGCATCGATGGGCTTCGCGGCCTCGGGCCCGCTCCTCTGCACGCGGAGCGGTAGGGGGCTCTCGCAGGGGCAAGTGCGGCGAAGGGTCCATCAGCTGGGGCGCAGGGCCGGGATCGTGAAGCGCGTGCACCCGCACGGGCTTCGGCACACGTTTGCGGCGGAACTGCGCGAAGAGGGCGTGGACATCGCGGTGATCAGGCGGCAATTGGGGCACGCGGGGCTGATGACCACGATCCGGTACCTGGACCACCTCGCGCCGCAGTCGGTGGTGTTCGCGATGCGTTCGCGCGAACAGGCGGTGTGAGATCTTCGGCCGTGTTTCTCTAAGATGTGCTCTCACATGACTTAGCGGTCAGGATGCAATCTTATTCGATGACGATCGCGCGGCCGACACCCCCAAAAATGAGAACTACCCCCTTGTGCTCGCCGTAGGTTTTTATACCCTGATCACTTCACATGATCATGTGTCGTGTCGGACACGCGATCACCGCTTCCGGGAGTCTCAACATGAACGTGACCACCGCTTCTCGCCTCCGCAGGTCCGGCAAAGTGCTGGCGATCGCGTTGCCCGTCATGGGCATCGCGGGCCTCAGCACACTTGTCATGCTGCCGAACCAGTCCTCGGCGCAGCAAGAAGATCCACAACGCCTGGATCAGATCGCGCCCCGCTCGATGATCGTCGGGGGCGAACTCGCTGCGCTCGGCATCACGCCAGAGTCACTGGCGGCCGCCGGTGTCTCGTCTACGAACGCGGCCTCCATCGTGCGAGCCCTGAACATCAATTCTGACTTCGGAGTCGATCGATTCCGCGCGGCGCGGGAGCAGCATGTGGAGGCGCAAAGGGACTTCGATCAGCTCGCTCAGAAGATTCGCTCGGGCCGGGGACGCGGCTCGGACGCGATCGAGTGCGAAGCGAAGCGGGTGCACATGGAGCTGTGCGAGAACACCTGCGTCGTGGCCAGCGACCACGCGCTCCGGATCGTCGAGGGTGTTGTTTCCCAAGACGAATGGCGGCGGCTCCACGCGGTTCGAGCCAACATCGACGCGGGTGTGCCGGTGCCCTACGCGGCGCGTGCGCTCGGTGATGCCGATCGGATCCGTCTCCGTAACGCGTTGACCGCCCGTCGGGTGGCGGAGCGTGATGAGCGGGAGCTCGACAGGTCGCACGCCGCCCTCCTGAGCGCTGTTGAGAGCGACCCCGACGTGATCGCCGCTCAGCACGGCCTGATGGACGTTGGCTTTATCCGTAACGCCTTCGAGCTCGCACTGAGCCAGTGCGACGACTGATCCATCACAGACTTCCCTCGCTAGACACTTCCCGGGACTCATTTCACGAATCGAGATACGCGATGCAGCAGACCCGCCGCACCCCCTCCGCGCTCTTCGCCCTCATGACCGCCTGTGTGAGCTGCCTCACGATCCAGGCGACCGAGGCGCAGATCAGCGTCGGCACTGACCCCACGATCCATCACGGCCCCTCGCTCAACGAGTACCTGCCCAAGCGGTACGCGGGCAGCACGACCTACGAGGAGTTCACGCGCGTGCAGTTCATGCAGCCGGTGCCCTGGCAGCGCGTGGTGAGCTACGACGGGACTGCGCACCTGGGCAACGGCATCGGCGCTTCGCTCGTAACCCGAGAGGTCGGGCACGGCGTGGACGGCGCGTGGTCGAGCACGATCGAGAACTCGATCAACCTGGCGACTGGCGCGTGGACCGGCGACATCATCGGGATCTCTCTGCCCGCCGAGATAAGCTGGCCGGTCGGCGTGGCCCACAACTCCGTGGGCGGGTCGGACGAGGATGCCACCAACGGCAACGGCTCCTACCACGGTCCGCGCTGGTCACAGATCTCGCAGCCGGAGTTGGTCTTTTATTCGCAGGGTGACGATCCGACGCTCCCGACGGGGCAGACGCCGGACCCCTCTCAGGACATGGTCTACATCGTCTTCGGCACGGGTCGATACGCCGCGTTCCAACGGCAGGACGACACGTCGGAGTACTTCCTCGGGGTGAACGGTGTCGGTGGCGTGGTGGAGCGGATCCCCGCGACCTCGACGGACCCGGAGTTCTTCGAGCTGACGGATCAGCTCGGGCAGCAATTTGTGTTCTTCGGACACGTCGAGCCCACGTCCGGCACGTTCCCGACCAACGGGTTCGGTCAGCTGTGGAAGAAGATCGGTTCGGACACCGACGATGTGGCGTACGTGGGTCACGAGACGAACGCATCAACCGCGTCTTCAGCCGGTTACTTCGCCGACGGCCGTATCAGCAAGGCCTACGACTCGGCGGGTCACGAGTTTGTGTACACGTACACCACGACGACCCCCGAGCTGCTGACTCTGGTCGAGGCGAAGGACGGCACGGGCGGACCGGTTATCGCCGAGGTGGAGTACACCTACTTCGGTCACGACGTCACCGGAGGGGGCACACACCCGGATCGTTCGCTGCGCAGCTCGAATGCGCGTACAAAGCTGAGCGACGGCGGCTGGCTCGACTCGTATCACTACATCCGATACGACAGCACCGCCGACGACTCACTCCACGCGATCTTCGGCCCCGAGAACGTCGCCATTGCGTACGAGGAGACCGTGGGGTCCGGCGCGATCAATCTTGCGCAGCTCGATTCGCAGCCGATCACCCAGCCTTCGGGGTCACCCCCCGTGACCACGCTGGAGTCCTACACCAAGTCGTTCTTCCGCCACAACACAAACGGGCGTGTGGTCGAGTTTCACGCGGCGGGGTCCTGCGGCTGTGCGAGCACGACCGATGGCAGGCTCGATATGACCTACACCGGCGGTGACGGGATGAATGGTGATCCGTTTGGTCCGTTCGGCCCACTCTCGCAGTGCGTGCGCCCGGACGATCTGGATTCCTCGTACGAGGAAAACTACAAGACCGAGATCGTCTCGATGATCGAGATGGAGCGGGAGGACGAATTCAACGAGATCTATCTCTTCGATAGCGCCGGGCTGAGCCTCGGCCGTTTGCACCAGACCATCGATCCCGATGCGATGGCGGGTGAGGAGGTCGTGCGCTGCTGCGAGACAGAGCTCGAGCGCGATCCGGTCACCGGTGAGATCTGCGCCAGCGAGACGATCGAGGACGGCGACTGCTGCGTGCCTGATCTGGCGATGGGCATGATCTGCCCCGACGAGGATGACGACGACGCTTCGCACTGCTTGACGTTCACGGACTACGACGGCGATGCGATCGCGACGTTCGTGGAACGAGGAGGCGTTAAGGGTGCGATCACGGACGCAGAAGTCACCTTCATCGAGTACTGCTACTACAAGAAGAACTTCCCCGAGGGCCTTGAGACCTGCGCTGACGTGCCGTGCCCTCCGGAGTGGGTGGAGAACGGTTCGACCGAGACGACGCACGACATCACGATCGCTCCCGGCTATTGCACGACGAGCATCTGCGACCTCACGTCAGACAACCCGGCAATCCAAACGAGCTTCAACACCAGCATCGGTCACGACGACGATCACGAACTGTGCTACTGCTACGACCCGCTGCGGAACAACGACACGTACTGCCCTATCAGTATCTGTGCGCCCGCCGGTTCGGATCAGATCGCGCGGTGCCAATGCAGCACGGTCTTGGATTTCAACGAAATGTTTGAAGTCGATTGTTTTACCGAGAGTTCGTATCGCGAATTCAATGGCGAGCTCGTGCCGGTGATCCGCTACTACCGCCGCGAGACGGGCATCGTGCAGTGCTGGAACGCCCCGGATTGCGCAGACGAAGAGAACCTGCAGCCGTTCGATCATCTGATCCTGCTCTACGAGATCCTCTTCACCGACCCGAGATTCCAACCCGGAGACGGCGGCCAGAACGAGAAGCCCGAGAATCCCAGCAGCCCCATCGTCCCCGCGCCGGATCCGGGCTTGGGCGAACTGACCGCGACCGAGCCCCACATCAACACGCGTCACTACGACAGCCGCGGGCATGTCTCGGTCGTCAATCAGGAGCACGGCACGCTGCCCTCGGGCACGCTCGATCGCCGCCCGCTGAGCGCGTCACGCAATCTGGCGGGCGAGTCCACGTCGATCAGCCGGACCTGGCACACGGGCAGCGCCTCGCTCCGCGAGAAGTCGATCGATGTCACCGAGCAGGTGGTGGCCACGTCTCGCAATGGGAGTGGCACCGCGACGACGAATCACACCCGCTCCTACTTCCGCGAGGACGGGACTCCGGTCTTTGTGGAGCATCCAGACGGCCGTATCGATTACACGCACTACGAAGACGGCCTGATGAAGATGTCGATCACGGACGTCGGCAGCGGGACGTCTTTGGGCACCGGCGATTCGCTCTCAACGTATGGCCTTACGCCAGTTACGGGCTCGCACGCCGCGCTGAAGACCACGTACAGCTACGACGCCCAAGGGCGGATGATCGAAGCTCAGGGCCCGACAGGCATCAAATCGGTGACGCACTACACCAAACTCGCGGGAGAACAGCCCGTGGTCATCTCGGCCACGAAGACTGCGGCTGGTGCGATCAGTGGCCCGATCTCGGTGACAGTCTCCGACCTGCTCGGCCGGACGACCGAGTCCGGCACGGTGGCGTACCTCAGCGGCTCACCGCCTTCGAACCTGGCCGATGTGCTCACCGAGACCGCCGACAACCTCGCCGACGCAGTGGGCACGGACGAGCTCATCAGCCTGAGCCGGATGTACTACGACGGCGTGAGCTCGCGCGCGACCGAGTCGCGCACCTACTACGACATCGACAAGGGTGCTACCGACGACGGCGACTTCGACAAGGTGACCTACGAGTACGACAGCCGCGGGCGTCGGATCAAGGTGACCGACGCGACAGGCACGATCAGTCGCACCAATTATGACATCCGCAACCGCGCGGTCTCCTCGTGGATAGGCACCAACGACACCGGTTGGCCCACGACCGGCGGCAGCAACAACATGGTCCAGATCTCTGCGACCGATTACGACAACGGCAGCATGTACGGGCCTGGGCTCGTCACAAAGCAGACGGTCTACCCTGACGGCGCAACCACACCCGCGACGGGTCGCGTCACGACGTTCCTGTATGACAACGATCGCCGCCGCAAGGTCACGATCAACCCGCTTCCGCCGCACATCGTGACGGACTACGACGCCGCGAACCGCCCGATCTACGTCGCGGCGTACAAGGGCACAGGCGCAACGCTCACAGCGTCTACACTCGCCTCCGATCCCCACGCGGATCGCATCAGCCTCTCGCGTACGAAGTACGACGAGCGCGGGCGTGCGTACGAGCGGATCAGTTACGGCGTACACACCAAGACTGGCACGCTGGGGAACTTGATCCTTGATGGTTCGGACCCGGTCATGTTCGTCTCTCGCACATGGTTCGATCCAAACGGGCGGGTCGCGAAGACCTCCGGTTCGACCATCTCCAAGACGGAGTTCGACAGCGCAGGGCGTGGCTATCGCTCGTTCGTACTCGCCCAGGACAAAGACGCTGACTACGACGAGTCCGTTGGCGGTGTGCAGACTGACGATCTCGTGATGAGTGAATCGTGGACGGAGTTCGATGACGACGGTCGATCAATCACATCAGTCTCGATCCAGCGTCGGCACGATGCGCCGGCGACGTACTACGGTGCGCTCGACCCCACGCCGGACAGTTCGTTCTCAGACGTGACCGAGGGGCGGGTCTCCGTATCGCGCGTGTGGTACGACAGCCTTGAGCGGCCGTACGCGAGCGCTGCGTATGGTGAGATCGCATCGCTGCCCTCGTATCCCGCTACGCCGCCGGCGTCATCCGCGACGGTGCTCGTCTCAACAACCACCTACGACAGTGCCGGTCGCGCGTACCTCATGACCGGTCACGACGGGACCCAGATGAAGGCGGAGTATGATGACGCAGGGCGCGTCGAGAGGCGGATCACCAACTACATCGCTAGCCCTGTCGGAGCCGAGCCCGACGAGAACGTGACGGTCGAGTTCGGCTTCCAGAACGGCCAGAACATCTGGATGCGTGCGTACGAGGCGGACGGTATCAATTACCAGCAGACGGAGTACACCTACGGCGTGCTCAACGGCACTGGGGGGGATTCGGTAATCGCATCGAACCGCTTACGGCACACTACGCAATTCCCCGACTCTTCGGGCAGTTCCGACGTCGTAACCATGACGTACAACGCTCTTGGCGAACCGATCAAGACGACGGACCAAGCCGGTAACGTCTTCGAGACGGACTATGACAGACTCGGGAGGGGTATCGCGCTGCGTGTAACATCGCACAACTTAGCATTCGATGACAGTGTGCTACGCATCGACTCCACGCTCAACGATCTGGGCGAGATCGAGCGTTTGACGCAGTACTCGGCCCACACCGGCGGGACCGGAAACATCACTGACGAGCTGCGCTACAGCTACGACGACTGGGGAAGTCTCGTGAAGCGCGAGCAGGACTTCAACGGCCCGCTCGATCAGGTCGGCAGCGTTGATCACTACACGATCGACTACACCACTACAGTGCACGCCGACTCGTCATCGTTCGACGGATGGCAGGGCATCGACCGCGCGACGCGCACGATCCGCGGCATCGACACCGGTGGCGGTGCTCCAGTGATCCAGAGCATCGCGTACCAGAAGGACACAGTGGTCGATCCGCTCGCAGATGTGCTACGTCGCACAACGCAGATCCACGATCTCGTGGGGCTTGTCGACCTTGTCGAGTACGAGTATCTCGGTGTCGCGAGCACGGTGGGCATGGAGTACCTCGAAGCGGAGGTGCGCCACACCCTCTTCGACACCTCCACCGGCGCGTACGACTACTTCGATCGCTTCGGGCGCGTGACTCGAGACCGCTGGACAAGGACAACGACTACGACTTTGCCTCTCTTTGACCGCACGATCTCGTACAACCTCGCAGGGAACATCACTGGGGTGGATCACGCGTTGATGGGGCAGGACCGTGATTACACCTACGACGGAGCGTTCCGCCTCGTCAGCGAGACACGCGGCCCACTAGTGGGCAGCCCTGCTGTCCCCGTGTACGAGAACACGTGGGATCTGGACGCTCTGGGCAACCAGAACGGCACGACTCTTCGGTATGACAATTCTCTCGTGTACGACCCCCTCATCGGTGAACGCGACCGCTCTTCGAGCTTCAATGATGTGAACGAGCTGATCCAGAGCCGCGAGCTGCCTTCCCAGTCGTACTCAGCTGCTACCTACGATGCTGTGGGCAACATGACCGACGATGGCCAACAACTCGCGTACGTGTACGACGTCTTCGGTCGTCTGGTGGAGACGCGCACGACGGGGACGACGACAACGGTCTCTCAGCACCGCTACAACGGCGCGGGCCAGCGCATCGCGTGGCGTCACGACCGGGACCTCGATTTGGACGTGGATGCAGATGACGAGTGGATGTACGGGCTGTACGATGAGAGCTGGCGATTGCTTGCGGAGATCGAGTCGGACGCGCCGAGTGCTGGGGGCACGATCGACGCGAAAGCGTCCAAAGTGTGGCTGCATCACCACGCGGGCGTGGGCGGTGGGGGCGGGTCGTCGTACATCGACCGGGTGGCGTTGGTGGATGTGGACGGTGATGATGACGGCGAGTACGAAGCCTCGAACCGTCGGTACTACGCGCAGAACTGGCGAAACGATGTCGTGCTGGTGCTGAATGGGAGCGGCGCTCCGGTGTCGGTGCAGGATTACACGGCATACGGCGAGCCAATCAAGACGTACCGGTCGGACATGGACGACGACGGCGACGTAGACCTGGGCGACTTCGGCACCATCGGCGCGGCGTTCAACTCGGTGGAGGGGGACGCGAACTACAACGTGCGCGCGGACTTCGATCGCGACGGGGACGTGGACCTGGGCGACTTTGGTGTCTTCGGCGGCGAGATGAACGGCGTGTCGGGGAAGAGCGTCCTGACAGCAGAGGCGCACGGCAGGGGGTACTCGGGGTATGTTGCGGATGTGGCAACATCAGATCTGATGCATGTGCGGAATAGGGCGTATGTCGCAAGAATGGCAAGATGGAGCAAACGCGATCCGATTGGGTATGTCGATTCTGAAAATCTGTTTTCATACGCGACATCGAGTCCTGTTTATAATGTAGACCCTTATGGCGAAGAATCCTACCGTATTACTTGGAATCCATACGAAGAGGACGCGGCATTGTCGGTTCCGTCGGGAGTTTACATTGAGACTGGCAAGAATGGTGGGACGGCAGTTCTTCTAAACCACACATTCCGCTTCAAAAGTGGGACCGATTCGTCCGGTGTTTTTCGTCTAGAGTCAGTTGTCGGAAGAGCATGGACTGACTGGACAATTGAGCATGCACAAGAGAACATTGCTCATATAAAAGTTCATAACGTAACGTTCTTCCAAAATCTTAAACAAGATAACTATAACAACCGAGACATCATCCGGGATCGCGGAAGCCGCTACGGAACGGGGCCCTACAGGCCCTCTGCGGACAATGAAATGCTAATAATTTGCGGCGAAGACGGGGAGCCATTCTTGGATCAGAACTATACTACCGTTGCAGGTTCAAGAATACGGGCTTTGTATAGCAGTAATCTGGGGGGAGCTGTGCCCAACCGTGCCACTCTAACTAATGGCTATGGCTTTAAGTTTCTACTTCCAAAGAAGCGAGATGGGACAGCTCAGGTAGAGTTGTACTCGAGAGCGATGATTGGCAAGTCGGAATTTAAGTGGGGATTTAGCACGAGCGGCCCGTCAATTGGCATTAGCGTCGGCGCCTCGGCTACTGCGGGTGTTGGTGGGATATCTGCGACCCCCCTGGGCGTAACTGCCTATGCGAATCTGTTTTCGATCGAGGGGCATTTGCTTCCCACAACAAAGAAATTCACACGCGACAGTGGATCTGTTAAGGTTGCGGACCTCCTTTTGAAGTGTGAGAAGATTCCACAGGAGTGCTCGGACTGAATGACACGCTCAAAAATGTCGGTTGGTTTTGCTGGTCCGTTCGGACGATTTCGCTTCTCGCATCTTCTTGTGTCATCTATTGTGGCGCTTGTGATTTCACTTTGGCTGTTTCTGAATTGTTTAGAGGCGACATCGGAATTTCGCAATGCCCTAAGATCATCGTATCCTGCGGCTGCGTACTCGATACCACTTGTGTATTCGGTCGACGCCGAGTATGAACTGCCTTCCCATCAGGAGATGAACGATATCCTCCGAGGTCGAGGAAAGTACGCCTCGTTGTTCACGCCGGACTTTGGAAATGTATATGGTGTAAATGCAAAACACTACGGTGGAATAAAATGTGTTATCACGCCTGAGCCGAGCGCAATAGCAATTCTATTGCGCCAGTGCTGGACTTACCGAGTTGTTATTATGATAGAAGAGTACGACGCTATCATCTATGGTGGGATTCAGACGCGCAATGCTCTGCTTGGTGATCCTCCAGACCGTGTGCTCACACGTTCAGATATTGAGCAAACGGATGATCTCAGGACGCGTGTCGACTTGTGGATAGAGCAGTACTTTTCCAAAGAGAAGGGCCATCTTCAAATGAGTGCAGGCCCCTTAATGCGAGATGAACTTCTTCAGGTCGGAGAAGTGAAGTTTCATGTATCGCATCATTGCTCTTGGATGATTTATTTGGCTATTGTACTATCAGCAATCTCGATCGGTGTGGTTGCTTTGATCCTCGCCAAGGCCGTGCGAATGGGGATCCGGCAGAAAGTTTGGCGGTCGCACGGGTGCTGTGCGAACTGCGGCTACCCCCTAGCTACGATAAATGCGGGAGCGGTATGTCCCGAGTGCGGACTTGCGATTCGGCAGGCAAAAAACATCGGGAGTAGAAATAGCGGGCAAGCAACACCCTGATCTACCACTCGTTACGCACCGTTGCTCAAGCAGCCCCGACTCATGACTTCACCGCAAACCACGCCACCCGCCTGTTGCCCTATATGTTCGCCTCTTGGGCGGTGGGCCAGGAGTTTGTAGTGCTCCTAGGACAGGTGTTTGAGGCGTTCGCGCGGCCCATCTGAACCGAGGCCTGACATTGATCCTCGGGTAGCACTGTCGCGGGTCGCCGCACCCGCGGATCTATCTCTTTGAAACGGTTCGGCTCGGGGAGCTTTC
>JAJDDE010000018.1 GCA_029260475.1 Phycisphaerales bacterium | reverse complement strand
ATCGCGACCAACCGCGAATCCACAATCTCATGTGTCGTCCTTACGCTCGAGGACGCTACGTTCGCGGACGTCGATCTCTTCGCCAAAAGCCGCCTAGACCTCGAAGTAAGCGCCACCCGCGAACGAGACTACTACGCCTCCATCGCCGCCTTCTTCGGCCCGATCCGCATCATGGTCCTCGTCACCGCGGTACTCATCGCCTCGGGCGGCGTACTCGGTGGTTTGAACACGATGTACGCCGCGTTCGCCGCACGTGTGCGGGAGGTCGGCATGCTGCAGGCCCTGGGCTTCACACGCGCCGCAATCGTGATCAACCTCACCGAAGAGTCCGTCTTCGCCGCGGCGTGCGGCGCGCTCCTCGGCACAGGCCTCGGGCTGCTCCTGCTCGACGGACTCGCCGTTCGGTTCTCGATGGGAGCCTTCGCGATTGTCCTCGACGCGCCGGTGCTGCTCGCTGGCATCGTGGGCGGGCTGCTCGTCGGGCTCATCGGGGCCCTGCCCCCCGCGGTCCGCTGCCTCCGTCTACCGATCACCCAAGCCCTCAAGTCTCATTAAAATCCCTGCAGATCCCTCACGAAAAGGACTCACCATGAACGCACTCAAACTCGCTCTCGTCTCTTCGCTCGTCGTCTCCACCGCGCTGCTCGCCTCGTGTGGCAAAGACGAATCGACAACCACTGCGAAGACCGACACCACACAATCCACATGGCTCCTCGCACAAGCGCCCGCCGACGCGATGAGCGTCACCGAGATCAAGGCAGACGCCAAGGAGGGCGACACGGTAGTCATCCGCGGACGCATCGGAGGGCGCGCCGAACCCATGAGCGCCGACAGCCCCGTCTTCACGATCATCGATCTCGCCCTGCCCTACTGCGGCCAGCACCATCCCGAGAATTGCCCCAGGCCCTGGGACTACTGCTGCGAGCCGAGCGATACGATCACCGCGAACGCCGCGACAATCCAGATCGTTGGCGACGAGAGCGGCAACGTCGCACTCATGCCCACCGCCGCGGGCCTGAAGCCGCTCGACGAGATCATCGTCATCGGCACAGTCGGTCCCCGACCCAGCAGCGACGTGCTGACGGTCCGGGCCACCGGTGTTCACCGTGTGGCATCTGTTGAGTAAACCGCACAGGTGACAGCGCATCCGCGAGGTGACCCCACCTCAGCCCTCACGATTGGGGCGAGCGCTGTAGTTCAGAAATGTTCCCGTGGCTCGCCACATCGTTTCGAGCTGATCGATGCGCTCTCGCGCCTCGTCTCCCAGTTCTCTCACCACTCGGAACACCAATAATTCCGCCGCGACGACCGCGGGGATCGAACTATCGAAGGGGCCTACCGCAGGAATCTTGAGCTCGCACCAGGAGTGGGCTATCGACGCCAGGGGCGACAGCGGACCGTCTGTGATCGCGACGATCTCAACACCCAGGTCCGCGAGCGCACGCGCTGTCGTCACCGAGTGACGGCGGTACCGCGCGAAGTCGAACACCACCGCGGTATCCCCCGTCGCTGCGCTAGCGAGTTCCCGACCCGTCGAGTGCTCAAGAACCAGATGCACGTTCGAACGGCTCATCGACAGGCCGCTGAACAACGCATGGGCCCCAGCCATAGAAGTTTCGCCCGAAATGATCCAGACATTCTCCGCACGGGCGAGCGAAGGGGCCAAGGCATCGAGCCGGTCCTCATCCAAAGCCAGAAGAGTCTGGTGGATCGCTTCTTCGATCGCCTGGTGAACAGTCGCGACCGCCGCATCGTGTTGCCGAATCCGATGACTCGGACTCGAAAGTTGACGGGCCACGCCGTCTCGGACCCACTCCTGCATGTCGGTGTAGCCCTCGAAACCGAGCTTCGTCGCGAAGCGGACGATGGAGGGCCGGCTCGTCTCCACTCGGGTCGCGAGGTCCGAAACGGTCCCGAACGCCAGGAGGGTGGGGTTCTCGAGAACGATCCGGGCGATCCGCCGTTCCGTCGGGGTCAGCCGCTCTCCGACACTCGCGATCAGGTCCTGAATGAGCAACGGGGGCACTCCGGGTGGTCAAAGCGTTGCAGAACGACTTTCCGAGTGTACACTTGGTTACAGAACACCCCAAACGCCGATTCCCTAATTCGGAGACCAGTCGATGATCCAGAAGACCGAGTACGTGCCCACCGACCGCGAGCAGAAGTTCCTCGCGAGCGTCGAGGACGCCCGATACGAGCGTGAGATCATCAACGGCCTCGCCCCCTTCTTTAACGAGAAGGCTCCGCAAGACATGCTCAGCTTCTACAACCAAGATGAGGTGGTCAGCCTCCGCGTGCTCAAGGGCGGCGAACGCGACGTCGAGCAGCGCATGCCCGTCAAGATCACGCGTCACTACTACGAACTCGCTCGGAACAGCCCGTCCATCCAGCGCATCGTCAAGGCCAGCCCCGACGAAACCAATGACCTTCAGGGTTCCGAGGACCCGGGCCACCAGATGGACTACAGCCCCGTCGAGGGCCTCCTCCACAAGTACGAGATGGGCCTGATGTACGTGGTCTCCACGTGCTCCGCGCACTGCCGCTTCTGTTACCGCGAAGAACTGATCGCCCGCAAGGAAATCGTGCGCAAGGACGGCACGGTGAAGAAGAAGGGTATGGCGAAGATCCCCGAGATCACCGCCTACATCCGTGCCCACAACGAGACAGTCGAGAAGAACGGCGGGGTCCACCCCGAGAGCGGACGCGAGAAGCTCCGCGAGATCCTGCTCTCCGGCGGCGACCCCATGGTCCTCAACAACTCGAAGATCGCCGCGTGGCTCGCGGCGCTCGCCGAGTCCGGCGTGGAGTCCATCCGAATCGGTACCAAGGAGATGGCCTTCTACCCGCAACGGTTTGACGACACCTTCCTCGCGATGCTCGACAATTTCCACGAGACCTACCCGCAGGTCGGCCTGCACATGATGCTCCACTTCGAGCACCCCGATGAGATCCTCGCGAAGGACGAAAACGGCAACTACATCGAAGACGAGAAGGGCTTCAAGCAGTGGGTCCCCGCTACAGGCAAGGCGATGAGTGGCCTCGTTTCACGCGGCTGGCTCACCGTGGAAAACCAGGCTCCGATCATCAAGGGCATCAACGACGACCCGGACGCGCTGCGCATCCTCCAGCGCGAGTTCAAACGCCAGGGCGGCGAGAACCACTACTTCTACTGCGGACGCGACATCGTCGCGTACAAGGCCTTCAACATCCCCATCGAGAAGGCCTGGGGCATCCTCAACGAGTCGCAGAAGGGCCTCTCGGGCATCGAGAGCCACGCGCGTCTCTCCATCACGCACTACAAGGGCAAGACCGAGGTCGCCGCAGTGACCAACGAGCCCATCCCGGGCCTCGCAGGCAGCGAGAACGGTGTCGTGATCTTCAAGATCCTCCGCAACGCCGGCAGCGCCCCCGATCGCGGCAAGGTCTGCATCGTCGGACGCAATCCCGACGCCGTCTGGTTCGACGGCTACGAGGACCGCGTCCTCTTCGACGAAGCCGGCCTCTTCGACTACGCGCGAGTCTCCGCACCGGGCGAAGCGCCCAAGAGCGCCTCGCGATGATCAACAAGCAGGTGGCCTCCGCCGCCGAGGCGGTGGCGGACGTCTTCGACGGCGCGGTCATCATGGTCAGCGGGTTCGGCGAAGCGGGCAGCCCGATCGAGCTCATCCACGCACTCATCGACCAAGGCTCACGAGATCTCACCATCGTCAGCAACAATTGCGGCAGCGGTGAGGTCGGCCTCGCGGCGTTGCTCAAGGCCGAGCGTGTCTCGAAGGTGGTCTGCTCCTTCCCCCGCACCGCGAACTCGACCGTCTTCCCCGACCTGTACCGCAGCGGGAAGACGAAGCTCGAGCTCGTGCCGCAAGGCACGCTGGCCGAGCGCATCCGAGCAGGCGGCGCGGGCATCCCCGCGTTCTACACGCCCTCCGCCGTCGGCACACCCCTCGCAGAGGGCAAAGAGACCCGCGAGTTCGACGGGAACACATTCGTCCTCGAGCACGGACTCCGCGCCGACTTCTCGCTGATCAAAGGCCGCAGCGCCGACACCCACGGCAACATCCTCTACAACAAAACCGCGCGGAATTTCGGACCACCGATGGCGATGGCCGGCAAGATCTCGATCGTTCAGGTCGAGCGCGTCGTGGAGCCGGGCGAGCTAGACCCAGAGACCGTCGTCACTCCCGGCATATTCGTCGATCGAGTGGTCGGCGTTCCAAGCCCGGCCCACGAGTCAGAACTGGTCGCCGCGGGAGCCACCTACCCATGAACCAGCAGAGCACGCAGATCGGCCGCACCCGGGAACAGATGGCCCAACGCCTCGCCCTGGACATCCCCGACGGCTCGTACGTCAATCTCGGCATCGGCATCCCCGAACTGGTCGCAAAGTTCGTCCCAGACGGGCGCGAGCTTATCTACCACACCGAGAACGGCCTTCTCGGCATGGGCCCCTCTCCCGAAGAGGGCCAGGGCGATCACGAGCTCATCAACGCAGGCAAGCGACAAGTCACCGCCATCGCCGGCGCTTCCTATTTTCACCACGCCGACAGCTTCGCGATGATCCGTGGCGGACACATCGACCTGTGCGTGCTCGGCGCCCTCCAGATCGCGCAGAACGGCGACCTCGCCAACTGGTCAACCGGAGAGCCAGACGCCATCCCCGCCGTCGGCGGCGCGATGGACCTCTGTGCCGGCGTGAAATCCGTCTACGTCATCACGCAGCACTGCACAAAGCAGGGCGAGCCGAAGCTGGTGGAGTCGTGTACCTACCCGCTCACCGGGCTGGGCGTCATCACCCGCGTCTACACCGACCTCGCGGTAATCGAGGTCACGCCCGCCGGTTTCCAACTTATCGAACTCAGCCCCGGCATCAAATTCGAATACGTCAAGGAGCGCACAGGCGCTCCGTTGTTGCCGATCCCCCAACACGTAGCGGTGAAATAGCATGAGCACAGGCATCAAGTCATCCAGAGGAGCAGACCTGTACGATCGCGCTCGCAGGGTGCTCCCGGGCGGTGTCAGCCGCAACGCGGTGCTCCGCACGCCGCACCCCGCCTACGTGGACCACGGCGAAGGCTGCCGCGTCACCGATATAGACGGCGTCACACGTCTGGATTTCTCGAACAACATGGCTTCGCTCATCCACGGGCACGCCTGCCCCGAGATCACGCATGCAGTGACCGAGCAACTCTCCCGCGGCACCGCGTTCATGATGGCGACCGAGGTCGAGGTCGAGTACGCCGAGCACCTCTGCTCGCGCAACCCGGCCTTCGAGATGCTCCGCTTCGTGAACTCCGGTACTGAGGCGATCATGCTCGCCCTGAAGGCCTCACGCGCCTTCACAGGACGCCCGAAGATCGCGAAAGCCGAGGGCGCCTACCACGGCGTGTACGACTACGCGGAGGTCAGCCAGGGCGCGAGCCCCGAGACGTGGGGTGACGTCGATCGCCCACGCAGCGTCCCCCTCGTGCACGGCACGCCGCAGTCCGCGCTGGACGACGTGGTCGTGATCCCCTTCAACGACCCGGACCGCGCCATCGCGATCCTGGACGAGCACGCCGATGACCTCGCGTGCGTGCTCATCGATCTCATGCCGCATCGTGTCGGACTCAATCCCGCCGAGATCGAGTTCGTGCGAGCGCTCCGGGACTGGACGACGAAGAACGGTGCGCTGCTGGTGTTCGACGAGGTCATCACCTTCCGCACCGAGTACAGCGGGCTCCAAACGCGATACGACGTCACGCCGGACCTCACCGCCCTCGGCAAGATGATCGGCGGCGGGTTCCCCGTCGGGGCCGTCGCGGGGCGTACCGAGGTGATGGACATCCTCAACCCACAGTCGGGCCGCTATCTCTTCCCGCACTCGGGCACCTACACCGCCAACCCCATCAGCATGACCGCCGGCCTCGCGGCGATGCGGAAGTTCGACCAACCCGCGGTCGCCCGCCTGAACGCTCTTGCCGACCGCGCGAAAAGCGGGATCCAGGAGGCGATCCGCTCCTCCGGTGTCAACGCGTGTGTCTGCGGCGCCGGCTCGATGTTCCGCGTCCACATGAAGGAACACCCGCCGCGCAACTTCCGCGATGCGTACCCCACACCCGAAGAGACCCGGCAGCTCAAGGCCCTCATCGAGGACCTCTTCAACAACGGGATCATCATCATCAACACGGGTTCATCGACGCTCTCGACCCCGATGACCGAGACCGAGATCGATGCGCTCGTTGACGCGTTCCGATCCGGGTTCGCGAAGATCGCCGCGTCGTCCTGATCCACCCGGGGTTCAAGCGCCCTCGAACACAGTCGCGAGCCCCTGCCCGACACCGACGCAGAGCGACGCGAGTCCACGCTTGGCCTTCGTCCGCGCCATCTCGTGGATGAGCGTCGTCGTGATGCGCGCCCCGCTGCACCCAAGCGGGTGCCCGATGGCGATCGCGCCGCCGTTCACGTTCAGCTTGGAACCGTCGATGCCGAGCTCGCGCTGACACGCGAGCGACTGTGCCGCGAACGCCTCGTTCAGCTCGATCAAATCGATGTCACCCAGCCCCACGCCCGCACGCCCCATCGCCTTCTGCATCGCGGGCACGGGTCCGACGCCCATGTACGCCGGGTCAACGCCCGCCGCAGCGCTCGCGCCGACGAAAGCCAGCGGCGTCAGCCCGAGAGTCTCCGCCCGACGCTCTTCGACGAGCAACAACGCCGCGGCACCGTCGTTCACACCCGATGAATTCCCCGCGGTCACGGAGCCCATCTCATCCTTCGCGAACACCGCCCGCAAGGCCGACAGCCTCTCGAAGGTCGTCTCCGGCCTCGGGTGCTCGTCCGTATCAAAGACGATCGGCTCTCCCCTGCGCTGCGGGACCTCAACCGGCACGATCTCGCTCGCGAACCTGCCCGCCGCCTGCGCCGCGGCCCACCTCTGCTGGCTCGACAATGCGAAGCGATCCTGATCCTCGCGGCTGATCCCGTACTCCCGGGCCACGTTCTCCGCGGTCTCGCCCATCGCAAACGGATGGTGGAGTTCGGAGAGCCTCGGGTTGATGAAACGCCACCCGATCGACGTATCAAACAGCTCCTGCGTGCGCCCGAACGCCGACTCTGCTTTGCTCAGGGCGTACGGCGCTCGGCTCATGGATTCAACACCGCCCGCGATAAACACATCCCCGTGGTCAGCCTCGATCATGCGTGCCGCGATGTTGATCGCGTCAAGCCCGGACGCGCACAGCCGATTGACCGTGGACCCCGGCACCGAGGCCGGCAGCCCCGCGAGCAGCGCAGCCATCCGCGCGACGTTCCGATTGTCCTCGCCGGCCTGATTCGCGGCACCCAGATACACATCCTCGATCAGCACTGGATCGATGCCCGTCCGCTCCACCAACACACGGATGACATGTGCGGCAAGATCGTCAGGACGAACGCTCGCCAACGCGCCGCCGTAGCGGCCCACAGGCGTTCTCAGGGCGGCGATAACAGCGGCTCTTCGTTGCATGAAACGATTGTAGCGGTGGGCGGCGACGGCTCGGGGGACATCGTCCGCGTTCGTCGCCCATCGACGCGAACGGGCTCAGCTCTCCGGCACAGCGACGCCCCGGCCCTCGATAAGTACGTGCTCACTCCTGCTCTCTAGGCCGCTCCATCGCTCCCTCAGCCCGGAGGGCCACAGCACCTCGATCGCATCGATCTCCGGATGGTCTCCGAGCCCGATCACCAGCCGCGGGTCGCTGGCGCTGACGTAGCTCCCATCCGTGTGGACACGCCTCCACAACGGTGCCAGACCGTCGCGCAGCACCGCGACCTTCGCGCCGTACCCATCGGTGTTCGACGTCGTGCCCACAAGGCGGAGCCTCACCCAATGCTTGTCCTGGCCGACGGTGTTCCGCAGCAGCCGCGCCGGGCCGCTGTTGTTCGTGAGCACGATGTCCACATCGCCGTCGTTGTCGATGTCGCCGAACGCCGCCCCGCGGCTGATCTCGCTGAGCGATGTCGCGGGGTCGTGTTCCGAGACCATCTCCACAAACGTCCCGTCACCCAAGTTGTGGAACAGCTGGTTGCGGGAATCGAAGGGATAGTCGGAGGCTTCCTCCCTGAACTCGTCCACCTTCACGTTCCCGTTGGCGATATAGAGATCGAGCCAGCCGTCGTTGTCGTAGTCGAACCACGCGGACCCGAAACCCGTCATGCGCAGGCTCCCGAACCCCAACCGGGCCGACGCGGTGACGTCCGTGAACGTGCCCGTACCGTCGTTGGCGTACAGCGTGTTCGTCTCGTTGACGAGGTGCGTCATGAACAGGTCCTCGTCCCCGTCCCCGTCGAAGTCGCCCGAGGTCACACCCATGCTCGCCTCGGCGGCACCCGAGCGATTCAGCGCCGTGCCGGACATCATCCCCGTCTCACGGAACCGCTCACCACCCTGATTCATCCACAGGTGGTTCGCCTCACCGTCGTTCGCGACGTACACGTCCGTCCAGCCATCACCGTTGAAGTCCGCCGCGATCACACCCAAGGCCGCCCCTGGGGAATCCGCGATGCCCACCAGTCGGCTGACATCAACGAAAGTCCCGTCGCCCTGATTCTGAAGAAGGTAGTCGCGCTCGCTCTGGAAGTTCTGGGGGCCGCAATAGTCCCTGTTCCCGCTCGAACTCGTGCACACCTGATCGAGATCGAGTCCGTACGCCACGTAAGCCGTGACAAACAGGTCGAGATCGCCGTCGCGGTCGTAGTCGAGAAAGCAAGCGCTGGTGTTCCAATTCGGCACGTTGGCGCCGGACTCCTCCGTGACGTCCGTGAACGTCCCGTCGCCGTCGTTCCGAAAGAGCACGTTATCCGTCAGCGTCGTGATGTAGAGATCAACATCCCCGTCCCGGTCGTAGTCGCCCGTGACCGCCCCCATGCCGTGCGACTCGACGAGCACGCCGGCCTCGTCTGTGACGTCGGTGAACCGCAACACTCCCGACCCGACGAGCTCGTTGCGGAACAGCCTGCTTCCCGCCGGTTGCCCCTCGGGCATAGGGAAGAGCGTCTCGCCGACCGAAGCGTCCGGATCGACCATGTTCGCCTGCACCAGGTACACGTCCAGATCGCCGTCGGCGTCGTAGTCGAACAGCGCAACGCCCGAGCCCAGGATTTCCGGGAACAAGAAATCGCCCGTGGTACCGCTGAAGTGCTGGAACACCAGCCCGGTCGCAGCGGTCGCGTCCTCGAAGACCACGGTCCGGACGTCAGGCCCCGCGCCCGTGGTCAGATCGCTTGTCCCGGGCGTCTGCCCCGAGTCCGAGTCACCGCCGCCGCACCCACTGAGAGCGACAACAAAGAGCGTCACGGCCGCCATGGTCACATGGTCATTACGGCGCATCCGTGTTCTCCCGGTCTTCTGAACGCAACCGAAGTATCTCGGCGCGGAGCATGCCAATAGTACGCGCGTTCGCCTCGTCATCCCCGACGAGCGCCGCGGCCCGCGCGAGCTCAGCTAGCGCAGCGTCCCAATCGCGCATCTTGGCGTACGCCTGCGCCAGCCCGATCACCACGGATGTCCGCATCTCGTGGTCGTACTCGGCGGCCCGGAGTAGGTGCCCGATGGCTTCCTCGGGGCGACCGCTCCGCGAGAGTATGTCACCGAGCAGCGCATTGGCGATCATGTGGTCCGGGTCGTATTGCAGCGCGGTGCGGAGGTGCACTTCGATCTCAGCCAAGGGCGTTTGGCCGCCCTGGATCAGCAGCGCCGCGTACTGCGCCTGCGCGTTCGGATCGGTGGCGTCGGCGCTCAGCGAACGCTCGAGCGCTTCCTTCGCCTCCGCCCAACGCCCCTGCGCCATGCGCGCGATCGCGAAGTTGTAGTGCGTCTTGGGGTGGTCCGGGTCGATCGCGATCGCCTTGGCGTAGTTCTCGTCCACCGCCTCGAAATCGCCCAGCGTCGTCGAGAGACCGATGAGGCTCGTGTACGCGCTCACGCTCTCCGGATTGCGCTCCAACGCCATCATGATGAAGTCCTCCGCCTCCGCGAGCCGCCCCATCTGAGCGAGCACCCGCGCCCGAGTCACGAACGGCGAATCGTTGCGGTTCAGCAGCAGCAACTCGTTCAGCACCGGGTCGTTGCCGTCGGCGCCAAGGCCCTTGAACTTCTCGCTCAGCCGGAAGTGCCGCTCGGCGAGGTCCGTCTCGCCCATCGCGCGGTACGCCATCGCGAACTGGAAGTGCAGCGGACCGAAGTCGCCGGACCGCTTCAACACCTCCTTGAACAACCCGATCGCCCGCTCCGGCTCACCCTCGCTCACCAGGAACCGTGCGTACGCGTACTTCGCCTCGGGGATCTCGTCCGCTCTGGGCAAGAGCTCCTCGTAGAGCGACCTCGCCTCCTCGGCCTTGCCCTGATCCGCAAGCACCTGCGCCAGACGCATCCGTGCCAGGTCGTAGTTGCCGTCCAGCGCGAGGGCCCGCCGGTACGCCGCCTCCGCCTCCACGGGCTTGCCGATCGCGTTCAGCACCACCCCGTGAAAGTACGCCCACTTGAACGTCTTGGGGTCGAGCACGCGCACACGCTCGTACATGATCGCCGAGTCCGGGTACTGCCGGTACGTCTGGAGGATCATGGCAAGACGCCCGTTCTTGGCCTTGTCCATCGGGTCCGCATCGAGGGCGGCGTACGCCTCGTTGATCTGCTCCTGCACGCCCTTCGAGAGCGTCCCCGTGCTGATCCGCGGCACAGGCGGCAGCGTGCTCGGATCGACCCGCGAGCACCCGGTGACCGCGAGCACGAGCACGGCGCACAGCAGGGCGAGTCGCCCGCGCGTCCCTCGGTTGGTACCGGGTCTGTCAGGTCTCAGGTGTGGCATGAGGTGTGGTCTTCTTCGGTGGGCCTCGGGAAACACACCAGCGCAAAAGAAAAGGCACCCCGCCGAAAGCCGGCGAGGTGCCCAATTGTATCGTCTATCCGTTTCTTATCGGATCAGGCCGAGCGACGACGACGGGTCAGACCGAAACCGGCCATGCCCGCGAAGAGAGCCGCGGTCGGGGCGGCGGGAACGATCGAGGCGGTGCCGTCACCAGAGATCGTGAGTTCCCAGTCACCCGTGGGCTGACCGAAGGAAGTGGCGACGTCGGTGAAGGAGGACTGGACGTAGAAGTACGTGGTACCCGCCGTCAACGCAGCACCCAGGATCTGGGACGTGTTCTGACCGCCGGGGCCGTCATCGTCAAAGGCGACAGAAGCGCCGGGCATTCCGGGATCAAAGCTGCCCTCAAAGATGGAGATCGTGCCGTCGAGCTGCTCGTCCGCGTCGGAATCGCCGGGGTAGAACGCATCGAACGTGTAGAGGCCGGTGGTATCGACGGTGAACTCGAGAACGTCGACAGAAGTCAGGACGGTCGAACCGGTGTCCGGGTTGTCCCAGGTCGGCTCGGTGCCATCGAGGGTGCCCGAGGCCATCTGGGCCGAGGCGATGGATCCAGCGGCGAGCATCGCCACAACGGTCAAGGTCTTCGAAAACTTCATGTGTATCTCCATGTCTTTCTGCTCCCTCTCCTATGCGATGAGTCCCCGCGCGTTCGGTGTGCTGATCGAGATCGATTGGGGTGTGCTACTCCGAGACGGTGAAGAGGCGAATCCGTCTCACCCTCAAGGTACACCCATCTGTGCCAACACCAAACAACCGAATGGCGTTTCTTTGCAACTCGGCTTATAGGACCGCTCGGAACATGTCGCTGAACATCATAAAATCCCCAGTTCTGCCCGTTCACGCACAGAAATGCCGTCTTTACCGGTCGGGGACGCAATCGAGCACCATGTGAAGCCGGGCGGGCCCTGCCGCCTGCTTCGGACGCTGAGAGAGACCCGCGCCAGAACACCGCGTATGCGCGAACTCAACGCCCCATGTGCGGATACCCCAAAGCAGCCTTAGGGATAGCGCTCCATGCCCGAGTGAGGCAGCGGCCCGACGGTCTGCCCCGCCCGCGTGTTCAGGTCGCCGTCCTTCAGCCAGCCGTCCGTGTGGATGATGAACGTCCTCGTCCATCCCGCCGCGAGCGGCGAAAGCACGCTCGCATCGAACCGCAGAACGATCTCGCCGCCCGCCTTCACGATGACGTAGTCATCGTCCATCGCGAGCAGCTTGGACGTCACGCTGCCCGGCGGCGTCGCATCCCCCGTCATCTCCCGCCACACCCGATCGCGGTCCAGGAGGTCGTACGCAGGGACCAACGGTCCGTCCGCGGTCGTCGGCACCTCGATGGAGAGGCCCCGCTCACGTTTCACCGCGTCCAACAGCGGCACCACCGTCTCACGCATCCGCTCATCTTGATCCCCCAGGGTGAAGAAGATCCGGTCCCAGGAGATGTCCATGTTCGTGCGCAAGCGCAGTGTGGTGTAGCCGTCCGGGAGCACGCCCGTGAGGTCAGCGACGAGCGTTTTTCCCTTACCAGAGGGGAAGCCGAGGAACGGGATGGCGTTGGTCCAACCGCCCTGACCGTCGGGCACGTCGATGGCGGGGGGCCTGATCGACACGTCGGGGCGTTGTGACACCGCGATGTTGACGCTGGCGTCCGTCGGCCACACCCAGCCCTGCAGGTACAGGCGCAGCGTCTGGTCAGCGGGTATCGGACCCAGATCGATGATCAACTCGTGATCGCCCACGATGCCCTGATAGGGCGTAGGCGAAAAGTCCGCGACGTACCGCTCATCCCGTGCGCGCAGCAGGGGCAGGACATCCCGCCCCTCTCCGTCCACGATCGAACGAGGCGTCCGGGCAACATCCACGAGGAAGGGCCCAGGGTCCGGATAGGGCGGGGGAGCGCACCGCTCATCGACGTACACCTCTGTGCCCACCGGGTGGTCGATCGCCTTGAGATCGATCACGTCGAGGTACGCCACCTCCCAGAGCTCTTCGGTGAACCGCAGCTCGAAGACGCCGTCTTTGGGCTGCAAAAGACCCGGTGGGATGCGGAACGAGTCGTCCGCCGGGTGGTGATGCCCGAGGAGTGTTTCGGTGAGCGGCATCCCGATCGCGGTCCGCCAGAGCACATCCGTCACGAACTCGAATCGTTCCCCGTTCCATGCGAAGAGATACGGGCACGACCCCTTGAGCGTCTGCTCCTCGACGAGACGCTGGTTCCCCGCGATCTCGGTAGAGATGGACTCGCGGAAGCGCAGGTTTTGGTACGCGCCGTTGGGCCAACCGATCCGCAGCACATCCGCCGATGTGTAAGGCCCGAGCCCGACGTGTGTGGTGTATCCCGCGACCTGCGCGCGCACGCGGAGCACACCCGCCGAGACATCGATCGAGCTGCCGATCCCCAGCGTGTTGAACTTGGAGGACCCCTGGTTGAGCCCGACCAGCGAAACCGCCAGCCAGTTGCCCGCCCCCTGCGTGGTGTTCAGATAGGCCCTGCCGTCGGGGGTGAGCACATCAAGAAGACCGTCCTCGTTGAGGTCGAGAGCGACCGAGCCATCGCGGTCGATCCGCGCCAGCCCCGCGTCGCCAGACCCCACCGCGTCCGGGCGCCCGTCGTTGTCGAAATCGCCCAGCACCGCGACCCCGCCCGAAGCATCCATGTCGCGCCACGCGCCGGGCGATGCTCCGGGCAGGTAACGCCCGCTCGCGAGATCGCACACGTCGAGCCTCGCGTCACCGTCGTAGTCCGCCACCACGACGTGCGTGCGCGCACCGGCCGGCGCTCCCTCCGATTCGATCTCGCGGAAGCGCCCGAGCCGCTCGTTGTAGAAGACGCGCACACTCGGCGATTGGCCAGGCAGGGTGAGCACGAGATCGACATCGCCATCGTCGTCATGGTCGAGCGCGTAGGCCGCCTGGATCCCCGAGAGGGAGGCAGGCAGCCCGTCGGGGATGAGTTCCAGATCGAAGACGCCCTCCCCGTTGTTGCGGAGCACGCTCAACTCGGTCGCCGACCAGCGCAAAAGGTCGAGGTCACCATCGTGCTCGATGTCGAAGGGCAATGCCCCAACGGACCCTCGGCGGACGGGCAATCGCGACTCCGTCTCATCAACGAAACCGCCTTGAGGCGCACGCCGCATCAAGGCGTCGCCCTCGGGATCGAGGAGCACGAGATCGGCGTAACGGTCGTTGTCCACATCGTAAAAGCAGCCCGACGGCGCAGACGATCCCTCGAGACCGTACTGCCGCGTCACATCGGCGTAGAGGCCGTCACGCTTCGCGAGCAGCGTCAGCCTGCGATCGCCGCTCAGCACGGCGAGGGCGAACGGCTCCTCATCGCTAAGCCATCCTGAAATGACACGCCGAGCGCCCGGTGTATTCGCGAGTTGCTCCAACCCGAGCCCAGCGGTGCCCTCTTCAAACGAGATCTTGGCGCCTAGCGGGGGGAGCGTGGTATCGCTGAGCGGGAGCACCGGATGCAAGAGCGTTGGGGGGAGCGTGCCACCCCGGGGGTCAACCAGCAGCAGGTCCGATCGGAAACGGTCAGTGGGCAGGAGAAGATTCCGCAACACGGACGCGAACGTCCGAACCTCCGAATCCGAAGCGCCCGGCAACCCTTCCCACATGTCCAGTGCGTCCGCCGGAGGAGCCCCGACGAGTGAGATCGCTCGCTCCAGCCAGACCCGAGCCGAGTCCGTATCCCCCGCCGACGCATCGAGAGACGCGAGCTTGAGCATGACCACGAGGTTGCGGGGCGTTGCCGCCGCCGCTCGCTGCGCAGCCGCTCGCAGCTCCGCGTCCCCGGGTTTGAGCCCCATCCCTTCGAGCTGGCTCAGCAGCGCCCACTGCAGCACACCGTCCAGCGGGTCTTGCCCGGCGGCGGCGGTGAAGAGCCCGATCGCTTGATCGCGTTCACCCATCTGCCACAGCACGTATGCGCGAACAAGCATCACGCGTGGGGCATCAGGCGCCTTCTCGATCGCCCGCGCGGACATCTCGTCGGCGAGCGCCATGTTCTGCTGCGCGATCGCGGCGATCGCGGTATTCGCGAGCACGCCCGGCGCATCTCCGACATTGTTGCGGATCGCAACGAGCGCCTTCTGGGCCGAGGGGAACTCATCCACCTCGAGCATCGCGGCGGCCTTCAGATAGGCCGGCAGTTGCTCTACCGGGTATGTGCTCATCGCCGGCGCTGGTTTGGCGGGTTTCTTCCCGCACCCCGACACCGAAAGGGCCAACGCGATCAGGGTGATCGCCACGCCACGGTAGCCTGCTGTCAATCGACTTCTCCGGGTTTCACCGTCAGCGTCTGGTTCACAGAGACCTTCTCGAGCGTCCTCTCGTCGCCGTTGGGCCAGCGCACGCTGACGCGCTCGACCGTGTCCGCGACACCCAACCCGAAGGTCAGCGTCAGCTCACTCTGTGAAAGATAACCGCGAGTGGGCGACACGATACGGCTCTGCACCATCCCGCCGCCGTGAATCTCCACGGTTGCGCCGATCGCATCAAGGTTCGGGGCCAGCCCGACCACACGAACTCGCAGCCAGTTGCCGCCCTCGGTGTCGTTGCGAAGCACCGACGGGGGGCCCGCGAGCGCGGTCAGAACGACATCGAGGTCGCCATCACCATCCAGGTCGGCTGTCGCCGAAGCCCGCCCCACGATCGGCAGAGCGAGGTCGCCCGCTCGGTCATCGGGCACCCGCGCGAACGCGGCGCTGGAGGATGCCCCCATGTTGTGGAAGAGCTGCGCAGGCTGCTCGTACGATTGGCTGGGCTGGATCACGCCGATGCGGTCCTCGAGGTGCCCGTTGCACTGCAGCACATCCGCCCAGCCGTCCAGGTCGTAATCGATAAACAGCACACCGAACGTCAACGCTCCACGACTGGCGGCACCGATCCCCTCGATCGTCGCCTCGTCCGTGAACGGAGAGCCCGCGGTCTGGCGCACGAACATCGAACTCGGCTCGTTGGCGTAGTTCCCCACCAAAACACCCAGTGACTCATCGTTGCGATAGTGCGCAACGTCCACGCCCATCGCACCGGTCGCGCCACCCCCCGAGTCGTAGGCGAGCCCCAGAAGGATCCCTGACTCCTTGAACACGCCCTCTCCGAGATTCCTGAAGAGCATGTTGCGCGTGGTGTCATTGGCGACGAACACGTCCAATCGCCCGTCGTCGTCTACGTCCATCAACCCGATGCCGAGCGCCTTGGCGATGGGGAACCCGGTCGATGCGTTGGCCATCCGGATACCGGCGTCTTCACTCGCGTCGCGGAATCGGCCGTCGCCTTCGTTCAGATACAGACGAGGGTGCGAACCCTCGAAGTTGCCGGGAGGGCCGTAACCACGCCCGAGCCCTGCGAACCGGAAGTCCACCGCCAAGTCGATGTCGCGCGACCACCTGATGTATTCACACACGAACAGGTCCAGATCGAGATCGCCGTCGGCATCGAAGAACGCCGCAGCGGTGCTCCACGCGGAATCTTTTCCGCCGACCCCCGCCGTCTCCGTCACATCGACAAACCGCCCGTTCACGTTGCGGAAGAGGCGATCGGGCCCGACCGCGGTGATGTACAAGTCCGTCCAGCCATCGGCGTCGTAATCGGCAACCGCGATCCCCATGCCGTAGCACTCCACGTCGAGGCCCGCCTTCGCCGAGACGTCGGTGAAGTTCCAGCCACCTTCGTTGCGATACAGGCGCGCAGTGGGGGGGGCGTCCTCCGAGGCACCGTCCTCTGACCATCGCGAAGAATTCAGGAAAAATATATCGACGTCGCCATCGTTGTCGTAGTCGAAGAGCGCCACACCGCTGCCCATCGTTTCGGGGAGCAGCCGGTCCCCGCTGGCGCCGTTCTCGTGAACGAAGTCGATCCCCGAAGCCTCGGTGACGCGGACGAATCGCGCCTCGGGGGCCTCGGTGTCCTCCGCGGCAACGTCCGGCGCCGCAACCGTGGGGTCGATCTGAGCCGGGGGGGTGCCCTCGCGAAAAATGAACCAAGCGATCACGGCAATAACAACAACGCCAACAAGCCCGAGCACCGAGAGGCGGAAAGCCCTCGCGATCGCTTCACTCTCGCGTTGAACGCGTTGGCTCGGCTGTGGATCAGAATTCATGACGTTCAATCCTCTGTGTCATCGAAGTCGTACGCGCCGTCTCGCTGCAGATCGTAGATCACGATCGGCTCCGCGGCGTAGTCCGCCGAGGCGCTGGCGCTGCGAGCGATGGAAACCGCCCTGTCCCTCGCATTGTCGTCCACTTTGTACTTGGAGTGAAGACTGGAATACCGCTGTGCCGCCTCGGTGTCGCCCTGAGCCGAGGCGATCTGAGCGAGCCCGTACAGAGCCGTTGCGTTCTCCGCGTCGTACACCAGAGCCCGTTCGTGCCAGGTTCTGGCCTGCGCCAAGAGTTCGTTCCGTCGCGCCGCTGCCGCATCACCGCGTTCGAGCTTGGCCCGTTCGAAGAGCGTGCCTGCGTAGGCGTTCAGGAGCCGGTAATCCTGCGAGAAGTCGAACCCTCTCCGGCGCGTGTCCTCCGTGTCCAACTCGATCAGCCGCTTGTACGCATCGAGCGCCGGATCGAGGCTCCCGAGTTGGCGATTGAGCTCCCCGCCGAGCCAGAGGCGCGTCCAGACGTATCCGGGCGGGTCCGTGACGGCGGCCCGTTCCAGAGCGGCCGCCGCGTCCGCGAGCCGACCCTCACGCATGTACACACGGGCGAGGTTCAGCGGCCCGTCCGGGCGACCGAGCGCCTCGACCTGCTGGAACGCGAACTCCGCCTGACGGAGCTCACCCTTCTGCGCACCACCAGACCCCTTGCGGAGCAGCCCGATGCCGTAATCGTTCCATCGCTGCCACATCGGGATTTCGCGTTCGGAGTTCGCGGCCCCGCTTCCCTTCAGTGGAAAGACCACGCGATCGCTGGCGATCGTCGTGATGGGCAACTCGTTGCGCACAAAGTCCTCACCGAGGATCAACCGCATGTACTTCGCGTCGAATTTTCGGTACCTGAGCGTCGCCTCGAACGTGATCGGGGCGTCCGCCCATTCAGGGACGTTCAGTTGGTAGTGCAGCACGTCGCCCGCGCCCGGAGGGATCTGGTTGTTGTAGAGCGCGACGAAGATGTCCTCGGCGTTGCGCCGGTCGATTCGGTTCCCATCGCGGTCGATGACGTACGCGTTGACGAAGTGCGACCAGGGATCGACCTGCAGGTCTTCGTCTCGCAGGCCGCCGCTCCGCCCGATCACACGGTCGCCGCAACGCACCGTGACATCCACCCACAGCTCGTTGGAGTCCGCGGTGCCCTGCGTCATCGGATGCCCGAGCGTCAGGGTCCGCAGAACCACATCGATCAGGTACGTCTGACCCGGCGCGAGCTCCGGGTGCGTGGGCCTCACCGGCGCGATGAGCGGGGACGAGAGCGTCGGACCGTCGCGGACCGCGAAGATGTCCACGCGTGCGACACCCTCGAGGAACTCCTGATTCGCCTGGTTCACCCAGTCCGGGAATCCGAGCATGTGCGGGATCGCGGTGTTGGACCCGGGGAACTGGTGGTCGTGGATCTTCAGGGCGCCCGAATCGTCCATCGGTCGTGCGCCGAAGTCCGCCGAGACCATCGATGGCATGTGGCAGGTGTTGCAGTTTTCCTGGGCCTTGGGCGGGTAGTAGAAACTCGACACGCCGTGCCCGGAAACTCCACTGAGGTGGTAGGTGTCGTAGTGGTTCTGACCGCGCAGCCACTTGTAGTCGTTGAGCTCCTCTGGCAGGTGCACCTTGTGACACGCGCCGCAGAACTCAGGCGACTGGTGGAGCGGCTTGAGGAACATCTTCTTGTGGAACGCCGGCTTCGCCTTGATCAATTGGTGATTGATCCACTTCAACATCGGCTGCTCACTGTCGGCGAACGGATAGTGAACAGGAGCCTCGATCGTGAACGATCCGTTGCCCAGCGCGTTGTGCACATCGGTCACCGCGTGGCACACCGTGCAGGTGATCCCCGCGTTCACGGAAGGCGAACTCTGGTCGAACCCCGCATCGGTCAACGCGCCGCTGAGCATCGGAACGGGGTCGTGGCACCCGGCGCAGAACGTGAGCGCTCGTGCGTGACCATCCCGCTCGAGGAGCTTGCGCTGTGTGTCCAGCACGCTGAACTTGTACGCGGGGTTATTGAACGAACTGAACTTGTGAACGCTGTGAGACCACTGCTCGTGCGTGTCTGGATGGCACTCAAGGCAGTACTGGTCGTTCATGAGCACGTCCGCCTCGAGCGCGTCGGCGCCGACCAGCCTTGTCTGGGCCGGGAGGTACTCCGCGAGTGTCGCGTTGCCCGCAGCGGTCGTCGGCGATGCCGTTCCCACCACGAACCCGAGCGTGACCAGCACGCCCACGCCGCCGGTGATCAGGCCGACGCGCCATCGGATGCGGGGCCCCGCGAGCCGGTGCAGCAGGAAGAGCCAGACTCCCAGCACGGGCGTCACGATGTGCGCCCAGTAGAGGACCTCGCGCAGGCGCGGATCACGGATCTCGACGAGCGCCCTCGTCAGCAGCAGACCGCTGATCACTAGCACGAGCGAGATGATGAACAAGGCGAGCCCGGCACGTGCAGCGTTGCGGTTCGGATGGGACCAGCCCTTCCGGAGATGCAGCACGCCAAACAAGATGAAGGGGACCAGGAAGAGCAGACCCAGCGCGAGGTGAGCGAGGAAGGCGAACTGGTACGCGAGGCCCTGATGGATCTCGCCCGTCACCGCCTCGATCACCGAGACGCCGGCGAGGTACAGCGAGTTGATCGCGAGCACCCCGAACAGCACGAGCACGACGTAGAACACGACGCGCAGTCTGGAACTGATCACCGCGGTTGAACGCAATTGAAATTGTCGGTCCACTATGAGGAATCCTGCTCTGTTCTGTCGTTTCGCATCCCAGTCCGTGACGCGCCCGTTTCAGAAGCGCTGTTGATACACATCGATCCGCCGCACGGGCCTCTCCACCCGAAGCCGCAGTTGGGCGTCCGTGAGGGTGGATTTCCTTGCTCCGAGTTGAACCGCTCTGAGTGGATCGATGTCATCCCATATCGGTCCACATCGGTTATCCGCTCCGTACCGGTATACTCGCGGCCCGATGGCGCACTCGCAGACCTCCTCATTGGCCGCCTTTCTGTTCACGGACATCGTGGATTCGACCGGTCTCAAGTCCCGCCTTGGCGACTCAGGCTACGCCAGAGTCCTGCGGCTCCATGACGAGATCCTGGACTCCAGCCTCACGCAGCAGCCGAGTGGACGCAACGACTTCGGCGACGGTCTGCTGCTCGTGCTCCCGACGCCGACCGATGCCGTCCGCACCGCCCTCGAATTCCAGCACGCCTGGTCCGCCGAACCCGAACTGGAGGGGATCGGCGTCCGCACCGCGATCCATCTCGGCGAGCTGAGCACGCTGGAGACTCCGGGCGGCAACGCACGGCTCGCCGGTCTGCACCTGGATATCTGCGCACGCGTGCTCTCGCTCGCCGACGGCGGTCAGATCCTCATGACCCGAGAGGCGATGGAGAGCGCGAGGCAGTACCTCCTGGCACACCCTGCCTCCGGGGAAGGGCTCCAGTGGGTGGAGCACGGCCCGTACCGCCTCAAGGGCGTGGCACGGCCCGTAGATGTCTGCGAGGTCGGATCCAAGGGCGCCACGAGCTTCGAGGCCCCGCGAGGCTCCGAGAAGGCCACCCGAATGACGCCCCCGCCCGAACCGCCTACCGATGCCGGGTTCGGGCCCTACAAGATCGAAGGCGTCATCGGCGAGGGCGGCTCCTCGCGCGTGTACCGAGCTCGTCACACCGGGCTCGCCCGCACCGTGGCGCTCAAAGTCATCCCGCTCGAGTCCGATGCCCGGGTGCGCCAGTTCGAAACCGAGGGCCCGGCGCTCGCGAAGCTGGACCATCCGGGGATCGTCCGCGTCTTCGACGCGGGCGTGCAGTCGATCAACGCGCAGCCCTGCGGCTACATCGCGACCGAACTCATCGAAGGAGAGCCCATCGGCAGTTTCCTCCGGGACGCACGGACGTCCGGAGCAGCGGCTCGCGAGACACTGGGCAGGGTGTGCGATGCGGTGGCCTACGCCCACCGATCCGGTATCGCTCACGGCGACATCCGAGCACAGAACGTGCTCGTAGAGCCAAACGGCTCCCCAAAACTCGTAGATTTCGGCTTCGCCATCGCCGCCAGCGACGGCTCGAGCGCGAGCGAGCGCCTCGTAGAAGCAGACGTGGTCATGCTCGCCGAACTGTGTACCACGATCCTCGAGACCTTCGACGAGAACACCCCGCTCAACACCGTCGGTGTGACTTCGGCGCAGGAGCTCGCAACGCGGCTTCGCTCCGCCTCCAACAAGAAACCCGTGTGGATGATCGGCGTGATCGCCGTCGCGCTCGTTGGGTGTTTCGGCGTCTGGTTCGTGGTGTGGGGTCCGGGGCGATCGAAGACGCAACCGAACACAAACCCGGCGATCCAAACCGACGCCTCGCTTAGAACACCGGAAAACGGCGAGCAACCCCGAGGTGCCGACCAGGATCCATCTGAGCCAAGCACCGCGAGTATCGAGCCGGCCCCGCCGCAACACACCGTGCCGCCGGCCTCGCCCCTTGCGCAGATCAGCATCGAGATGGGCACCGATGGGACACTGTTCATTCGTGGCCCGGTGCTGCACGAGCGCGATCGAGACGCGGTGCTTGCGCGCCTTCGACCCGGTGCGGTCACCCTGGTGGACGAGGTCACGATGGATCCAGCCGCAGTCCGCAGAGCGGTCGAAAACGCGTGCGCCACCGAAGGCATCCAAGGCACCCGAATAACGGTGCGTCAGCGACCGAACTGGGGCGAGGCGTACCTCGACATCCGAGTGGCCCAACCCGACGTCGAAACCACCCGCGCACTCGCCGGGCGCTTTGTCATGGATCCCAACGACATCCGCGTGACTCAGACACGCTGAGACCCCGCATCACTTGACGATCGCGATCTCCGCACGATTCGCGTCGATGCTGACGATCGAGAGCCCGTACGGGAGCTCGGAAGCGAGCAGGTTGATCTCGTTGATGAGGTCGCTGAACGCGCACTGGTAGCTGAGCGTCAGTTCGCCGGTGCCCTGCCCCGCGCCGCCCTGGAAACGGGACTGGCCCTTCAGGCGCAGCGGGGCACTCTCCTCCTCCGATTCGCTCCGCTGGAGAATCGTCTGCTGGAAGAGGTCCCAGTCGTCGGCGTCCGTGATGTTGGTCAGCAGCACCTCGAGGTTGTTCGGGGGCGACCACGACTCCTTCATCTCGCACACCAGCGCCTCGATCGCACGGTTCGCGAGCTCCTGCGCGATAAACGCTTCCGAGCGACCGTCCAGCGCCTCGCGCACCGAAGCAACGCCGATCACCCCGGCATCGGAGATCTGGATCGCGCGGAACGTGTAGGTGATGCTGCTGCCGCCACGCCCGTCCGGCAGCGTGCCCCCGGATCCGAAGATCACGATGTCCGCGATGTTGTGCTGGCGGAGGATCTGGACGAGCTCGTCCTGCCCGAACACTGTCCGCTGCTTGTCCATGTGTTGCAGCATCCGAGCCCGAGCGGTGGACGCGTCTTTGCGGTTGAAGTTGAGCAGCTCGGGCCCGAGGCGCTTGAGCAAGGCGGTCTCGACGAGGTTCGTCTGGCGCTCGAGCTGGGTAATACGGCGGAGCTCTTCCTCGTCGGTCACGATCGGTGCCCGGCCCCCGGGGCCCACCGGCGCGTTGACGTCATCACCCGCCGCGTTCACCATCACCACGGTGTTCGCGTTCAGCTGGAGCCCCTTCTCGTTCGCGATCTCGACCTCGCGGCGCGTCGGCTGGCGATTCACCA
>JAJDDE010000017.1 GCA_029260475.1 Phycisphaerales bacterium | reverse complement strand
ATCTGTAAGGCGATCAAGGGCGACCAGCCGCGGAAGTGCGCCATGGTCTGCGCCTGTGCGCACACCCACGCGGGCGTGTCCGAGAAGCCGACGTACCGGACCTTGCCGCTGGTTACCAGATCATCGAGCGCGCGCATCGTTTCCTCGATGGGCGTGTGCCGATCCCAGAAGTGCTGCCAGAGCAGATCGATGTAGTCCGTGTTCAACCGGCGCAGCGAGTGATCGACGCTCTCGATCATCGTCTTCCGCGAAGCGCCACCGCCGTTGGGATCGCCCTGAAACAGGTTGCCCAGCCACTTGGTCGCGATCACCACGCGGTCGCGCTCGGGGAACTTCGCGCCATGCTGCCCCACCCCCGCTTTGCCCTTGAAATAGTTGCCCAGGATCACCTCGGAGTGGCCCTTGTTGTACATGTTGGCGGTGTCGATGAAGTTGCCGCCCTTGCCGCGGTAGGCGTCGAGGATCCCGAAGGAATCCTTCTCGTCCACGCCGATGCCCCACTCCGTGCCGAAGGTCATCGCGCCGAGGCAGAGCGGGCTGACGCGCAGGCCCGAACGGCCGAGGGTGACGTAATGATCGAGGGCGATGGGCATGAGTGGCCTTTCGGTGGGGATGGGCGTCGGCGCGAGATCGTATCGGCCCGCGACGGCGCACATCCCGACGCCATCGCACAAATAGAGACTACCCCGGACCCCGTCAGGCCGATTCGTTCGCGAGCCGCGTCTCGATCCGTTGCAGCGTGTCGCGGATGTCGGTGAGCAACGCATCGGTGTCACCCGGCGTCCCGCTCCGGACCGAATCAGGAGCGCCCGCATCGCGGTCCGCGCTGCCGACCACCTTGTCGCGTTGGTCCAGCACCGCCGCTCGGAAGTCCCGCGAGCCCTCGATCCCGACAAGCCCGACGAGCGCGCCCCCGACGCCGCCCATGCTGCCCGCGGTCTCGACCTTGATCGCCTCGAGATCCAGCCACCGCATGATGGGCCCCTGGTTCATCTGCATATCGGTGATCTTGTCCAGCGGCACCGCTTGCTCGGTGCGCGAAAGGATGCCGCGTCCGATGATGAGCTTCCGGTTGGTCAACGAACAGCTCAATCTCCTGTAGTACACCCGGTAGTACCACATCGTCAGCCCGAAGAGCGCCGCGGGCAGCACGAGCCCGAGCAGACTGAGCCCGAAGGTAACCGGCGCAAACCCGAGGCACGGCAGCACGAGAAAGACCACATAGATGATCGTCGCGTTGACCGTGTAGTACATCGGCGCTTTGGGCGAGAACGTCGCCTCACGCAGGATCTTCTCATCGCTCATGTCGTGCTCCTCGGAGTTCGGGTATTCACGTATTCGAGATTTCGCCCGCGATCTTTCGCAGCGCTTCGAAGGCGTCCATCGGGCTCATCCGGTTCAGGTCCAGCCCCTTGAGTTCCTCGATCACCGGGTGCGGCAGGAACTCCGTGAAGAGCCCCATCTGCCCGCTGTTCTTCGGGTTCGGCGCGGGGACCGCGGCGCCGTCGATGCCCGCCTCCGCGACGGTGAGCGAGCCCATGACGTCATTCGCGCGCGCCACGACGGTCTTCGGCAGCCCCGCGAGGCGCGCGACGTGGATGCCGTACGAGCGGTCGGCGTGCCCCGCGAGGATGCGGTGCAGGAAGACGACGTCGTCACCCACCTCGCGCACGCTCACGTGCAGGTTCCGCACGCGCCCGGGCAGGCGCTCGTCGAGCTGCGTGAGCTCGTGGTAGTGCGTGGCAAACAGCGTCCGCGGGCCGCTGCCATCGTCGTTGCCCGCCAGGTGCTCGACGATCGCCCACGCGAGGCTGAGCCCGTCGAGCGTAGACGTGCCCCGCCCGATCTCGTCGAGGACCACGAGCGTGCGCGCCGTCGCGTGGTGCAGGATGTTGGAGGTCTCCACCATCTCGACCATGAAGGTGGACTGCCCCGCGTGCAGCGCATCGTCTGCGCCGATGCGCGTGCAGACGCGGTCGGTGAGCCCGATGACCGCCCTGCGCGCGGGGACGAAGCTGCCCGCGTGCGAGAGGAGCGTGAGCAGCGCGACCTGGCGTATGTACGTGCTCTTGCCAGCCATATTCGGGCCCGTGATCAGCGCGAGCGAGCCCGCGTCGTCGCCCAGCGTGCAGTCGTTGGGCACGAACCGGTCGCCCAGCAACTCGTCGAGCACCGGGTGACGCCCCTCCTCGATGTCGATCACGGCGTCGCCCACGATCTCCGGGCGCGTCCAGGAGCGCCGGCGAGCCTTGTCCGCGAAAGCGAGCAGCGCATCGAGCTGGGCGACGGTATGCGCATACGTCCGCGCCTCTACGATCACGCCCGCGATCTGCTCGCACAGGCCCGTGAACAGTCGCACCTCGCGCGTGACGCCCGTCTCGCTGGCGCGGAGCACCTTCTCTTCGTAGGTCTTCAACTCGGGCGTGATGTACCGCTCGGCGTTCTTCAGCGTCTGCTTGCGCGTGAAGACGTCCGGCGCCCGCTGGGCCTGCGCCTTAGGCAATTCGATGTAGTAGCCAAAGACGCGGTTGTAGCCCACCTTCAAGGAGGGCAGGTCGTGCGTCTCGACGAGCTGCGCCTGGTACTCCGCGAGCCACGCCCCCGCGTCGCGCTGCAGGCCCCGCGCCTCGTCGAGCTCCGGGTCCACGCCGTCGCGGATGAGCCCGCCCTCTCGGAGATGGGCCGGGGGCGACTGGACGCACACGCGCTCGATCTCGAGTGCGATGGGCACCAGCGCGTCCTTGCACGCCTCGAGCTGGGCGCGGTACGACGCGAGCGGTGCGCAGCCCTCGAGCGCCAGAGACATCGATTCGTGCGCTCGCAGCGAGGCACCCAGCGCCACGACATCCCGGGGCGTCGCACGCCCGAGCGCCACCCGCGCCACGATGCGCGACACATCCTGCACCCCGCCCAGCGCCTCCCCCACCGCCTTCGCGAGAGCCGTGTCGTCCTTCAGCACGCCCACCGCGTCGAGGCGCGCCTCGATCGCGGCGCGGTCCGCGAGCGGGCGGCAGAGCCACTCGCGCAGCAGACGCTTGCCCATCGGCGTCCGGCACCCTCCGCGTCCGACGCCCGCGAAGACCCCCAGCAGCGAGCCGTCGCTGGTCCCCGTTCGGATCGTGCGCTCGATCTCGAGCGCACGCAGCGCCGCGCCGTCGATGCGCAGCACGCCCGTCGCGTCCTCACGCCTGGGCGGGGAGAGGTGCGACAACGAACGCTCCCGTGCCATGCGGGCCCCCGCGGTCCCGGAACTGAACCCCTCGCTCGTCGCACGGCTCGGTTCGTCGAGCGCCTGCGTCTCGCGCAGGTAGCGCAGCACGACGCCCGCCGCGAGGATCGCGGGGTCGTTCTCCTCGTCGATGCCGAAACCCGCGAGCGTCTTGACGCGGAACTGCTCGCGCAGGACGCTGAGCGCCTCGTCGCGCCGGAAATGCCACGCGGGCCGCCCCGTGCCCGGGCGCCCGATGCGCTCGAGCAGGTCCGTGACGCGCGGGGGCGGGTCGCCCGCGCCGACGTCGCAGTACAGCACTTCGTGGACGTCCCGCCGCGCAAGCTCGTCGGCGACGTCGCGCTGCGGGCGGTCGAGGATCAGGAACGCGCCGGTGGAGACCTCCACGATCGCGACGCCGACCGGGTCGTCGGGCCCGTCGCCCGTGAAGGCGACCGCCGCGAGGTGGTTGGCGCTGGCGTCGTCGAGCAGCGACTCCTCGACGAGCGTGCCGGGCGTGATGACGCGCGTGACGGCGCGCTCCACAACGCCCTTGGCTTCTTTGGGGTCCTGCACCTGGTCGCAGACCGCGACGCGGTGCCCCGCGTCCACCATGCGCCGGAGGTACACGTCCAGTTGGTGGTAGGGCAGGCCCGCCATGGGGATGCCCGGGGAGCGTTCGGTGAGCGTGAGCCCCAGGACGCGGTGCACGAGGCGCGCGTCGTCATCGAACATCTCATAGAAATCGCCCATCCGGAAAAAGAGCACGCACTCCGGGTGACGCTCCTTGAAGGAGAGGTATTGACGCATCGCGGGGGTGTCGCGGTTGCCTGCCATGCGCGTGCCGTCTCTCCTGGTGGTTCGGGAACTACTAGGATACCCGGACGATGAGCGGTCCAAAACGACCGCCGGCCCGGCGGGTGCCGGGCCGGCGATCAGTCAGTGGAGCAGATGAGACTCGAACTCACAACCTCTTCGATGCGACCGAAGCGCTCTCCCAATTGAGCTACTGCCCCAAACGCCCGGATGCAGAAGCAACCGGGGCGGCGATTGTAGTCGCTCGCGCCGCCGCGTCCAGCCTCCTAGGCTCCACGCCCCGAATCGACCGCCCCCGCCGCGTCCCGTCCCCCCACCACCCCTTCTACCGACCCAAGAGAGGCTCCCCATGAAATCCGAAGCCCTGCTCGCGGAGCTCAACAGACTCCGCAAGGACCTGGACCCGGACCCCACGGACATCGAGTGGCTCGCCCTCGAGCACGCCTTCATCTTCATCTCCTACCAGCACAAGGCCTTCGAGGCGTACGTGCAGGAGCAGAGCGAAAAAGGCACTTTCGACGGGTATGAGGGCTGACCCCCCACGACCCGGCATCATCGCCATTGAGGACACGTCAGGCGCGGTTTTTCTCGGCCCTCCCCCGAGATGGGTGCTAGGTTTTCAGGTGTAGAGGAACTGGCTCGCACACCCCGCGAGCCGAGAGAGAAACGCAAAGCCCGATTCACGCCCCCGTCGGCGCACGCCCCGAGCCGGGTGTCCCATCGTCGCGGAGGACAACAGCACGG
>JAJDDE010000016.1 GCA_029260475.1 Phycisphaerales bacterium | reverse complement strand
GGCAGCGATCCGAAGCTCGCGTACGCGGGCGGCTCGATCGTGGTGGATGCACAAGGTCGCGTCCTCGCGGAGGCGGGTTCGGCCCCGGTCGTGCTAAGCCAGAACATCGATCTCCGAGCGATACGAGAATGGCGTCGGGGTTTCCCGGCACTATCGGACCGGAAAGCGTGGGTAATCGGGCCTGAGGGTGGGGTTCGAACGATTAGGGAAAAAGGCACTCTTTGAGGGATGAATGGGTTGACGTCCCCGCGTTACCTGTTATTCTGTCGATGTTGAGTTGAGTAATGGCCCTAAGCAGGCCGCCCCAACGTCGAGCGTGAAGCACTCGATGGAGGAGAGGTAGGGAAGCACCTACCGACATCTGAATACCGAGTGCGACTGTTGTCGCATTCATCCACGAGCTGACTCCTCCGTGGCACTATGGGCGATGCGTAATTGCATCTTGCTCGCCGCGGAATCCCTGTGCTCGCTCCGCCGGAGGTCTTCCTTCGGCTGAGCGATTGGCGCGACCATCGCGCCGACAATTCGAATGCGACGCTCGGGGGAGCCGCCGCATCGATAAACACTGTGCCCCGTGGGGTGCTGGCGATCGTTTCGAGTCATTTTCAGTGACTTGACGCGATTGTCTGCGTTTTTGTCTTGACCCTGGGAAGGATGCGCGTATTCTGTGGGCATGAACGGTGTGGCACAGGAGCACCGTTCGCCAGCGTAACCCGCTGGCAACAGCCGGCCGCAGACCGGCTCTCAAGATTCAGTCGATCCGCGTTGGTTAACTCCAGCGCGGATCGATTTCCTTCCCGGCACCGCCGGGGCACAGACTGCCACACTGAGGAGTCGCTGCAGGGCACCGTGTCACACGGTGCCCTGTTGCATTTTTGACCTTGGTCACACAGGCCGCGTCAGGCCGAACGATGCGAATTCGTCCGGGCGCTCTCCGGTTCACCACGGGTCGAGCGGCACATCAACGTCCATCAGGGCCTCGGGCCACGCCTCGAGGGCGTCTTCGGTCTCATCGCCCGAGAGCTGGGTCTCCAGCCAGAGGTACTCCTCGAGCGGAAGATCGTCGTAGAGCACGGTCCCGGTGTCGTCCGTGATGACAACGCTGGGCTCCGGGGAGCCTGCGATAATCTCACCCTGGAATCCGCGTCCATGAAGAACGCCCAGCGAGAGGCCGCTTGTTTCAGCGCTGTCCGCACCCGATGTGTCGGAATACACCGAATCGAGTCCGGTGGATACCGCCTCCGAATCCATCGGGTGGATCATCGAAGCGATGCCGAGCACGGCGCCGCAGGTCACCACCGCGCCGACGATGTGAGGGGTGTTCAGATTGCGGAGGGGATTGCTCATGCTCATGACATCGGCACGATCCAGCCGATCGATCGGGAAATCGCACGGGAAACCCCCTCGTGATGGTCAGAAAGGCCCTTTGGGGGTATCATGGGCGGCTTATTGGCCCCATCGTCTAGTCTGGTCCAGGACACCAGGTTTTCATCCTGGTAACCGGGGTTCAAATCCCCGTGGGGTCACTTTCTTCTCGCGTTCGGCGTTGACGCCGCCGTTCGCTGCACGACCACAAGGCAGAACCCCATGCGCAACGCCCTCATCCAGAGCGAACAGGATGTCTCGGGCGCGTACGACGCGGCCCAGGCGGTGGTGGAAACCCACCGACGCCTCTCGAAGTTTCTTCGGCTGGGTCAGACGCTCGCGGAGATCGATCGCGAGGCGGCACGCATCTTCGATGACCTCGGCTGCACCTCCTGTTTCAAGGGCTACAAGCCGGGCGGTTTGCCTCCCTTCCCAAGCCACACCTGCCTCTCCGTCAACGCGTGCATCGTTCACGGCACCGCCGGCTCGCACCTCGATCCGCTCGTCGAAGGGGACCTGCTGAAGATCGATGTCGGCGTCTTGCGCAATGGCTGGATCGGCGACGCGGCCTGGACCTACGCCATCGGCAGCGCATCAGAGGAACAGCTCCGCCTGATGGAGGCCTCGAAGGCGTGCCTTGCCGAGGGCATCCCGACACTCCATCCGGACAACCGGTACCTCTCGTGGGCGCAGACCGTGCAGCAGATCGCTGAGCAGCGTTACCCCTTCCACATGGTCCGAGGTCTGGGCGGGCACGGGTACGGCAAGAAGCTCCACGCGCCCCCGTTCCTCTCCAACACCGTCCCGACATACCCCGGCGAATGGCCCGAGGCCTTCGAGCCCTGCCGCCCCGGCACGCTCATCGCGGTCGAGCCCATGCTCGGCGCGGGGACCGGACGCACGGTGCAGGGCAAGCGTGAGTGGCCCATCCTCACCGCCGACGGCTCCATGAGCGTGCACCACGAAGCGGACATCCTGATCACCGAAGAGGGTCCGCGCAACCTGACCGAGGGCATGGCCGAAGAGCTGCCGGACGTCGTCGGCGTCTGAGCCCGTCGACTTCCCGTCGGATCAGAGCTCGAGGGGTCTTGCGAGTTCCACGATCAGTGTGTCGTCATCCGCCGGGCCGTCGCGGTACGCCTCGATTTCGTGCTTGAGCATCTGGGGCCATCCGTCCTTGCCCGGCTCGAGGGACGCGACGGTGCGCAGGAACCCCATCACGCCCAGCATGCGCCCGTCGGCGTCCATCGCTTCGGTCGCGCCATCGGTGTACGCGACCAGCGTGTCGCCCTCGTGGAAGGGCAGCGTGCGTTCCTCGTGCTTGAAGTCGTCGCCGTGACAGACGCCCAGAAGGAACGTCGTTGAATCGAGCTGGTTGATCGTGCTGTCGTACCCGACAAGGAAGGCCGGTGGGTGCCCTGCGCTCGCGTAACGCAGCTCGTCCTTCTCGTGATCGATGCGCACACCCACCGCTGTCGCGTACACCGAGTGCGTCGCCAGGGTGAGGTGGATGTAGGAGTTGAGCGCGGTCAGCGCGTCGCCCGGCCCGGTGTCCGGGTGTTCACCGAAGTGCCGCTGCATCTCGCCGTGCAGGCGGTTGATGGTCAGCGCCGCTGTCACGCCGTGCCCGGTGACATCGATCAGGACCACGCTGGTGGAGGAGGGCGTAGAACGGATGAAGAGGTAATCGCCGCCGATCTGCTGCATGGGTTCGTAGGCGTACCGCACGCGCACCGGCCCGTCCTCCAATTCAGCGGGAAAGAGGTCCTCGTGGATACGCCGGGCGTCCACGAGCTCGCGTTTCATCGACGTGTAGCTCTTCCGGAGGAAGCGGTTCTGGAAAGAAGTGCGGTGCCGGTCGGATTGCCAGAGCGCGATGAGCGTCCCCGGTGCCGCGATGACGAACACGACAAACAGTGCCCCGGCGACCCCGCCCAAACCATCACGCACCGCCGAGATGACGACCATCGCCAGCAGCACGGGACCGAACGGGATCAGCGCTTCGCGCGCGGTCCACGGGATGAAGAACGAAGCGACGATGTGCGACGCCATCACCGCCACCGCCCACGTCGTGAGCGGCGACGAGAGCGCGCTCTCGTCGTTCAGGAGCGCGTAGGGCAGCCGTAGGAACGCGGTGCCGAGAATCAGCCCGATCGTGAGCCACACGATCACGTTCCTGCTCAGCCGCCGTGAAGCGTTCCTCACATAAAACCAGCCGCCCAGGAAGATGAACGAGCTGCACAGCGTGATGAAGCCCAACGCGATGCGCTCGAGCTCGATGGAATCGAAGACGAACAGCTCCCACATCATCGCGAACATCAGGAGCTGGATGACGCAGATTGTGAGCGCGTAGATCAGGAATCGCCGGCGCATGAGATCACGCCGGTCGCTCTCGAAGGCCTGCCGGAAGTCGTTGGTGACGGAGACCGAAGCTCGGCGTGCCCGGCTCATCCCTCGCCCGCGTCCTCACGGTTCGCGCCGGGGATCCAGAGCACATCGCCGGCACCCAGGGCGTTCGCCGCGCGGGCCATGACGAAGAGCAGATCGCTCAGGCGGTTCATGTACATCACCGTCTCCGGGTTCATGCGCGAGGCCTCGCGATCGATGAGTTCCGCCGCACTGCGCTCGGCACGGCGCGCGACCGTCCGCGCGAGGTGCAACGTCGAAGCGACCGCGCTGCCGCCCGGGAGCACGAAAGACGTGAGGTTCTCGAGGCTCTTGTTCAGGCCATCGATGGCCTTCTCCAGACGCGCGGTCTGAGACGCATGGATGCGGAGGCACGACCCGGCCTCCTCGTGGGGCCCCACCGGTACGCACAGGTCGGCGCCAACATCAAACAGGTCGTTCTGCACGCGCACCAGTTCTGCTCTGATCACGCCGAAGGAGCCCGGGTCCGTCGCGCGATCGATCTCCACGATCACCATGCCGACAACGCTGTTGGTCTCGTCCACTCCGCCGTACGCATCGACGCGGAGGTCGTGCTTGCGGACGCGGGAACCGTCGCCCAGCCCGGTCTCTCCGTCGTCGCCCGTGCGGGTGTAGATCTTCGTGAGCTTGACCATGGGTCGCCTTTCGTGCCTCGGAGGGGTCCCGGGCGCACAGGGTAGGGCCAACCGCGGGGCTACGCCTGCACGGCGTCTTCCGTCATGGATTCCACACCCGACTTGCTCTCGATCTGCGAGGCGGCCCGTTTCTGAGCGGCCTCCTTCAAGCGTCCGTCCGCGCCGACCTCGTCGAAGCGAACGTGGACACGTGTCGAGACGCCGCGCTCCTGCATCGTGACGCCGAAGAGCTGATCGCAGACGTGCATCGTCCGCTTGTTGTGCGTGATGACGATGAAATCGCAGCCGCTGGAGAACTGCTGGATGATCGACCCGAAGCGATCGACGTTGGCATCGTCGAGCGCCGCATCGACTTCGTCCAGCACGCAGAAGGGCGAGGGCTTGGAGTGGAAGATCGACAGCAGCAGCGCGACCGCGGCCATCGTCTTCTCACCACCAGAAAGCTGGCTGATCGAACGGGGCTCTTTTCCGGGCGGCTTGGCGAGCACCTCGACGCCGGACTCGAGCCAATCGATCTCGCCCGTTTCGGGGTCGGGGATGAGCCGGACCTCCGCGCGACCGCCGCCGAAGAGGCGGCGGAACATGCCGTCCTTCCCGCCGAAGTGCGCCTCGATCTTCTGGAACGTCTCCTTGAACCGCTCGCGGCTGACCTCGCTGAGGCGTCCGATGAGGTCTTCCAGGTGCGCGCGGGCGCGGTCGATGTCCTCGACCTGCGCGATCAGCTCCTCGTTGCGCTCCGCGAGGTTCTGCTCCTCCTCGATCGCGTCGAGGTTCACGTTGCCCAGTCGCTTGATCTGGACACGCAGCTCCTCGATCTCCACCTGCACTGTCTCGGCCTCGATCGGCGTGATATCTCCGTCGAGCATGAGCGCCCGGTACTCGCCGAACTCGAGCACCAGATCGAGCGTGAGTTCCTCGAGCGAGCGTTCTTCCAGCGTCTCTCGGCGCACTTCCAGTTCACGCTTTGAGAGCTCGATGCCCTGGAAGTCGCGGTCCACTTCGCGTGCGTGGTTCTGGGCTTCGGTCAGCCGCTCGGCGATCTCACGTACCAGCGATTCCACCTCGCTCAGCCGTTCGTCGATCTCGTTCACCCGATCGGTCGCGCGGAGCAGGTCGGCATTGGCCTCCTCGATCTCGCGCCGCGATTCGGCGATCGCCGTCTCGTGCTCGGCGATGCGTGCCTTTCGCTCGGTGAGGTGTGCCTCGAGCCGCTCGCTCTCTCGCCGGGCCTCGCCCGCGGCGCCATCGATGCGCCGGAGCTCTCTCCGGGCAGCGGCGAGCTGCTCGGAACGCTGCGACGCGAGCACCCGCGCGCTGGTCAGCGTTTCGCCCGCTTCTTCCGCGCGTGCATCGGCCTTCACCATCGACGCTTCGAGCATCGACCGTTCCTGCGCGATCGTGTCGATCTGGTGGCGCAGCGCGCAAAGGCGGTCTTCGAGCGTCCGGGCCTCGCCCATGGACCGCTCGGCCTTGGCGAGCGACTCATCGCGATCGTGCTCGAGCGTCGGCAGTTCGCGCTCCAGCCGGGCGAGTTCGGCGTCGAGCCTGTCGCCCGCAGACTCCTGCGTGACCAGCTCGCGCTGTCGCTGCGCAAGTTCGTGCCGACGGTCCGCGATGTCGCGGTGGACCCGCGACGTCGAGGCGTCGAGCTCCTCCACCTCCGCGTTCAGCCCGTTGATCCGGAGTGTGAGGGCGTCGAGTCGCTCGCGGAGTGTCTTCAGTTCCGCCGCACGCTGGAGCAGCCCCGCACCGCCCTCTTCGCTCCCGGAGGAGACCGGGCCTGCGAGCACACGCCCGTCGCTCTCGAGCACCTCGCCGCTGGCGGTGACGAACCGGGCGGCAACGCCTCGCATCGGCCCCATCGCGAGCATCGAAGCCGCGTCCAGATCGGGCACCAGCAGCGCACCGCCCAGCAGACGATCCAGCGTCGGGCGCACAGACTCGTCGCACGACACACGCTCACTCAGGCGGACCACGCGGCTGGCCATCGAATCGGGCAGGTGCGGCAACTCCAACGAAGCGGCCGCAGGGGACGCCTCGATCGGGAGCAGTGTGACGCGCCCGGTCAACGCATCGAGGGCTTCACGGTCCTTGGTGGGCTCCACGCGGTCGATGACCAGGGCCTGCAGCAGCGTGCCCAGCGCGGCTTCGACCGCGGGTGCGTCCGCGGCATCCACGCGGATCAGGTCGGCCAGCGGCGCCACGACGCGAGCGAAGAGCGAGGCGTGCTCGCCCGCCTCGCGGTCCTGGGCCCCGCGATCGAGCACGAGTTTCACCGCTTCGCCCAGGCCGACGCGGGACTCGGCCATCTCTTCGAGCGTGCTGCGCCGGCTCTCGAGCCGGGCGCGATCGCGTTCCAGCGTGTTCAGCGATTCGGTGAGTTCGCGTTGCTCAGCCCCGAGTTCTTCGCTGGAGCGCACAAGTTCATCGATCGCGTGCTCGGTCTCCTGGACGGACACGCGGTGTACGCCGGCCCGCTCACGGGCGTGCTCGAGCTCCTCGCGGGTCGCTTCGAGTTCGGTGCCGATGCGCTGCGCCTTCTCGGCGTGCTGTTTGGCCTGCTGGGCGAGGTTTTCTGCGCGTTCGCGTTCGCTCTGCGACCGCGTCTCGCACTGGGCGATCTCGCGTTCCACCGAGGACGCTTTGGAGCGGTGCTCCGCGAGGGCGTGGCGCTGCTCGGTCAATTCGTCGAGCGCCCGCTGGCGAGCCTCGGAGGCTTCGGAGAGCGTGCGCTCGGTCTGTGCGAGCTTCGAAGCGAGGTCCTCCGCGACGCCCGCGCGCTCTTCTGCGTCGATGTCCAACTCGCGGATCCGTTTCCGCAGGTCATCCAGGCGCTCGCTGTCGGACCCGATCCGCTCGCGATCCTCGGTGAGCTGGCGGGTCGTCATCGATTCGCGCTGCTCGGCGGTGCTCTCACGATGGCGAGCGCCCGTGCGCTCATCCTCCAGCACGCGCCGCTCACGCTCGAGCGACTGGCGAGCCTCTTCCGCTCCCGCGCGTTCTTCGGCCAGACGCCCCGCGGCTCCCGAGGCGTTGTCCCGCATCGCACTCAGCTCGCGGAGCCTCGACGTCAACGCGCCGAGCTGGCGCTGCATGTCGTCGTATTGGTGGAACGCGAGCGCCGTTCTCAGCCCCCTGTACTCGGCGTCCAGCTTGCGGAACGTCCGCGCCTTGGTCGCCTGGCCGCGCACAATGCGGAGGCGTCGCTCCGTCGAGTCGAGCTGCTCTCGCACGCGCACGAGGTTCGTCTCGGCGCGCTCGAGCTTGCGGATGGACTCCACACGACGCGATTTGAACCGCGCGACGCCCGCGGCTTCCTCGAAGAAGATGCGCCGCTCCACCGGGTTCGCCAGGAGCATCGCATCGACCTTGCCCTGCTCGATGATCGAGTAGGCGTGGGCGCCGACGCCCGTGTCCATGAACAGCTCGCGGATGTCGCGCAGGCGGACGCGCTTGGAGTTGATCAGGTACTGCGACGTGCCGTCGCGGTACAGCCGGCGTTCCACGTCCACCTGCTCGGTGTCGATCGCGAGGGCTCTGCGCTTGCCGGCGTGCCCGGTGTTGCGCCGGATCGGAGATTCATCGACCTCCTCGGCATCGGGCGCTTCGAGCACCGCGATCTCCGAGGCCCGTTCCATCTCTTCGAGCTCGTCGGCAACGCGCTGGGCATCCAGAGAGGCGGTCTGGGCCTCGCTCATCACCGGGTTGTCGAAGGTCAGCACGACCGACGCCATGCCCGCGGGCTTCCGTCCGGCGCTGCCGGCGAAGATGACGTCCATCATCTCCTTGCCGCGCAGGCTCTTCGCCGAGCGTTCCCCGAGGACCCACTTGAGCGCGTCCACGACGTTGGACTTGCCGCACCCGTTGGGGCCGACGATGCCGGTGACCGGCGCATCGAATTTGAACTCGGTCTTGTCCGCGAAGGACTTGAACCCGGTAACAGTCAGCTTCGCGAGACGCATGCGTGGGCGACCTCCGTGTCGGGCGTCACGAGTGCTCGGACGGGGCAGGGTGCCCACGGACGCGCTCCGCGCGTGCTCGCCGAGGTGTGCGCCGCATCCGTACGGCCGCACAACGTGTGCAGTATGCCGACGTTGGCCCGTGGGGACAACCCGAGGCGGGCCTGTGGAGAACCGTAGGGCCCAACTCGCCCCGTTTCAGCCCCCGGTCGCCGGGTCCTGGCTCGGTGGTTGGGCGGCCGGCCCGGGCACCACGTAGCGGCTCCGGCGCGACTCCCACTCCTCGTCCCGCTCGCGCCGACGCCCATCGCGATCGCCCGTCACCGTGCTGATCACGTCCACGCCGTTGGCGAGTTCCGCGAAGCTCGTGATCGGTCCGTCCTCCGATAACTCGGGGCGTTCCACGGCGTCCGCGGTCTGTGCGGCCCGCAGGAAGTCGAGCTGCAGTTTGTCGTTCTCGGCCACGAAGTCCGCATCGATCCCGCCCGCCTTCGCGATCTCGTGGAGGGCCCCCACGGTCTGCGAATAGCTCAGGTCCAATCCGGGCCAGGGCTCTTCGGGCGTGCTCCTGTGTACGAAGTAGCCGATCAACTCTCGGACGGACCGGGATTGGGCGTGCGTGGAGGTCCGCCCCGTCGCGTAGTCCTGATAGAAGATCCGAGCCGAATCGGCGCTCCCGAAATCGCCCGTGGTGTCCACCATCAGGCGGTTGTCCCAGCCCGTCGCGAACGTGTCGTCCTCGATATTGAGGTCGCCGAAGAGCACGATGTGCGGCTGCCCCTGCTGTGTGAAGAAGATCATGGGCGTCTCGGAGGGCACCACCGTCAGGCGGAACCGGTCCGGGTAGAAGGCACGGAAGAATCGCCCATCGCCGCGGGTGTCCAGGGCCTCGAAGGCCGCGATGCGTATCGCCAGATCGTCGTCTTCCAGACGCTTGCTCAAGAAGACATCGATGCGCCGATCCTTGGGCAGCTTGCCCAGCAGCCCGATCGCGTCGGCCCGCCGGTTGATCGGGCCGGACACCGCCAGCGTCTCGAGGTGTGTGCGTGTGAGCGGATCGCCCAGACGAGCACCGACGCGCAGGGCGTTCAGGCGGGGCCCGACCTCCGGGGCGTCGTAGAGCCTGCGGACGTACGGGATCGCCGGTTCGCCGAGCGCTTCGAGCGCCCATCCCAGGCGGTCGGCAAGGATCGGCTGCTCCGCCATCGCGCTCACGTAGCGCTGTGCCCACTCATCGGTGAAGGTCTGGTCCACCCGAGTGTGCAAAACGAGCGAGAAGAACCGCTCCACGTCGGCGAGGTACTCGCGCGGCACGTTGATCTCGATCGCGTCCTCGCCCATGCCGCGCGCGACCTGCGCGGGGTTGGATCGCTGCGGGAATCTGGCGTTGATCGCCTGCGCGATGCTCCGCGCTCGGGCGAACGACGGGTTGTCCAGGCGGTAGGTCGGGCGGAAGGGGCTGTCCACCACACCGCCCGAGAGCACGCGCCCGATCGTGCGGACCACGTTGCCCGAATTGCTCGGGACCGACGGGTCGTCGCTGGGCGGCGCCGCGAGCGGGTTGATGAGCAGCGGCCCGCGTGCCCGAGCGATGGTGAAGCTCTGCGGCCCGTTGGGGATGGGCGTGCCGCGACGCATGTCGGTGGTGTAGAGCGTGCCGCCCTCGAGGCTCGTGGTGCTCGAACCGGGCAACGCCGCGACGCGCACATCGAACCGCGTGCCTTTGGGCGAAGCGGGGGGTATCAGCGCCTGGACCAGCACCACCGCGGTATTGGGATCGTCGATCATCTGGTCGGGTGTCACGTTCGCCAGCGGCGTGCCCGTCCGCCCGACGCCGTTCCGTGTCATCTCCGTCATCAGCGACGCGCGGACGCTCAGCGGTGCATCCGCCGAGCCCGTGCCGTTCAGCCCCACAATCAGCCCGTAGCCCGAGACGTACACCGGCTGCAGACCGTTGATCTGACCGAACGCGCCGACAGAGTTGCTCAGCACCGCGGGCGTGTCCCGCGTGACTAGGGGACGATCGACGGCGACGGACTTCTTCTTGGCGGTGCTGTTGCAGGCAGGCAGCAGCGCGATCGCAGTGATCAGGCCGAGGTGCAAGAGCGGGCGGACGAATCGTGCGGCGGGAGCGGGGCGTCGGGGGGTCATCGTGTCTCCTGGTGGTCGGCGTTCGGACGCACAATCGCATGCGGGGTTCCGTGCGGCGTCATCGGACGCCCGCTCCGATGAGTTCCAGCGTCTTCTCGACCATCTCGCCGATGCCGTCGTAGACCGCGTGGATGGGGGCGTCGGCGTACATGTAGGCGGGCGCGGTGACCAGGTGGTTGGCCTCATCGACGCACGCTTCTGTCACCGGGCGGTCTTGGTGGACAGCGCCCATCGTCTCGATCGCGCCGGCGGTCTCCGGGTCGTTGCCGATGGTCACGGAGCAGCCGCCCGAAGCGCCGAAGACGCGGGCGGCGATCACCGGCGCGATGCAGCACATCCCGATCGGCTTGCCCGCGCTCTGGAACTCGCGGAGCACCCGCTCTGTCCCGGGCTCGATCGAGCACTCCGTGCCACGGGTCGCAAAGTCCGAGAGGTTCTTCGCCGCCCCGAACCCGCCCGGAAGGAAAAGCGCGTCGAAGTCGTTCACGTTCAGCGTGTCCAGGGGCGCGATCTCGCCGCGAGCGATCCGGGCGGATTCCACGAGCACGTTCCGAGTCTCTTCAGGAGCCGGTTGGCCCGTCAGGTGGTTCACCACGTGCATCTGCTCGCGGTTGGGAGCGAAGGAGCGGTACTCCACGCCGTGGCGGGAGAGATGGAGCATCAGGCTGACGCCTTCATGGATCTCAGACCCATCAAAGACGCCACACCCGGAGAGGACGATGGCGACGCGTGGCATGAGGCTTCCTTCGCTGGCAGAGGGGGATCTGGGCGGAAACAGACACAGGATCATCCTACGCACCCCTCTTGAGGCCCGGCGCGGGGGCTACAGTGGAGGCCAGTGTTCATCGACGAAGCAAAAATTCATGTGCGTGCGGGCGACGGCGGGCACGGCTGTGTCTCCTTCCGGCGCGAGAAGTACATCCCCAAGGGAGGGCCCGACGGCGGCGACGGGGGCGATGGCGGCTCCGTGTACGCCCTCTGCGACCCGAACATCAACACCCTGGGCGAGTACCGCCACCACCACCACTGGACCGCCAAGCGGGCCGAGGACGGGCGGGGCAAGAACCAATTCGGGGCCGATGGCGAGTCCATCACGCTCCACATGCCCCCCGGCACCATGATCTTCGACGACGAGACGGGCGAGCGCCTGCACGATCTCGACGAGGGGGACCACATCATCCTCGTCAAGGGCGGCAAGGGTGGGCTCGGCAACGACCACTTCAAGAGTTCGGTCAACCAGGTCCCCAAGCAATTCACCGAGGGCACCGAAGGCGAGACGCGGACGCTCCGCCTTGAGCTCAAGCTCATCGCCGACGTCGGGCTCGTGGGGCTCCCGAACGCGGGCAAGTCCACGTTCCTCGCCGCGGTCACTAAGGCGACGCCCAAGATCGCCGACTACCCGTTTACCACGCTCGCCCCTCAGCTGGGCATCGCGGACCTCGACACCACGCGCCGCATCGTCATCGCGGACATCCCGGGCCTCATCGAGGGCGCCGCAGAGGGCGCGGGGCTCGGGCACGACTTCCTGCGCCACATCGAACGCACGCGCGCCATCCTGCACCTGCTCGACGCGGAGCCCGACAACGGCGCGGAACCCGCGACGAACTACGCCACGATCCGGGGCGAACTCGAGCGGTACTCCGAGATCCTTGCCGACAAGCCCGAACTCATCGTCATCACCAAGACCGATCTCTTGGGCGGCCCCGAAGACGCGCAGGTCGCCATCGACATGCTGAGCGAGTCCCTGCCCCCGGCGCGGAACGAGCGGCGTGTCATGGCCATCAGTTCCGCGGCCCGCACCGGCCTCAACGAGGTCCTCGAGGCGTGCTGGGACATGCTCGGCACCAAGGCCGGCTGGGACGCCTGAGACTCAGGCCCGCGCGAGCAGCGCGATGTACTCCACGTTGCCCGTCTTTTTTTTCTTCCCGCCCAAGATCGGCGACCGGACCGTGCCCAGCACACGAACGCCCAGATCGGGCAGCGTCTCGAGCACCCCACCCAGCACGAACTCCGCATCGGCCTCGCTGAGCACCCCGCCCTCGAGACGATCCTCCACACCCAAGCCCTTCGCTTCGTAGTGGGGCTTCACAAGCGTGAGAACCCGCCCAGCGTCGCCCTCCTCCAGCCATCGCAGGCACGCGGGCACGCACAGCCGTTGCGGCGTCCAGCTCATGTCCACGCTGATCAGCGACACCGGCTCCGCCGGCGGTTCCGCGTGGAGCGCGTTGGTGCGCTCTACCGCGGTCACGCGGTCATCGACGCGCAGGATGTAGTCGAGCACGCCGTACCCGGTGTCGATGGCGTACACGTGCGAAGCGCCCCGCCGGAGCAGACAATCGGTGAACCCGCCCGTCGAGCAGCCGAAGTCCGCGCAGCGCAGCCCCTGTGCGCTCAAGCCGAGCTCTTCGAAGGCGTGATCGAGCTTGAGCCCGCCCCGGCTGACGAACTTCTTCGGCGTGTCCATCGCGTTATGCGGGGGAGACGCCGTGGACCACGACGCCGAGCTGATCGGCACGGGCGATGGTCTCGGGCTTGTCGATGATGATCACGTCGCCCGACGCGACGACGATCGCGCGCCCGCCGTGCTCGTGGAGGTGCTCGATCGTGCGCACACCGATGGTCGGCACGTCCGCGCGCCTGTCGTGCCCCGCACGGGCCGCCTTGATGAGAAGCCATCCGGGCTTCTTGCAGAGGTCACCGGCGCGCTCGATCATCCGGTCCGTGCCCTCGACGGCTTCAACCGCGATCACGTCGCCGTCCCGCACCGCGACCGCCTGGCCGATGTCCAGGCGTAGCAATTCGCGCAGGATGGGCCAGCCCAGTTCCATGTCGGTGCGTTGGCGTGCGTTGAGCTTGTGGCGCGTCATGGGGCCTTCTCCCGCCATGTGCTCGGTGATGTGCGTGGTGGAGTCGATGAGGTGGATCCCGTCTCGTGCCAATTCGTCGGCGACGTACGTGAGCAGCCGGTTCGAACGCCGATCGTGGCGCGAACGCAACCACGCCTTGAAGACGCGCAGGTCGGGTCGGTTGCGCACGATCGCGCGCCAACTGTACATCAGCGACGCCTTATCGACGTTCCCGACCATCACCGCGTGCTGCGCACCCATCGAGCGGAGGGCCGCCGACCACGCCGCCAGCCGGAGCACCGGCGCTTCCTGCACCGTCTCGCAGAGCTCGGTGAGCTCCGGGTCGTACTGCCCCACAAGACCAACCGCCCGGACCGGGTGCCCCGCCTCACGCATCCCACGCGCCACCAGCAGGGGCAGGCGCCCGCCCCCCGCGATGAGTCCGAGCGGCGTCGGCGGAGCGGGGGGGTCCGGCAGGATCGCGAGTGATGGGGGCGTCGTCGCGAGCGTCACGCCGGCTTCTCGCTGTGACCACCCGGCAGGCCGGGCATGAGGTGCGTCCGATCGCTGAGCGTCGCGACGGGCTCGCGTTCGAATCGCTCGATCGTCCTCAGGACGCCGTCCGCGTCGCTGACCACCTCGAAGAGTCCGGCCATCCCCGGCTTCGCGAAGCGTTGTGCGATCATGTGCGCAAAGAGCGTGAGCAGCGGCTCGTAGAACCCGCGATCGGTACCCCGCTCGGGCGTGTTCAAGATGATGATCGGTTTGTCGTGCTCGCCGACGAGACGCCCGACGAGGATCTCGGAGAACTCCTCAAGCGTCCCGAGCCCTCCCGGCAGGATCACGAAGGCGTCGCCACGCTCTTCCATCAACGCCTTGCGCTCGCGCATGGTGGTGACGACGATGTTCTCGTCGTTGGCCTCGTCCATCTGCTCGGCTTCGCGCAGGCGGTCCGTGATCACACCCTCGACGCGCCCGCCCGCGTCGCGCCAGCTCTGCGAGAGCGAACCCATGAGGCCGAGCCGACCGCCGCCGTAGACGAGCGTGCGCCCCGATGAGGCGAGGGCGGTCCCGACGGCGCGGGTTGCTGCGTGGTAGGAGTCGTCGAGAAACGAACTCGAGGAGCAGTACACGGTGACGCGCTGTATGCGGTTCATGTCTCTCCCTTCGCGCCCGGCTCGCCGATATCCTCGTTCCATAGCTCTGGGCGTTGGTCGATGAAGCGTTCCATCAGCTCGATGCAGCGCGGGTCATCCGCGACGATGAGCTCGACGCCTCGCTCTCGCATGAGATCCTCGGCGCCCATGAACGTGTTGTGTTCCCCGATGATCACGATGGGCACGCGGTGCAGCAGCGTCGCGCCGGTACACATGACGCAGGGGCTCAGCGTGCTCGCGAGCGTCATGGAGAACCAGTCATTGCGCCGCCCGGCCTTCCGGAAGGCGTCGATCTCCGCGTGCGCGGTGCTGTCGCCGGTCTGGACGCGCTGGTTGTGCCCCGCGCCGACGATCCCCGTCCGTTCGGAGCCGATCGCGGCCCCGATGGGAATACCGCCCTCGTCCCAGGACTTCATCGCCTGACGGACCGCTTCGTCGAGCAGGGAGGATTGGAATGTGTTCAGTTTCGACATCGTACTCGAAGGGTATCACCCAACACCTACACTCGGGGACGATGACCCAGCTCGATATCGCCAGCCAACCCCGCATCGCCCGCGTCAATACGCTGCTCCGCACCGTGAGCGGGCTCGACGACCCGCAGGAGGTTCAACTCGAATTCTCCAAGGGCCTTCGCGATGGCTCGGGTGCTCTCGTGGATGCCTACCTCTCCGTCTCCCGGCGGGACTTGAAGGAGGGCGAGTACAAGATCACGCGGATGCCGCTGCCGGACAATGAATCGGACACCCAACAGAACCCGTGGCGGGACTGGGAGAAACTCGAGACGCACTCGGGTGGCTTCATCGGCGAGATGATCCAGACGCCCGAGCCCAAACTCTTCAGCAGAATCCACCTCGGTGGTGACCCGGTGCTGAGTGACTGGTTCTCGCGATTCGGCTCCCTCATGGTCGTGCCCCTCTTCGATTCTGGTGAGGCGCTCAACTGGTCCTTCATGTTCGCCGAACGAGACGACGCCTTCGACGAGGAGATCCTTGAGCGGTACATGATGCGCGGCAACCTCATCGGCCGCGTGACGCGGAACCTGATCGTCAAGCGCGATGTGGACCGTCTGAACGCGAAGCTCCAGAACCAACTCGACGAAATCTCGTCGATCCAGCGATCGCTCCTGCCCAAGAGCCTGCCGGACGTACCGGGCCTTTCGCTCGCCTCGAGCTACCTGACGAGCAACGACGCGGGCGGAGACTTCTACGACGTTTTTCCGGTCGGCGACGGTCGTTGGGTGCTGATGATCGCCGATGTGTCCGGGCACGGCGCAGGTGCCGCAACCGTCGTCGCGATGATGAGCAGCATCATCCGCGGCTACCCGCAACTCGTCGAAGGCCCGAGCTCGGTCTTCCGTCACCTCAACGGGCAGCTCGTGAACCGGCGCATCGAGTCCAACTTCGTGACGGCGTTCATCTGCTTTTGGCACCCCGAGACGGGCGAGATCGAGTACGCCAACGCGGGGCACCACCCGCCGCTCATCCGCGACCCCGACGGCAACGTCCACGCGCTGGAGGGCGAACACGACATCCCGCTCGGCATCCTCCACGAGGCGGCGTATCCGAACAATCTCGCCACGTTGACCGACGGCCAGACCGTGGTCCTCTTCACCGACGGCATCACCGAGGCGTTTTCGCCCATGCCCGAGAACGAGATGTTCGGCACCGAGCGCCTCGCGGAATCGTTGGTTACCTGCTCGGGCGAGCCGCAGTGCATCATCGGGCACATCCACGACGCGCTCTTCGCGCACACCACGCTCCGCACGCGCGACGATGACCAGACGATCCTCACCTTCCGCGTGAAACGGTGAGCGCCTGGATCCCCGAAGAGGGCCTGCGGTTCGAGTGCACCGCCTGCGGCGCCTGCTGCACGGGCCCGCCCGGGTATGTCTCGTACACAAAGCAAGAGGGCGCAGCTCTCGCGGAGCGTTTCGGTCTCTCCGAGACGGAGTTCGAAGAGCGATACACGCACGAGACCCCGGCCGGGCGCTCCCTCAAAGAGGTCGAGACCGAGCACGGATTCGATTGCGTATTCCTCGACCGAGAAACGGTGCCCGGCAAGGCTGTCTGCTCCGTGTACGAGGAGCGGCCCCTGCAGTGCCGCACGTTCCCGTGGTGGCCCGAGCACCTGCGATCGGAGCGCGCGTGGAACGGATTGGAACGCGAGTGCGAGGGCGTCCATCGTGGCGACTTCGTGCCGATCGAAGAGATCCGCATCAACGCGGGCAAGCAGAAGTCACGTGACGGCTCGGTGAACCGCTGATCGCGACCGGTGTGTCTACTTCGCCAAGAGACGCTCAAGGAAGTGGATGTCCACCCCGCCCTTCTGGAACGCGGCGTTGTTCATCAATTCGATGTGCAGGCCCGTCGTCGTGTTGATCGGCTCGACGATGAGCTCGCGGAGCGCACGCTCGGCACGCTTCATCGCGCTCGGGCGGTCCTCGGCGTGCACGATCAGCTTCGCGATCATCGAGTCGTACGTCGGGGGTACCCGGTAGCCGGCCTCGATGTGCGTATCCATGCGAACACCCAAGCCGCCCGGAGCGACATACCGCTCGATCAGGCCCGCGCTCGGGATGAACCCCTTGGCCCAGTCCTCCGCGTTGATGCGGCACTCGAAAGCGTGTCCGTTGACCTTGATATCCCGCTGGCGGTACGCCAGCGTCTCGCCAGCGGCGACCTTGATGCCGGTCTTCACGATGTCCACACCCGTGATCATCTCGGTGATCGGGTGCTCCACCTGCACGCGTGTGTTGACCTCGAGCAGGTAGAAGTTCTGCTTCTCGTCCATCAGGAACTCGACGGTCGCGGCGCCCGCGTACTGCGCGTTCTTGATCAGCCTGGAGGCGGACTTGCAGAGGTCCTCGCGCTTCTTGGGATCGATGCCCGGCGCCGGGGCTTCTTCGATGAGTTTCTGGTGCCGGCGCTGGACCGAACAGTCACGCTCATAGAGGTGGATGGCGTTGCCGTGCTTGTCGCCGATGCACTGGACCTCCACGTGGCGTGCGTGCTCGAGGAACTTCTCGACGTACACCGAGCCGTTGCCGAAGGCGGCCTCCGCCTCTTGCTTGGCGGACTTGACGGCCTTCATGAGGTCGGCGTCCGAGCGGACGATGCGCATGCCGCGCCCGCCCCCGCCGGCGGCCGCCTTGACGATGACCGGGTAGCCGATCTCCTTGCCGATCTCGAGGGCTTCCTCCTCGTCCTCGATCTCGCCGTCGGAGCCCGGGAAGACGGGGACCTTCGCCTTGCGCGCCATCCGCTTGCAGGAGATCTTGTCGCCCAGGAGCGCCATCGCCTCGGGCGAGGGGCCGATGAACTCGATCTTGCAGTCCCTGCAGACCTCCGCGAAGTGGGCGTTCTCCGCGAGGAACCCGTACCCGGGGTGGATCGCGTCGGCACCGGTGATCTCCGCGGCGGAGATCAGACGGGGGATCTGGAGGTAGCTCTCGCTCGCTGGGGGAGGGCCGATGCAGACCGAGCGATCGGCGTGGCGCAGGTACGGCGCTCCGGCGTCCGCCTCGGAGTAGACGCAGACCGTCTCGACACCGAGCTCCTTGCAGGCGCGGATGATGCGGAGGGCGATCTCGCCCCGGTTGGCGATGAGGACGCGGTTGAACATCGTGTCTCGGGACTCCGGGTTAATCAGGGCGGACGAGGAAGAGCTTCTGTCCGAACTCCACGGGCTCCGCGTTCTTTACGAGCACTTTTTCGATGACGCCCGAGCACTCCGCCTTGATCTCGCTGAAGACTTTCATCGCCTCGACGATGCACACCGTGGAGTCCGCGGTGACATCGACACCCGGCTTCACGAAGGGCGGGCTCTCGGGATCGGCGGCGGTGTAGAACGTCCCGACCATCGGAGAGGTGATCGCGTGCAGACCGGCGTCCTCGTCCTTCGGTGGAGCGGGGGTTGCCGGAGCGCCGGCTGGCGCAGCGGGTGCGGGGGCCTGTGCCGCGGCGACCGGCGCGGGTGCTTGCAGCATCACCGGCTGGGAGGAGCCTCGACGGAGCAGAACGGATTCAGCGTCGTCGCTCAGGTCGATCTCGGTGAGATCGAATTTCTTCATGAGCTTGACGAGGTCCGTCAACGTTTCGAGCGAATCGACACGTATCACAGCGTTGCCCACCCTTTTTCCATGGGCAGCGAGCACATGTTGCGCCCGCCGCGAGGTGTGACGAGGACGTCGTTCTCGAGGCGGACGCCGCCCACGCCCGGGAGGTAGATCCCGGGTTCGACGGTGACGACCATGTCCTCTTCGAGAGTCCAGTTTGAGAGCGAAGAGAGCGAGGGCATCTCGTGGACATCTAAACCGATGCCGTGCCCCAGCGAGTGTCCGAATTGTTTGGCGTAGCCGGCCTTGGCGATGACTTCGCGCGAGGCGGCGTCAACGTCCTTGCCGATCGCACCGACGCCGATCGCGTCAACGCCCGCGTGGTACGCCTCGAGCACAACGTCGTAGATCGTGCCCATCTCGCGTGACCACGAACCGAAGCTGAAGGTCCGCGTCATGTCCGAGCGGTACCCGTCCGCGATCGCGCCCCAGTCAATCAGCAAGGGCGATCCGCGTTTGGCCTTGACGTTGCCCGGCTCGTAGTGGGCCTTGGAGCTGTTGGGCCCGCAGGCCGCGATGATCTCAAACGCCGCACCCTCCGCGCCGCCGACACGCATCTCGTACTCGAGGAGGGCGGCGATCTCGCGCTCGGTCCAGCCCGGGCCGATCTGTTCGAGGGTTGTCTCGAGGGCCGCTTCCTGGATCTTGATCGCCTTGCGGAGCGACTTGAGTTCGTGGGCGTCCTTAACCGCGCGGACGCGGGTCATGAGCCCCTCCGTGGGCACCATTGATTTCGCCCCGACGTGCTTCACCAGTTCTCCGCGCATCGCGACGGTACAGCGGTCCGCCTGGTAGGCGTACGTCACGCCGTAGTCATTCATGAGCGGGCCCAGCGTGTCATGCATCGGGCCCTTGCGCATGACCACCTTCGCCAGCCCCTTGAGCTCCCAGAGTTCCTCTTCGAACCGGCGGTCGCTGATCACCACGAACGCACGCGGGAGCACCAGCGCCGTGGAGGCCTCGCCACTGAAAGGGCTCAGGTAGCGGATGTCCGACGGATCGGTGATCAGCAGCGCGTCGCATCCGGCATCGGCGACCGCGGCTCGCACTCGCTTCAAGCGATCGCGATACCGATCGTTTGCGTCGCGCTTGGCGGTTCGGGTTCGTGATTTCGGAGCGGTCGCTGCGGGCATAAGGGGAGGAGTATACCCCTTCTCAGGGTCACCACGCGGGGTCGGGGCGGAGAGGGCTCAGGGTTCGAGGTGGCCGTCTGGATTCTTCCGCATGCTGATCGGTTTCGAGAGCACCTCGCTCATCAGCAACGCCCTCCGAAGCTGCTCATGGGGCAGGGGCCTGCCATCGCTGCCGAAGAACATGCCCCGCACGCCCAGCCGGTCCGCGGGTCTGCGTGCCGCGGAGATCGTGGGGACGGTGGACGGGGTTGCGGATGTAGCCTTGCGGTCCGCAGGCGGGCGTGACGGAGCGGGCCGGTTCGCGGGCTGACGCATCTGCGGCTGGGCTGGCACCTGCTGACGACGGCGCTGTGTTGGTGTCACCACCTGAGGCGAGCGGAGCGGCCCGCCCGGGATGACGCTGCCCCCGGTGCCAGGCTGCGCCTGGGGCGCCGAGGTCGGTGCCTGACGCACTTGCGGCGTCGGGGTGCTTCGCAGCGTTGTTGCGTCCTCGTTGGACGTACGCTCGGCCTTCTGAGCCTGGCGCTGCTTCGCCGCCTCGAGCTGGCGTTGCCGGAGTTCCTGGAGTTGGGCCTGTCTGCGCATCGCGAGGTCCCGCATCGCGCGTTGCCGCTCGGTCTGCTCGGCACGCTCGTCTCCCGGGCGGACGCGCTCGACGACCTCGGTCTGACGGAGCGAGTCGCGCTCGACCTGGCGCTGCCGGTCGCGCGAACTCTTGATCTCCGCCTGCTCTTTGACCTTCTTGAAGATCCAACCGATCGCCGGCATGCCGAAGGCGAGGACGATCACCACGAGCTGCAGCAGCCCCGAGAAGTTGAAACCCTGCCCTTGCTGCGCGATGGTCGTCCAATAGGTCATAGAGGCATCGTAGCTCCGCGCGGCAGCAGGGCGGGGCCCCCGGGCGTTCGCACGAGGTCGAACCCCACCCCAAAGACCCGCTCCATCCATCCGGGGGTGAAGGTATCGACCGCCGGCCCGCTGGTGACCAGCGTCCCGCCCGAGCTCAGCAGCACCCCGCCGTCCGCGCACCGCAGGGCGGTGGTGCAGTCGTGGAGGGCCGCGACGACCAGCCCACCACGCTCCACGTGCCCGCGCAGCAGCCCCATCACGCGGGCCGCGAACGCCGGGTCTTGCGCCGAAAGGGGCTCGTCCGCGACCAGCACGCCCCCCTCGGACCCGTCGAGCTGCGCGAGCGCCCGGGCGATCGTGACACGCTGCTGCTGACCGACGCTCAGGGACCGGTATGGCTCCTCCGCGCGGTCGAGCAGCGCCACGCCGTCTAGCGCCCGCTCGATCGTCTCGTCGCGGCGCGGCAGGGCGTGTCGGCCCATCGCGACAATCGTGCGCACATCGAAGCCCGCCCACACGCTCGACCGCTGAGGCACGTACGCGATCCGTGTCGCGCGGTGGCGTGCTGCCATGCGGTGCACCGGTTCGCCCTTGAGCAGCACGCGTCCCGCTTCGGGCGCGTGCAGGCCCGCGAGCGCTCGGAGGAGGGTGGATTTACCGGCACCGTTGGGACCGACCATCGCCCACAACCCTGGCTCCAGCGTGAGCGAGAGGCTCGAGATCACCGGTTCGCTCCGCTCGTACCTCAGCGTGATGCCCTCGCACACCAAGCCGTTCACAATTCACGCTCCCGCCGTAGCAGCCAGATGAAGAGGGGGCCGCCGATGATCGCGGTCAGCACACCGATGGGCATGCGCCCGCTGGGCGTGCGGATAAACGCGACGCCGCTGTCGGCGAGCACGACCAGCGCACCGCCCGCGAGCGCCGTGGCGCAGATGCCCCAACGATGCCCGGGCCCCGCGACACGGCGTGCGAGGTGCGGGGCGATGAGCCCGACGAACGCGATGGGCCCCGCCAGGAGCACGCTGCCCGCGGTCAGCAGGCCCGCGATGAGTACGCTTACGGCGCGCAGGCGTCCCAGAGAGACGCCCACGCTCCGGGCCTCGTCGTCCGAGAGGGCCGCGGCGTCGAGATCATCGCCCAGTGTCATCGCCCAGAGCGTGCCCGCGACGGTCGCGCCGGCGACGGTCCAGAGCGTGACCGTGCCCGTCTCGGCGGAGATCGCGCCCATCACCCAGCGGGTGTAGACCGCCATCCCCTGATCGGGCATGAGGTGTTGGATGAACGAGGTCAGCGCCGCGCAACAGACACTGACGATCACGCCAACGAGCACCAACGACGTCGGCTCTGGTGTGCCACGCCGCTGCGAGAGCAGGTAGACAAGGCCCAGCGCGCCGAACGAGCCGAGCAGCACCGCGAAGACGGGAGGCCCGCTCATCAGGATCGCGCCGGTGGCCAGGTAGGTGATGTACGTCGCGACCACGACCCCAAGCCCGGCTCCGGAGGTCAGCCCGAGCAGGAACGGAGAAGCGAGCGGGTTCCGGAGGATCGCCTGCAAGAGAGCGCCCGCGACACCCAGCGCCATCCCCACGCTCACACCAGCGACCACGTTGGTCAGTCGCAGCGACCACACGTCCGCCCGGTTCGGCAGCGCGAAGCCCTCTGACCCGATCGAGAAACGTAGCGCGATCGCGATCATGAGGACCACTCCGAGCACACTGCACGCGGTCAGGCTCCGCGACGAGGCGTTCACGGCTGGCGTCCGCCGTCTATCAACATGAGCGTGCGAAAATCAGCGCGGAGCGTGTCCGCGGTGCGCACCAGGGATGTCGTGGGCACCAACCCCATCGTGTCCCGCCCGATCACGATGCGCCGGTCGCGCACCGCGTCGATATCCAGGCGTGAGAGCGCGCCGATGAGCGATGCGACGTCATCGAGCGGGGCGTCCGGGGAGAAGAGCACGATGCTCGTCGGGTCCAGCGCGATCACGTCTTCGAGCGAGAGCTGTTGGAACGCCCCGCCCTCGGACGGCACGGGCAACGCGCCCATCCGCTCGAGCATCGCGAAGTGCACCGAGCCGGGCCCCAGGGCGGCGGGGGGGTCGGTCCCGATCAGGAGCAGCGGGCGTTCGCCCTCCAAGCCCGCGGCGGGGGCCAGAGCCGCGGACCAGCGCGTGCGCCACCCCTCGAAGGCGTCGCGTTCCTCGAGTAATTCGGCGATCTGCTCGGCGCTGGATTCCACGTCTTCGAGCGACAGCGTCGGGAGCTGGACGATGGTCCAGCCGTGGGTCTGGGCGAATCCGCTGAGGCGTTCGGGGACGCCGCCCACGCCGACCTCCATCAGCACGTGCGTCGGGTCTACGCGGAGCAGCGACTCGTAATCGACGCCCGCCTGATCTCCGACGACGGGGAGCCGGTCGTCGCTCCACTGGTCGAAGCCGTGGCGCCCGACGAGGGCCTCAGGGTGCCCCATCTCGCGGACCATCTGTGAGAGCGCCGGGCTCAGCGAGGCGATGCGGAGCGCGACGGGTTGGGTTGGTGATGGGGCGTGCGCGTCGGACCCGTCTCGGCACCCGAGGGTGAAGAGCAGGGCCATCCACACGACGAGCGTGAGAGAGCGGCAGATTTGGGTTGGACAACGCACGCTGTGTGGTATCGTACCGCTGACACGGCGCGTCATGGATGACGGGCTCATAGACCACGCGGGGCATTTGGTGTATCCCGCAGCATTCCGGCGACCCCGGCGGCCCGAGGAACGGGCCCAGCCGGGCGGACAAGGAGGTCCGCGCGATGGGATTCATCTCTTCAATCGGCAAGATGTTCGGCCAGTCCGAGCCAGAGCGTCGGGACAAATCCACCCCGGTGCGCTCCGCACGCGCGCCGGCGATGGCCTCGACGACCACGACCGGTGTCGCGGATCAGGCGTCCGGCCTGCGCGAGCGGGTCCAGCGGGAAGAGGCCCGGCGCCAGGCACGCGCAGAGCCCCCCGTCGTGCTGGAGCCGGACCCCACCGCCCGCGCGACGCACGAGGCGGAGATCGTCGAGCCGGCGGCAGCGCCCAAGAACAAGCAGGAGCTCATCGAGGACCTGCAACGCAACTACCGCGACGTCGTCGATCTCGTGAAGAAGGTGGACGCCCATCTCGACCGCAACGAGCAGCGTTCACGCGAGATGATGTCCATCGCCCGGCGCATCGATGCGGCCCTGCCTGCGATCGAGCGTTTCCCCGACCAGGTCCGCGAGCAGCTCGACGGCCTGAAGTCCGAAGTCGTCGGCGCGATCCAGACGTCCGCTCAGAAGGGCGACGCGCGCAGCGCTGAGATCCACAAGACGCTCGGCACCATCGGCGAGCGGATCGATCACACGAGCGTCGCGCACGGTCAGCTCGTCACGACGATGGCCGGCTTCCGTGAGACGCTGGGTGACCTCGCCCAGTACTCGGCGCGCACGAGCGACGTGCTGCAGACGATCGACTCCCGCCGGCAGGAGCG
>JAJDDE010000015.1 GCA_029260475.1 Phycisphaerales bacterium | reverse complement strand
CGGCAGTCGTCCTTGTACTTGATCCAGTCTTCGACCTTCTGTGCCTGGCTCTCGTACGTCAGGAAGGCCGCCATGTACTGGTTGGGGAAGTACGTCTTCAGAAACGCGGTCTGGTAGGCGACGATCGCGTAGCCGGTGGAGTGGCTCTTGTTGAAGCCGTACCCGGCGAATTTCAGAATCAATTCGAAGAGCTCGTCGGCCTTCTTCGCGTCGAGCCCCTTCTTCCCGGCGTTCTCGATGAACGTCGGGCGGTTGGCGTTGATGACCTTCTCTTTCTTCTTGCTGATCGCCTTGATGAGCGTGTACGCGGCGCGCAGCGGGATGCCGCCCAGCGCGTGCACGATCTGCATGACCTGTTCCTGGTAGATCATGATGCCGTAGGTGTCGGCGGTGTAGCAATCGACGATCTCGTGGACCTCGGGGACCCGCTGCTCGCCGTGCTTGCGCGCGTTGTAGTCGGGGATCAGGTCCATCGGCCCGGGGCGGAAGAGCGCGTTGGCGGCGATCAGGTCCTCGAGGCGGTCGGGCTTCATGTCGTTGAGCAGGCGCCGCATGCCGCCCGATTCGAACTGGAAGACGCCCGTGGTGTCGGCCCTGCGGAACATCTCGTAGACGCGGTCGTCGTCGTACGTCAGGTTGTCGAGATCGAGCGGGTCCACCTCGTTCCGTATCGATGCGCCGGGCAGTTCTCGCTCGTGGTAGATCGCCTTCCATATCTCGTCGCCCGGGAGCGTCTCGCGGATGAGCGCCTTGGCGCGCTCGATCACGCTCAGCGTGCGCAGCCCGAGGAAGTCCATCTTCAGCAGGCCGATGTCCTCGCAGGTCGGGCCGTCCCACTGCGTGACGATCTCGTCCTCGCCCGCACCGGGCTGCTTGTACAGCGGCACGATCTCGTGCAGCGGACGCGTCGCCACCACCACGCCCGCGGCGTGGACGCTGCTGTGACGCGCCTGGCCCTCGATGACGCGGCCTGTGTCGATCAGGCGTTTCACCGTCGGGTCGTTGTCGTACCGCTCCTTGAGCGAAGGCTCCTGCTTGAGCGCCTTCTCGAGCGTCATCTTCAGCTCGTCGGGCACGAGCTTCGCGAGTTCGTCAACTTCCTTCAGCGGGATCTCGAAAACGCGCCCGATATCACGGATCGCCGCCTTGGCCTTGAGCGTCCCGAAGGTGATGATCTGCGCGACGTGCCCGTACTTCTTGCGGACGTAATCGATCACGGCCGCCCGACCGTCCTGGCACAGGTCGATATCGATATCGGGGTACTCGGAGCGGTCGGGGTCCGTGAACCGCTCGAAGAGCAGCCCGTACTCGACCGGGCAGGCGTTGGAGAGGCCCAGCAGGTAGCCAACCATCGTGCCGACGCCCGAGCCACGCGCGTTGGCGGGAATGCCGTGCTGGCGGGCCCAGTTCACGAAGTCCCACACCATCATGAAGTATGCCGAGATGTGCTTGTCCGCGAGGATGCCCAGCTCGCGATCGAGGCGTGCGCGGATCTCCTTGGCCCTCTCGGCGCCGTTCTCGAGGTCGGCGACCTCGCCGCCGTAGCGCCAGATGAGCCCCGCCTCGCACAGCTCGCGGAGCGCGGTATCGCAGGCGAGCTCGAGCTCCTTCTCGCGCGCCGCGCGTTGCTTGGCGGGCATGGACGCGAGCTCGCCCACCGGCTCGAGGTCGTACATCGCGCAATAGCGCTTGAACCACGCCGTGCGGTCCGGCTCGCCCTTGTACTCCAGAGGCGTCTCCGGGCGCACCACGTGTACGACCGGCGCGTGGTTCTCGAAGGGCATCTCCACGTTGCAGCGGCCCGCGATGCGGATGGTGTTGTCGAGTGCCTCGCGCCCCTCGTTGCCATAGTTGCCCTCGAAGATGCTGCGCATCTGCTCGGGGCTCTTCACGTACAACTCGGGGGTGTAGCGCATGCGCGCCGGGTCGCTCTTGAACTTGCCCGTGGAGATGCAGATCAGCGAGTCGTGCGCGTCGTGGTCCTCGGCCTTCAGGAAGTGCGCATCGTTGTCGCAGACCAAGGGCAGCTTGAGCTCGCGGGCCAGGCGCATCAGGTGCTTGTTGATCGCGTTCTGTTCCGGGACGTGGTGCTGCATCTCCACGTAGAACCGGGGCCCCGTGCCCTCGTCTGCAAACGTCTTGGCGTGCCACTGCGCGACGTCAACCGCCCGCTGATAGTGCTCCTCGGCGCCCGTCTTCTCGTATTCCACGAGATGCATCGCGAGCTCCGAGCCCAGGTGCCCGTTGATCGCGATGAGCCCGGAGTTCAGTCGCCCGAGGATCTCTCGGTCGATACGCGGCTTGAAGTAGAAGCCCGTGAGGTACGCCTGCGACGCGAGCTCCATCAGGTGGCGCCAGCCGGTGAGCGTCTCGGCGAGGAGCACGAGGTGGTAACCGCCGTCCTTCACGCCGGTGTACGTCCGGTCCGTGCGATCGCCCGGCGCGACGTACGCCTCGCACCCGAGGATCGGCTTGACGCCCTGCGCCCGCGCCGCCTTGTAGAAGGACATCATCCCGAAGAGGTTGCCGTGATCGGTGACCGCGACCGCGTCCATCCCCAGTTCCTTCACCCGCGAGACGAGCCGATCGACCCGGTTGCCCCCATCGAGGAGCGAATACTCCGAATGCAGATGCAGGTGGACGAAGCCCTTGCCGAGCTCCTGAGGGGTGGGTTGGGACGCGGCGTCGTTGGGCATACCAGATCCTGTATCTCGCGGGCTTGAAGTTCTACATGTGGTGCGCAGAAGCCGCGCGAGGAGGGCCAACAGCCAGTGTACCCCTCGATCCGCGGATTCCTACCCAAACGACAGCAGATCCACAGCCCATACCGGACCTTCGCACGGATTCCGTGAAAGCCGGAGGCTCGAACGCCGTAGGATTGGGCATGGATTGGTCTCAAGCACAGGACAAAGGGCAGCGCGTGTGGGTACACGTCCGGGAGCGGACCGCCTTCGCCGCCACCGAACGCCCTCTTCCCTTCTTCACGCGTCTTATGCGCCTGCTCATCACCGCCATGATGATCGGTCTGCTCGCGATTCTGGCGATCCTGGGGCTCACAGTGGGCCTCGTGATCCTGCTGGTGGTCGCGGTGGTGGTGCTGCTGAGACGGGCCTGGCGTGCCCTGACCGGCGGCATTGCGATGGGCGGCGAGGCCGATAAGGGCCGGCGCAACGTCCGCGTGATCCAGCGTCACTGAGCGGGGCTTCCCCAGACCACCCAATCAGTACCCGCGATGTGGGCACGCCCCATGAGGGTGAAGGGTGTCATCTGTATTGACGACGTGAGTGGTGCAGGGAGGCACACCACATGGTCGTCAAACGTACTGGTTCACTGGTCCTCGGGGCCGCTCTTCTCACCACGCTCGCCATCGCCCCGGAGGCCCACGCGATCCGCGTGCGCCACGATGTACCGATCGGCGCGTACAACGAGCTGGCATCGCAGGCCCACCTGACGGCGGTCGGATTCGTTCATGCGGCGAACATGGGCTGCTCCGGCTCCCTCGTCGGCCCTGACACCGTCCTCACCGCCGCCCACTGCCTGACGAGGGACGACGGCTCGGTCGTCCCGCCCAGCCAGGTCACCTTCCGGATCGATTTCCCGGACGGCTCCTCCACGACGTACCGCGCGAAGTACGTGGACATCCACCCTGACTGGGACCGCCAGCGCAACAAAAACACCGACGTCGCGGTCATCACCCTCGACCGCGAGGTGCAGGGCGTCACCCCCCTGCTCGTGACCACCGCCAACCCCCACGAGCGCATCGGCACCCTCGTCGGGTACGGCACCCAGGGCACGGGCAACCACCCCACTTCCAACACGTACCTCCCCGGTGCCAAGCGCCGCCTCGCGGCACAAAACGTGATCGATCGCGTGCGCCAGGAGTGCTGCAACCGCGGTAACTACGTGATCCACGTGGACTTCGACCAGCCCAGCAAGGGGCGGTCCTCCAGTCTGGGCGACCGGAAGCCGCTCCCGCTGGAGGGCGGCGCGAGCTTCGGTGATTCCGGCTCTCCCCTCCTCGCACGCTTCGGCGATCGGGACTTCATCGTGGGCGTCGCCTCGTACATCTACGGGCAGGGCACACCCGGCCCCGCGGGGTACGGCGAGGTCGCGGGATACCAGTGGATGGGCTCGGGCGAGGTGGAGTTCTGGCTCGAGATGGTCGGCGTCACCGTCAACAACAACCCCTTCGCCGCCCAGATCGACATCACCGATGGCCCCAACGCCCAGCCCGGGATGGACGACCACCCCGCGGACATGGACAACGACGATGTGATCGACGCGCAGGACGCCGCGATGGTGCTCGGCTACCTGAGTTCAGGCGACTTGAAGGGCGACATCAACAACGACGGGCGCTTGGACATGCGCGATGCGGCCCACGTCCTCGAGGCCCTGGGCTTCCGCCAGTCGCGCTACCCCAAGAAGCAGCAGTGGAAGCGCGCGGTGCGCGATTACTTCCGCAACGAGGTGGAGCCCCACCTCGTGGGATACTCCAAGAAGGACCGGAAGCGTGCTGAGAGCATCCTGAAGGGTGCGCACGCCTTCGTCACCGGCTGATCCGGTCGGCTAGGCTGCCCGCGTGCCGAGACACGACACCGCACCACGCACCGACACCGCCCGCGCGCTCGACCTGTCCAACAGGCGGAGTGGCTACTTCCACCTCGCGACGCGCCCGATCCACATCCTCGCCTTCCTCGTCCCGCTCATCGCCCTCTTCGAATACGGCGCTTGGGCCTACCTCACGGGCGACCAGGGCGAGCGTGAGACGGTGCTCGCGCAGCGCATGCTGCAGGACGTCTTCGCCTCGCTGGGCGTCACCAACGTCCACCTGCCCGCGATACTGACCGTTGTTGTGCTGCTGCTCTGGCACCTGATGACGCGCGACAAATGGCGCGTGAAAGCGGGTGTGGTGCTGGGCATGTGGGGCGAGGCAGCGGTCTGGACCGTGCCGCTGCTGGTCCTGGGCGTGATCCTCGCGCGGGCGCTGGGGGTGGGCATGGCACCCGCCGCGGGCGTCGCCTTGGAACAGGCGGCGCTGGGCGAGCGTCTGACGATCGCCGTCGGCGCGGGGCTCTACGAGGAACTCCTGTTCCGACTGCTCGGCATGGCGGTCTTCATGCTGCTCTTCGAGGATCTCCTGCGCATGAAACGCGTGGTCGCCGCGACGTGCGCGCTGGTGCTCACCTCCATCGCCTTCGCCTGGTACCACCACCCGGTGCTCGCGGGCGGCGGGCTCGATTGGTCGCTGGCCTCGTATTACGCCATCGCGGGGACGTACTTCGGGCTCGTCTTCGTGACGCGGGGATTCGGCATAGCGGTGGGCGTACACGCCCTCTACGACGTCGTGGTGCTCATCGACCCTCTGGGCTAAACCCGCGGTTGCCGCCGCGCATACGATGACACCATGGCACGCAAGGACACACTCCCCGAGATCGAAGTCGTCGAGCCCATCGGGCTGCGCGTGCTCATCCGCAAGGACGAGGACAAGAAGCAGACCAAGAGCGGCATCCACCTCCCCGACAAGATCGAGATCCCCACGCTCACCGGGCGTGTGATGACCGTCTCGCAGCAGGTGGAGCGCGATGAGGACTACCCGATCGAACGGTACGACCGCGTGCTCTTCAACCCGAAGAACGCGATCCCCGTGGACTTCGAGGGCGACAACCGCCTCTTCGTGATCCCGGTCGAGGACGTCGTCGCCGTCTTCCGAAAGGACACCGGGGGCAACGGGTGACCCCGCCCGCCGCGGAGGGCCTCCTCGCGCCCTTGGAGACGATCACCGATCCCCTCGTACTGCCGGGCCCGCCGATGGGTGGACCGCGAACGCTCCGCATCCGCCCGCCCGGCTCCAAAAGCCTCACCAACCGCGCGCTCCTTCTGGCGGCCCTCGCCGACGGCGTCTCCACGCTCACCGGTGCCCTCACCGATGCGGACGACGCGCAGCGCATGCTCGCGGCGCTCGCCCAACTCGGCGTGGACTGCGAGCAACAAGACGACACGCTCCGCGTCACGGGTGTTGGCGGACGATTCCGCGCCGGTCAGGACGAAACCACGCTCTTCCTCAACAACGCCGGCACCGCGACGCGGTTCCTGACCGCGGCGGTCGTCCTGGCGGACGGGCCCGTGGTGATCGACGGCAACGAACGCATGCGCCAGCGCCCGATCGGCGAACTCGTTGGCCTGCTCCGGCAACTCGGCGTCACCATCGAGGAACTGGGCGAGCCGGGCTTCGTGCCGGTGCGCGTACACCCGATCGGCTGCGCCGGTGGCGGCACACTCGACGTCTCCACCACGCTCAGCTCGCAGTACGTCAGCGCCCTCCTGCAGATCGCGCCGTGGCTCGAGCGCGGCATCGACATCCGCTACACCGACCCCGCGACGAGCCCCTCGTACGTGCGCATGACCGCGGGCCTGCTCGAACGCCTCGGGGCCCACGTCACCATCGAGGGCCCCGACCGGCTCATGCGCGTGCGCATCGGGCACGCGCCGCTCGGCGCCTTCTCCCTCGATATCGAGCCCGACGCGTCGGGCGCCACCTACCTCTGGGGCGCCGGCGCCCTCCTCGATGGGCTGACGATCGAGACCCCCGGATTGGGCACCGCGTCGCTGCAGGGTGACGCCGAATTCCCGTTGCTGCTCGAACAGATGGGCGCACGCGTCGAGCGGTCGGCGCACACCACGAGCGTGACGGGCACGGGCCGGCTGGTCGGCATTGAGGCGGACCTGTCGGACATGCCCGACGCCGCGATGACACTCGGCGCGGTCGCGGCCTGTGCCGAAGGGCCCACCACCATCCGGGGGCTCCGCACGCTCCGCGTGAAGGAGACCGACCGCATCGAGGCGATGCGGATCGAACTGGCAAAGGTCGGGGCGGGCATCGAGGTCTTCGCCCACAAGGGGGCTCTGGGCGAGGCGGACGAGGGCGTAGTCATCACGCCAGGCGATCTCGGGACGAACCCCGTCACCTTCGATACCTACGAGGACCACCGGATGGCGATGTCCGGCGCTCTGTTGGCGCTGCGTCGTCCAAACGTGCTGATCAACGACCCGGGCTGCGTGCGGAAGACATACGCGACGTTCTGGGCCGATTTCGCCCGCCTCTGCGGGCTTCACACCTGACCGTTGGACGCGGCGCGCCCGAACGCTGACAATCACCCCCCATGCTTCCCGCCTTCCGAAGACTGCTCCCCGACGTGCTGCGCTACCGCGCCTGGCTCGCGTTCGCGCTCGTCATGGCCTTCATCTCCGCGGCGGGCCTCGGCGCGGGGCTGCTCGGGCTCGTCGCGATCGTCAAGGTCGTCCTCGAGGGCAGCGAAGACAAGGTGAGCCCGCTCGTGGAGAAGGCGACGGATCTCGACGCGCGGCTGGGCGGCGTCATCCCGGATGCCTGGATCGGCGCGATCCCCACCGACGCCTTCGCTTCGGTGCTCTGGGTCTTCATCCTTCTGGGCGTGCTCACGGTGATCGGAGCGACCGCGAACTTCCTGCACGCCGCGACCTCGATGACGATCTCCCTGCGCGCCGTGACGGATATCCGCTCCCGCGCCTTCGATCGCCTGGTGCGTGCGCCGATGAACGTCGCGCTCGAAGGGCACGGCGCCGACTGGCTCAGCCGCGTAGTCAACGACGCGAACGCCTTGGGTCGCGGGTTCCAGGCACTGACAAACAAAGCCGTCGCGCAGCTCACCAAGGGCGCCGCGGCGTTCATCGTCGCCTTCTCCATCCAGTGGAAGCTCGCGCTGATCACCCTCGCGATCGCGCCGCTGCTCACGCTGGTGATCCGCAAGCTCGCCAAGCGGATCAGGCGGGCGTCGAAGGCGGCGATGCGGGGGCAGGGCAAGCTGCTGGGCGTCGCCTCGGAGGCGCTGGCGGGCCTGCGCGTGGTCAAGGTCCACCACACCGAGGCGCTCGAATCCGAGCGGTTCGCCTCCCGCAACGAGCAGGTGTACCAGCAGCACCTGCGCGCACGCGTCGCGCGTGCCCTCTCCAGCCCCCTCACCGAGCTCATCGTCTTCGCGGCGGTCGGCGTGTTGGCGCTCATCGGCATCAAGCAGATCCTGATCGGCGAGATCAGCGTGGAACAGCTGGTGGGCGTGCTCGGCGCGCTCGGCGTGGCGGGGCAGAGCCTCAAGCCGCTGAACACGGTGGTGCAGGACCTGACGATCGCGGAGGCCGCCGCCCAGCGCATCATGGAGCTCCTCGACCGCCCCGCGGAGGACGTCGAGAAGGGCCAGACGCTCGCGCGGCACGCGGAATCGATCGCGTTCGAGGGCGTCTCGCTCCGCTACCCGAACGCCGAGCGGGATGCGCTCAGCGGCATCGACCTCTCCATCCACGTGGGTGAAACCGTCGCCTTCGTCGGGCCCAACGGCAGCGGCAAGACCACGCTGCTCGGGCTCGTGCCCCGGCTCTTCGAGCCCAAGGCCGGACGCGTGCTCATCGACGGGCACGACCTCGCGGGCGTCAGCCTCGCGACGCTGCGCAACCAGCTCGCGGTTGTTACGCAGGAGACGGTGCTCTTCCGCGGCACCATCGCGGAGAACATCGGGTACGGGCTCCACGCTCCGGACCGCGCCCACCTGGAAGACGCCGCCAAACGCGCCACCGCCGATGAGTTCATCCGGGCCCTGCCGGGCGGGTACGACACCGAGCTGGGTGACGGCGGGATGACCCTCTCGGGGGGTCAGCGCCAACGCCTGTCCATCGCACGCGCGATCGCCCGCGACCCGGCAATCCTGATCATGGACGAGGCGACGAGCATGATCGACGCCGAGAGCGAGGCCCGGATCACCGACGCGGTCCGGGCGATGTCCGAGGGGCGGACGTGCCTGGTGGTCGCCCACCGCCTGAGCACGGTGGTCCACGCCGACCGGATCGTGGTCCTTGACGTGGGCAAGATCGTCGATATCGGCACGCACGACGCGCTCCTGGGGCGGTGCGAGCTCTATCAGGACCTGGCGAGGCACCAGCTCGTCGCCGCCAAGGCCTGAGGGGGCGGTTCCGCGAGATCGTGCGAGCGTTCCCCGTAATCCGGCCTAGCATCACGGCTCATGAGCCTTTTCCGAGTCGCCATTGTGGGTCGCCCGAACGTGGGCAAGTCGTCGCTGCTGAACATGCTGGCGCGCCAGCGTATCTCCATCGTGGACGACATGCCGGGCGTGACGCGCGATCGTGTGACCACGATGGTGCAGATCACGGGCCCCTTGCAAACCGAGCCGCCGCGCCTCGTGGAGATCACCGACACGGGCGGCTTCGGCGTGTACACCGCGCAGGACGGGCGGTACGACGACGCGGGGCAGGACCTCAACCAGCTCACCGGCGACATCGAGAAGCAGATCGCGCACGCCGTCGAGCGCGCGGACCTGATCCTGTTCGTCATCGACGCGCAGGACGGCGTGACCTCCATCGACGAGATGGTCGCCAAGCTGCTGCGCGAGCGTTCGCTCCGCAAGACCGCCTCGGGCGACGGGCGCGGCACGCGGGTGCCCATCTACGTCGTCGCCAACAAGGTGGACAACGACGCGATGGAAGCGCTCGCCCTCGAGGCCTCGGCGCTCGGCTTCGGCGAGCCCTGGATCGTCAGCGCGTTGCACAACTTCCGCCGTCGCGATTTCACCGAGAAGCTCTACGAGGCGCTGCCCGAGACCTCCATGGAGGACCTTGGCACCGAGCCCGAGCTGCGCATCGCGCTCGTCGGCAAACGCAACGCGGGCAAGAGCACGTTCGTGAACGCCCTCGCGGGCGAGGACCGCGTGATCGTCTCGGAGATCCCGGGCACCACGCGCGACTCCATCGACGTCCGCTTCGAGATGGACGGGCGCAGCCTGATCGCGATCGACACCGCGGGTGTGCGCAAGCGCGCCAAGATGGAGCAGCGCGTGGAGCACTACGCGGACATGCGGGCGAGGGCCAGCATCGAGCGCGCGGACGTGGTGCTGCTCTGCATCGACTCGACTGCGGACCTCTCGGGCGTGGACAAGCGCCTTGGCAACTACATCGCCGAGTCGCACAAGCCCTGCCTGATCGTGGTCACCAAGTGGGACCTCGCGGAGGGGCGCAAGAACACCAAGGGCCAGGCCGTCTCCACGATGGACTACCTGGCGTACGTCCAGAAGACGATGCCGGGCCTCTCCTTCGCGCCGATCGTCTTCAGCGCCTCGCCCGACGGGCGTGGCCTCAAGGAGGTCTGCCAGGTCGCCTTCGAGCTCTTCGACCAGGCGCGGACGCGCGTGAAGACGAGCGAGCTCAACGACATCATGCGCTCCATCCTCGATGAGCGCGGCCCCAGCTCGAAGCTGGGCACCAAGGTCAAGGTGCTCTACACGGCGCAGGTCGCGGTGCAGCCGCCGACGATCGTGCTCGTCATCAACCGGCCAGACCTCTTTACGCCCGAGTACGAGAGGTACATGATGAACCGCATCCGGGAGCGGACGCCCTTCGTGGAGGTGCCGGTGCGCCTGCTGCTCCGCGAGCGCAAGCGCGCGGACCTCAACGACCTGCTCTCGGGCGAGCACCGCAAGCAGCAGGACAAGAAGCGCGAGGCGGCGTCGAAGAACGCCGGATTCAGCGTCGAGGGCGTGGACGAGGACGTCGTGCTCGAAGAACTGCTGGCCCCAGAGCCCGAAGACGACTGATCAGGCGGCCATGCCGTAGTCGTCCCCGAAGCCCAGATCATCGCCCGTGTCATCGGTGTGGTCATCGACCTCGAAGCCGGGCCATGTGTCCTTGGGCTTGTGCCTGTTGTGGATCTGGATGACCTTGGCGAGCTGCGCCGCGAACTCGGCGCGGACGCTGTCGATCTCGTCGATCGCGTCCTGTGCGAAGGGCTCGTGGGCGTCGCGGAAGAGCGTCGCGACCGCGAGCGTCTCGCCCTCGTTCATGCAGGCGAAGACGACGGTGGCGCCGTCCCCGATCCAGCCCTCCACGCCCTCCACGCGGTCGGCGAGCTGGTTGGGCCCGAAGGTCTGGAGGGTGTCGTCGCCCGCGAAGGCGGGTGCGAGGGTGTCGGCCATGTGGTCCAGGACCACGTCGGCGGTGTCGCTCGGGAGGCTGTAGTTCACGTACGCACCGAGAGCGAAATCGCCCGAACCCGTCGGCAGGTACACCGCGGCGTTCGTCGGCCCGGTCTTCGCCAGGACGTGCTCGAGCGTCATGCGCAGCAGCGCCTCGACGTCGAGTTCTGAGCGGATCGATTGGGTGAAGGCGGAGTTGTTCATCTCGCTCGTGGGCATGTGCCTGGCGATCTCCTGGTACGCGCTCGCGAGGTCGGAGCAGAGGACGTCTACCTGCCGGTTCGCGTCCTCGCGAGAAGCGTGGAGCCGCTGGCAGATCTTCTTGAGACGCTCAACGCGACGCCTCTGGCTGCGTGCAAGGTCGGCCTGTTCGCGGGCACGATCGAGGGCGCATCGGGCGTGGTCGGTCTGGATGGGGGTGCGGATCAGATCGACCGCACCAGAGCGCATGGCATCGACCGAGAACGCGACGGTGGGCCTCGGATTCGCGAATACCGGACGGGTGGCGTGCTCCGAATCGTTGACGCGCTGGGCGAGTTCGATGGCGTCGCGCTTCTTGAGACCGGGTCCGATCATCAACGCGTCGAAATCGCCCGCGTCGAGCCAGTCCCAGCACGTGGTGGCGTCGGGCGCCACGCGGATTTCGGTGCCCAGCTCGTCGAGCGCTATCGTCGTCTCGTCATCGAGACCGATCGCGAGGACGCGGACGGGTCGGGTGGCGTGCTCGGGCTGTGCCGCGGGCTGCTCCCACTGGTGGGACTGGTCTTGGGAAGACATTTCGATGCTCTCCTGCTCCGTGCTCTCTCACTCGCTGATGCGCGCTACTGACGCGGATCAGGCCGCCGGTCTCTCCACCGACGAACGCTCCCAGGCCTCGCGTTCCAGGACGATCGACACGCGTGTGCCGGTCTCGGGCGACGAGGACAACTCCAGCACCCCTCGGTGGGCCTCCACGATCCGACGGGCTCTCGCGAGCCCGAGCCCCGGTCTCCGCCCGGCGGCCTTGCTCGAGTAGAACGGGTCGCTGGCGTGCGCCAGCGTCTGCTGGCTCATGCCGTCGCCGTCGTCCTCGACGCAGAGAGTGAGTCGGCCCGATCCCCCGCTGAGGCCAACCCTCACCCAGATCCCCGTCTTGGGATGGGCCTGTGCCGCGTTGGTCAGGAGTTCTGTAACCGACCAGAGGAGTTGTGCGGGGTCCACATACAGCACGGTCGGGGCGTTCTCGGACAGGCTGATGCGCACCCCCCCCAGACCCGTGTCCCCGCCCTCGCGTTCCAGACGCTTGCGTGCCTCCACGGCGCCGTGCTCGAGCAGGTCGTTGAGCACGACCTCGCTGCGATGGAGCTCGATGTCTGTACACAGGGCCCGCACGCTCTCGATGAGCTGGCTCGCGGTGTGCGCCGCGCGGATGATCGAGGCGGCGTGTGCCGCGTTCTTCGTGCCCCTTAGCGCGCTCACCAGGAGCTGCGCCTTACCGCTAATGACGGTGAGCGGGTTGTTCAGTTCGTGGGCCGCGCCCGCGGTGATCTCCGCGACGGAGGCCTCGCTCATGCGCACGGCGCGCTGCTCCATATCGGTCGCTATGCGCCGGCTCGCGCTGCTCAGCTCGTCGCTCATGCTCACGGCGCCCTCGTGGCGTGAGGCGCCGGTCAGCGCGGCGCTCCACGCGGCCTCGAGTGCCTCGCGCAGCATCGGTTCGCCCAGGGGCGTCTTCGTGCCGGGCGGGTCGCAGAAGAAGACCGCCGCCGGCCCGTGACCCGGCGCGAGCGCCACGGTGTCCAGCGACTCGAGCGGGATCGTGTCGCCTAGGACCTCCGCGAAGGCCGACGTCGCCTGCCCGGCCCGGGCGGACTGGTCGGCGTGCGTGAATATCTGCCCCAGGTCCGGGGCGGGCTGGTGGTCGCTCTCGATCTCGCCCGCGGCGTTCACCTCACCCCCGGCCCGCACGCGAAGCACGGACCACGGGCTGCCGCGTCTGGACTGCCAGACCGCGGCGCGGACGGACGAACCGGTGACGCTCTGGATCGACCGCGCCACAACGCCCAGGGCTTGCTGCGTGGACGACAGCGTGTGCGATTCGGCGAGCACGCTCGATATGTCCCGCATCGTGCGCGCGACGAGGTCCGCGTCGCGCGCCTCCGCCGCGAAGCTCGCGTTGAGCTTTCCCAGCTCACGGTTGGCCCCGGTGAACCAGCGCATGAGGGCTTCGGGGTCCTCCGTGTCCGAGAGCCCGAGCCCCGCGCTGCGGTCGGTGATGCGGCGCATCAGCTCGTCGAGCATGCCGTCGGCGGCGGACTTGGGGTAGCCGCAGGACTCGAGAAGCAGGTCGAGGCGGGGCGGCGGGGCGTGGTTGCCGGTCCAGCCCAGAGCGTGCGTGCGCGCGATGGCGTCCGCGGCGGTCACGGCGCGGAGCGTGGGCGTGTGCGGCAGGTGCGGGAGCGCCATCGGATCCAGGGCGTGCAGCCACATTACGTCCTGCACGGCGTGCGGCAAGCCCCATCGCTCCGCGAGGCGACGCCCCGCGGTGTGGTGGTCTACGCCCAACACCTTCACCTCGGCTTCGGCGAGGTTCACGCGCTTCGTGCGCGCGATGTCCAGCACCTTCGCGTACGCCTTGGGCAGCACGCGTTCGAGGGCCAGTTTGCCAAGATCGTGGAGAAGGCCGCAGAGAAAGGCCTCTTCGGGCTTCGCGCTGCTGAGGCCCGATGGATACCGCTCGGCCAGCATCTCCGCGGCGCACGCGACCGCTATCGAGTGCAACCAGAACCCCTTCATATCGATGTGGAGCGATTCGTCGTCCTCGGCGACGGGGAAGAGGCTGTACACCTCCACCGAGAGTAGCGCCGATCGCACCTGCTGCAGGCCCAGCAGCAGCACCGCACGCTCCACCGTCTCCACCGCGTGCGCCGTCGTGACGCTCGCCTTTCTGCAGAGCGACAGCAGCCGCGCCGTGAGCGCGGGGTCGGATTCGACGAGGTGGATGACTTTCCGGACGTCGGCGTCCGAGGTGCCGGTGATCTCGAGGACGCGCAGCGCGACCGTCGAGATCGTTGGCAGCGCATCGATCTCCTCGAGGATCAGCTTTGTGTGCGCCTCGGAGGGCAAGGGCGTTACTCCGTCAGGCGGGCGTGAACGGCGCGATCACGCTTTGGCGCCGACCAAGTCCGTGACTGTGTTCTTGAGTTCGTCGAGATCGAAGGGCTTGCGGAGGAAGCCGTCGCCCCCCGCGTCCATGAGCCCCTTCACTTCCGCCTCGTCGATCACGCCCGAGACGAAGAGAATCCGCGTGCTGTTGAGCTCCGGGTGGGCCCGCACACGCTCGCAGACCACGTTGCCGTTCACGTCCGGGAGCATGTAGTCCAGCACGATGAGGTCCGGCTTGTGCTGCTCGGTCATCAGGCCCGCGTCGTAGCCCGTCGTCGCGGTGACGACGCGGTACCCGCCCATGCGGCTGAAGGCCTCGACGTAGAGGTCCAGGATCTCCTGGTCGTCGTCCACGCACAGGATCGTCGCGGGGCCCGATTGCAGCGCGTCCGTCGGGATCTCGTTGTCGCGCATGAAGCGGATGAGCTCCTCACGCGGGATCCGCCTGAATCGCGAGCCGGGCACCCGGAAGCCCGAGAGCCGCCCGGAGTCGAAGCAGCGGATGATCGTCTGCTGCGACACCTTGCAAAGCTCCGCGGCCTCACCGGTGGTGAAGACCTTCTTGTCATCCCATCGCGACGACGCGTCGGTGACTTTCCCGTTGTTGTTGCCTGCCATCGGTACAAACCTCCCGGCGACCCGAACGGATCGCTTCACGCCCTGCTTCGGGCGAAGCTGGGGAAGGCTCGACGATCATGCCGTTGAGGCAACCCCGGCGCGCACGTCTGCAACGGTCGGGCACAGAGGCCTGACGCGTGCGACGGCTGGTTGGGTCCAATCACGCGATCGGCGTTATCCGGGCCATGGTGCCCGAGCCACCGATCGTCCGCATCACTGCGCCGAGGTCAGATTGCCGCCGGTATCGGGGGTCAGTCGGTACAGCGTCGGCAACAGGTAGTTCGCGCCCTCGAACACGAGCACGCGCCCCGAGATCGACAAACGCGTCCGCGCCGACGACACGCTCAGGTCTCGCTCCATCGCCTGCAGCATGAGGCAGGGCACCAGCGTCACCGCGCCCTCTAGCGTCTCCTGGCCCGTCGAGTCCGCGTCGTTGTCGGACGTGAACACCCACAGCCCCGACGTATCACGCTCGATGCGCCCGCTCACGTCGATCACCAGCGTGCCCTCGGTCGCGATGGGCGTCGCGTCCGTCGCGTTCTCGCCCGGAGTCGTCGCGTTCGGGATCGAACGACGGCGCTGCTCCTCGGCGGCGCGGTCCACGCGGGCCGCGAGCTCGTCGGCGGTCTCGTCACCGCCCCGCGTGAGCGTCTCTTCCGCCTCGGCGGCACGCTCATCGGCGGGCTTCTGCTCGACCCCGTCGCCCGAGGCGACCACATCGAACCGGTAGGGAAGCAGGTAGTGCCGCCCGAGGTACCGCTGCACCTCGCCCGCGATGCGCAGCGTCATGGTGTCCTCGCGCGCCCCGACCAGACGCAGCATCTGAGCCGTTTGCATAGAGGGCTGCAGCACCATCGGCGGGTCCGCCTTGCCCTCGGTGTCCTGGTCGAAGACGAAGGCCCACCCCCCACTCGTCAGCGGCACCACGATCCCCTGGGCCCCGGTGATCAGCGTGCCCTCGGGCAGCTCGGTGCCCTGACCGGGTCGCGGGTCGGGGAGGTCGAGCCCGGGTGCGGAGGTGTCGCCGCCCTCCGTGGGGCGCAGAATGACGTCCTCCTGCTCGCTGGTTGGCACGAGCGCCTCGTCGGGATCGGTCTCGATCTGCGCGAGGGCGGAGCCCGCAGCGAGCACGAGGGCGAGGAGGGCGCTGTTGATCGTTGAGGGGCGTTGCATCACAGACAGGATATCGGGCGATGCAACCGGTCTGGCACACCATCTAGACCGGTGTCCGGACCGGGTTCTGACACTCCGGGTGTGGATCGGGTGGCGGATCGCGTGCTATGCTTACGATCCCGCTGAGCCCCAGCGGCGTTTTCCCAGCCCCGGGATGGCGCCCTGCTCATCGGAATGGGCGAGTACCCAAGTGGACTAAGGGGCCGGATTGCAAATCCAGTATTCGCGGGTTCGAATCCCGCCTCGCCCTCTTCTGACGCCGCCCCGCCTCCTGGTGGGGCGGTTGTCATTTTTGAGCATGTCAGGCCGGCTCCAGCGCCTCGCCACAGGCGTCACAGAACCGCGCCGTCGCGTCGTTCGGCTCGCCGCAGGAGTGGCAGTCGCGGGCGACCGGCATCGACCCGCCGCAGTCGTCACAGAACCGGGCGTCGGCGTCGTTCGTGGTGCCACAGGCGGGGCACGCCCTCGAACTGGCGTCCGCCTCCCCCGCCAAGCCCTCGCGGATCGCACGGAACGTGTCGCGCACGCCCGGCTGGGTGCCCTTGGCGATCTCGTTGAACGTGTGGCTCACCGCCGGGCCCTGCTCGCGCCCCATATACCGCGTGACCTTGCCCATGAACCCCGAAAACGTCATCACGATGCCCACGAAGATCAGCGGCAGCCCCACGAAATTCAGCCAGAAGAGCGTGGGGGCCCCGCGGCTCGTGAACAGATTGGCTGTCCCGATCACCAGGCAGGTGACGCCCGCAAGCAGCAGGATCGGCCCCACCACCCGCAGCACGGTGCGCGTCGATTGGTGCTCGCGTTGGGAGAGCGGGTCTCGCATGGGTTCACCATACCCCCTGTCGCAGACCCGTCACGTCCAAAACCTCCCCACCTCGGACACGCCCCTCGCCCGCGTATCCTGACGCCATGAACATGATCGACAAGCTGCGTTCTCTCGCCGACGACATCGAAGCGGGCAAAGGCGCCCCCGCGGCGTGGGCCCTGATCGGTCGCCTCATCGGGCGCACGCCCGCGGACCCCGCCGCCGCCAGCGCCGTGGTGAAGGCGCAGGACCTCGCGGGCCTCCGCGCCCTGCTCAACGCCCTGGAGGGCAAGACCACCCCCGTCCCCCCGCCCAGCGGCCCATCCTCCGCATCCGCCCCCGCCGCCTTCAGCCACGACGACCTCGGCGCCGCGATGCGCGCCTTCAAGAAGCGCCTCAAGCTCGTCCGCCTCAACGACGAATCCCGCCTCAGCGGCCGCCTCCTCTCGGGCGGGCACGCCTCCGAGATCGATGCGATCACGGCGCCGAACGACTTCCCGCACGAGATGTGGCAGGAACTCGCGAAGCAGGGGCGGCTGGTGGATACGGGCGGTGGGTTTTATATGTTGCCGAAGTGAGCCACTCCGGGTGGCCGGGAACTGCGCCCCGCAGATCCCGGGGGTGTCCGCTGAGCCCCCCGCACGCAGACAACTCCCGAAAACTGGACGTCGCCGAATCCGGGATCTGCTCAAAGCAGCAGTTCCCGGCCACCCGCCGCTCAATATGTACTATTACGAGTCAGATGAAGCGCATCGAAGGTCACAACCACGCCCGCTTCCTCACCTTCTCCTGCTATCGCAACCTCGATCTACTCGGGACGTCTGCCATCCGCGACGAGTTCGTCACATCGCTCGCTCGCGCCCGAGAGACGCACACATTCGCGCTCAACGCATGGGTCGTCATGCCCAATCATGTGCATCTCATGCTCTTTCCAGACAATGCAAGCTCTGACGTCGCAGCGATCTGCCGCAGCATCAAACAGCCTTTCGCGCAGCGCGTCATCAAGCGTTGGAGCGAGCTCAAGGCCCCGGTCCTCAGCGCCATCACAAAGGACAATGGCGTGCGCCAGTTGTGGCAACCCGGCGGCGGCTACGACCGCAACATCTTCAGTGAAACTGAACTCCGCGAGAAGATCGAGTACATCCACGCCAACCCGGTGCGCGCCGGGCTAGTGACTTCACCGACCCAATGGGCATGGTCATCCGCACGCTGGTGGGCTGGGATGGAAGACGATGCACTCCCGATGAACGCACTCCCGCTTTAGTGCGCCGAGCCCATCCCCTCCGGGTGGCCGGGAACTGCGCTTCGCAGATCCCGGGGGCGTCCGAAAAATCGCCCGCACTCAGAAAGTCCCGAAATCTGGACGTCGCCGATTCCGGGATCTGCCCAAAGCA
>JAJDDE010000014.1 GCA_029260475.1 Phycisphaerales bacterium | reverse complement strand
CATGTGGACCGGGATGCGGATGGTGCGGGCGTGGTCGGCGATCGCGCGGGTGATGGCCTGGCGGATCCACCACGTCGCGTAGGTGCTGAACTTGTAGCCGCGCTGGTACTCGTACTTGTCCACGGCGCGCATGAGGCCCGTGTTGCCCTCCTGGATGATGTCGAGGAAGGACAGGCCGCGGTTGCGGTACTTCTTGGCGATCGAGACGACCAGGCGCAGGTTGCCGGCGCTGAGGTCGCGCTTGCCCTGCTCGTACTCCCAGAAGACGTCGTCCATGCACTTGACGTTCTTGGCGAGTTCACAGGGCTCCAGGAGCACCATCTCGCGGAAGCCGTCGAGCTCCTCCTGCATGAAGGCGATGTCCTCGGGCTCGTAGCGGTCCGGGTTGGCGTCGGCCTTCTCGAGCTCCTTGACGAGTTCGGTCATCTTCTTGCTGATCGACTGCAGTCGCTTGTGGATCGGCGCGATGCGGCTGGTCCGCAGGCAGCATTCCTCGAGGAGCGTCGCGAGCTTGCGCCGGCGGCGCGCGATGCGCTCGCGGATGGAGGCCTCGGCCTCCTCGTCGCCGGCGTCGAGAGCCTCGTTCAGGGAGGCCCAGTCCTGGCGGTTCAGCTCGACGAGCGTGCGCGCCGTGGGGACGTTGTAGGGGATGCGGGCCGCGATCTTCTGCTTGGAATCCTCCTCGGCGGTGGAGACGCGCATCGTGCGGTCGAACGGCAGGTCCGAGGTGTGCACCTTGTCGAGGATCGCGCAGGCCTCGAGGACCGCGAAGTCGTTCTCGAGCACGCGGCGACGGAAGATCATCCGCGTCGTCTCGATCTTCTTGGCGAGACGGATCTCCTCGGGGCGGGTGAGCAGCGGGATCGTGCCCATCTGCGTGAGGTACATGCGGACCGGGTCGTCGATGCGCTTGCTCGTGGACTCCGAGGCCTGCTCTTCCTGCTCCTGCTCCTCCTGTGCGACGGCTTCCTCGTCGTCCACGAGGGCGCTGCCTTTGTCGTTGACGTCGTCTTCGGAGGAGGGCTCGTCCTTGGAGCGCCGGCGCGCTTTGAGGAGTTCCTTGAGGTTGAGCGTCTCGCCGTTCTGGCGACGTTCGCGCCAGCGGCGGGAGCGGAACTCGTGCAGATGGACCAGTTCAACGGACGCGAGATCGAGCTGCACGAGCACCTCGTCGATCGTGTCCATGTTGACGAAGTAGTCGGGCAGTACGTCGTTGAGCTCCTCGTAGCCGAGCCAGCGGCGTCGGGCTGCGAGGGAGATCAGATCGGTCAAAGCAGGGTGGAACTCACGCCTCACGGGGGGCACCTCCGTCGGGGGTGTTGGTGGTGGAGTTATGAGCACGCACGGCGCGCGACGCGTGACGCGTCAGGCCGGCGGCGTTGGTCTGGTGCAAACGTCGGGCGGCGATAGCCGATTCGAGGACCGAGTCCTCGTTGTCAGAAGCGCGGTTGTCCCGCACCGCCTGGTCGAGGCGCAGGCGCTCGACGCAGTCTCGGAAGTACGCGCCGAGCGACTCCTGTGTGATCGTGAGCGCCGCGTGCGAGAAGGCCGTCGCGACGGCGGTCACGCGCTCGTCGCTGGAGGCGCGGAGCACGCCCGCGACGTCGGGGTCGTCGCCCCGCTCGAAGAGGTCGTCCATCACGCCGAGCAACGGCGCGAGGCCCTCGTCGCCCGCGCAGTTCGCGAAGACCAGACGGGTGTCGTCGGGTCGAGCGTGCGCGAGGGCACCGTTCTCGAGGAGGCACGCCAAGGCGTGCTGGGCGGAGCCGGCGGGCTTGTAGAGCCGCGGCGCATCGTCGTCGATCGGCTCTGCGCGGCGCACGCTCGGACGCCCGCGCTGCTTGGAGGCCTCGGCAACGGTGGAGGCGTCAACGCCGGCGATGGACGCCAAACGGTCGAGGACCGCGCGTCTGCGGACGGGCGGGAGGCCGTCGAGCCCGAGTTCGCTGAGCCGCTGCACCATCTGCTCGACGACGCGTCCGCGCCCAGCCGAGCCGCGGGCGTGCCCGTCGGTGGTGAGCTGGGCCTCCATGCGCCGCACGCGGTGCTCCAGCACGTCGCGGGCGTTGGCGATCGCCTCGCGGAAGGCGTCCTCACCGCCGGGTTGCTTGAGCAGGTCGTCGGGGTCGGCGTTGCCCGGGAGGACGACGACGCGGACGTCCATCGCCTCGGGGAAGAAGACCTCGAAGGCGCGGTCGGCGGCGCGCTGGCCCGCCTCGTCGCCGTCGAAGAGGAGGATGACCTCGTCGCAGACCCGTCGAAGGATGCGCGCGTGCTTCTCGGTGAGCGCCGTGCCCAGGGTCGCGACGACGTTGGTGAAGCCGTGCTGGTGGCAGGCGACGACGTCGGTGTACCCCTCGGTGACGATCACGCGGCGCTTGTCACGGATCGCACGCCCGGCTTGGGCGAGTCCGTAGAGCGTGGCGCTCTTGTCGAAGAGGGGCGACTCGGCGGAGTTGAGGTACTTGGCCGAGTCGTCATCGGAGAGGCGGCGCCCGCCGAAGGCGACGGGGCGACCGGCCTGATCGTGGATGGGGAAGATCAGGCGATCGCGGAAGGCGTCGTAGTGGCCGCCGTCGTCGCGCTGCTTGAGGAGGCCTGCTCGGAAGAGTGCCTGCGTGTCGATGCCCTTGCCGGTGGCGGTCTGGAGCAGTCCGTCCCACCGATCGGGGGCGGCGCCGATGCCGAAGGATTCGACCATTGCGTCGGAGATGCCGCGATCCTGGATGCAGGCCCGCGCCTTGGCGCCGTGCTCGTCGTTCAGCAGGATCGTCTTGAAGAAGCTCTGCGCGACGGCGCTCGCCCGCGCGAGGTCGTCCTTCGTCGGCTCGCCCGGGGCGGCCTGCTCACGCGGTTCGGCGCGGCCCTGTGACAGCTCGATCCCGGCGCGCTGCGCGAGGAACTCCAGCGCCTCGCGGAAGCCCATGCCGTGGTACTGCATGACGAATTTGAAGACGTCGCCTCCGGTGCCGCAGACGAAGCAGTGGAAGATCTGCTTGCGCGGGATGACACACATGGAGGGGTTCTTGTCGTCGTGGAAGGGGCAGAGGCACTTGAACTCGCTGCCGCTGGGCTTGAGCGCGAGGTGCTCGCCGACGATGTCCGCGATGTCCACGCTATCGCGGACGCGGTCCTTCTCCGTGTCGTCGAAGCGGGCCGGTCCGGCGCTGGTGCCGGCGGGAGAAAAAGGATGGAGGAGTCGTCGCGTGAGCACGCACACCTACGTTTTTGCAGCGGTAACGGCGGCGATCCGTGCGCACGGGGACGTTCCCGGCGCGAACACCAACCGATCGGTCATCCATGAACCAAGCTGCTTGCGCGTCGGGAGGAGGAGGAATTGGCCGGGGTGATGACGCTTGGTCTCACCCGCTCGACCCGTTTGTGTCCGACGCGGAAACGAACTGAGCAACGCTACATGACTCCCCCGATAAATCAACCCCTACCCCGCCACTTTGGCAGAAATACCGCCCATCTTGACCCTCTTTCTGCAGATAACCGGTTCCGGGACGCGCGTACCATCGACCCGATGGATCGCATAGGGCGTCGCTATTCCGGCAGGGTGCAGGGCGTGGGCTTCCGCTACACGGCGCAGAGCCTTGCGCAACGCTTGCGTGTCTCGGGCTGGGTGCGCAACGAACCGGACGGTTCGGTGTGCCTGGTCGCTGTTGGAACACACGATGCGCTCGCCGCCCTTGAACAGGGCATCGACGAACACCTCGGCCCCGGCATCAACGAGATCCGGGCCTTTGACCCCTCACCCGATCAGGTGACGCCCCCCGCCCTTTCCGACACCCCCTTGTTCGAGATCAGACAATGACCGACCGGCGCACGCTCGTGCTTTTCGATATCGACGGCACACTCATCGACACGCTGGGCGCCGGCATCGACGCGGTCGGAGCCGCGGGGCGAGAGCTGTATGGCGACCAGTTCGACGAATGGCGCGTGGAGTATGCGGGGCGGCTGGACCCTGTCATTTTCCGCGACCTGCTTCGCGCGCACGACGTGGAGCACGGCCCTGATCACGTCCACCGGTTCCGAGAGCGATACGCCGCGTACCTCCCCGGCGCGATCGAGGGCAAAGCCGGGGCCTGTGCGGGGGCGCTGGACCTGGTCACCGCGCTCGAGGGTGACAGCCTCGTCACCCTGGGCCTGCTCACCGGCAACTTCCCCGAGACCGGCTCCATCAAACTCCGCGCCTGCGGCGTCGAGCCCGACCGCTTCACGATCCGGGTCTGGAGCTCCGATGCGCCGGGCACCGAGCCGGTGCGCCCGGACATGACGCCCGTGGGCATCGAGCGGTGGCGGACGCTGCTCAACGGCGACACGCCCACAGACCCCCGACGTGTGGTGATCGTTGGCGACACGCCCGAGGACGTGCTGTGCGCTAAAGCGCACGGCTGCCGCTGCCTGGGCGTCTCAACACGCCGGTTCAGCGTGCAGGATCTCCTGGACAGCGGCGCGGATCACGCGGTGCAGACACTCGAGGAGACTGACACGCTCGCCTCGTGGATCACCGCGTAGTCGCGCTCAGTCGCTCCGGGCGAGGCGCCGGTCGAACCAGCGGTCGCGCATCTGCATGCGGTTGCGCACGCCCCACGCCCTGTAGATCCGCTTCACGTACTCGTGAATAGTGTGCGGCGACTTATCGAGCTGCTTCGCGATGGAGTTCTCTGTGCGCCCCTCCACCAGAAGACCCGCTGCGAGGCGTTCATACTGGCTCAGCGGCTCCATGAGCGTGTGGCGCTGTTCTCGCAAGCGACCGATGCCGTGAGCGTAAGCGGCGGCGAATCCGGTCGTCGCGATGCGGATGGCATCGCGGGCCCAGGGAGCCAGACCATCGTCGCCACGAGATTCGATCTGGACGAACATGGTTCGCGCCGAGTCGAGGCCAAGCACCGGGACGACCACGCGCAGAAACCCTCCGAGATGGTCTGCACAGAGTCCGCCCGCGAGACCGGAGGGCACCGCGGCCTCGAGCGCGGGATCGCTCCCGTCGATCACGACAGACTTGCTCATCTCGCCCAGCACCCCGGCTGCGACAGAGAGATCATCGCTCACCCAGCCCGGTGCACCCTCCAGATTCGTCGGGTCGCACACCCAGACGCCCGCGAGGTGCTCAGCAACGCCGAGGCGAGAGCGCAGCGCCTGCTGCAAGCCGGTCAGCCAACCGGGTAAATCCTCGTTGGCCAACTCGTACGCCAGCGCCACGAGACCACCCACGAACTCGGCTTGCGCGAACGAGGGTTGAACACCTTGGTCAGGATTCTGGCGGTCTTGCTCTTGCATCCTCGCGCAGTCGTTGCTCTGGTCCGATCGGGAGTCCGGTCGGAAAGTCGAAGCGGTTGGCCCGCGCAACGCCAGATCGGCGTGCTCAGAGCCCGAACCCACTGAGACAAGAGCGTCGCGAAGAGCACCCGTGTGACACCGAATTAAAAAAAATCCGAAGGTCGCTGCCCCACGCCGATTCAGGCGGCGGGTTCCTGACCTTCGAGGATCGAGCCGCGAGCGTCAGAGCGGCTGGCGATCTCGCGCAATCTCTCGATGACGTCCTTCATGGAGTCCGGACGCTTGTCCAGCGAGACCTCCACGCAGTCCATCACGAGGGCGCTCATCGCCTCGGGGACGCGCGGGTTGATCGTGTGCGGCGGCTCGGGACGCTCGATCTGCTCGTCGTCGAGCGAGTTCACGAGCGAGTTGTCCTTGGGCATCGCGGTCGGGATGTTCCGCTGGGTGAGGCACCAGTACATGGTCGCGCCGAGGTTGTAGATGTCGGTCTTCGGCGTGATCTCGCGCCGGTGTACCTGCTCGGGGGCGATGTAGTCGGGCGTGCCTTGGATGCGCTCTTTGATGGTGCCGATCGGACAGGCCTGCCCGAGGTCGATGATCTTCACGGTGCCGTCATCGGTGATCACGATGTTGTTGGGCTTCATGTCCGCGTGTACGAAGCCCGCGTCGTGCATCGCGCCGAGGCCCTCGGCGGTCTGCTGGAAAATATCCAGCGCTTCGGGGAAGGTCGCGGGGGGATGGCGCTCGATGGAGATGCCGTCCACGTACTCCATCAGCAGGAAGACTTCGTTGACACTGATGAGGCGCTGGCGCGACTTGATGACACGATCGATGCTGCGGATGCGTGGCGATCCGATGCGCGAGGCGATATCCGCCTCGGCGTACGCCTGATCGAGGAAACGCTGTTCCTTCGGGGTGTCCTTGCGGACGTGCTTGAGGGCATAGACACGCTTGGACTTCGCGTCCTGCACCAGATAAATGATCGAGGCGGCCCCACGCCCGATCTCTGCGAGCACGGAATAGCCCGCGAGCTTGGTCCCAGGTTTGGCGGGTTCGTAGTGCCTCACGCGCGTCGCGACTTGCCCGGCTGCGTCGCCGGCCTCCGAAGATAACTGTAAGCCGTTGCGTGACATGGATTTACGCAACCTCGAATGATGACCCACCAATCGGCGGATCTCGAAACGATCAGTATCCCACCGACCGCGGCATCCTGCAACGCGCGGTTCGGTCACGAGCCCTCAACCTCGGCCCGATCCAGGGGAGGCTCGACCAAAATGGCGGATCCGACGGACCTTCGGGCTGGATTGGGCGGGAGCCAGATGGGCGTGACAACGCCCGATTGCCGGGAGGGCAGGCGGAGACGCTGCAAAATGGGATGGGTGGCTCAGCCGCGGGTGCGGAGCTTGGCGCGGAAGGCGCTGGCGGGGAAGAGGCGCCCCGGGGAGGCGGTGGGCGCGATGTCCGTGTGGAGGAAGACGGCGTCCTCGGGGATGCCGAACTCGTCCTGCAGACGCTCCACCAGCGCGATCAACGAGGCGAGCTGTTGATCGGTGAAGGCCTTCTGGTTGCCGTCACCGACGAGGCAGATGCCGATGGAGTGACGGTTGTGCTCCGCCGCATCGGGTCCGATGGCGTGGGCACCGGGGAGCTGGGCGTCCCAGCGGTAACCGCCGTTGATGGAGCCGTCGGCGGCGCCGCGCCCGTTGCCGATCACGAAGTGGTACCCGAGGCCCTGGAGTCCCTGCGACTCGTGCTGCTCAGCGATCACCTCGGCGGAACCCGAGGGGTCGCCCGAGTGATGCACCACGATGCCCGTCCAGCGGGTCTGGGAGAGCTCCGCGGACGTCTCGAAGAGGGTCTCGATGCCGGTGGTCGTCTTGGCACGCTCGACGGCGGCGGGGAGAGCCCGCGAGCGATGGGGCGTGGTGTCGAGGACCATCAGGAGGCCACCGACGACCGTCATCGAGAGGACCAGCGAGCCCCAGACGATCTTCGTCCGAGAAAGCTGTGCCCGGGAATCCGTCTGGAGACCGACCGCCTGCTCGTCGGGGGCGTTGTGCCCTTGGGTGGTGCTGGCGGGGGTTTCGTTCATCCTGTGAGGCCTCTCAGACGCAAGCGTACCTTGGGTCTCGTGGGCATCGGGCCACTACTCACTCAAACTTGTGAATTTGATGATGAAAAACCCCCTTCGGGGCGTTGCAAACCGGCCCGATCAGTCCTTGGGCGCGAGCCGCCCCTTGATGTTGGGCTCGCGTCTGCCGAATTCATCCTCAACAAATTGTGGTTCGAACTGGCTGCGACTCAAGTCATAGCGGTCGAACTGGGTGCGGTTCTTGTCCTGAGGAAAAAGTGGCTCCCTGCACGCGCTCATGACGGGCAGCGCAAGAACGAGGGGCAACAAGGTCCGGAGAACACGCGCTCGGGGTGGGTTCCGCATACCGCGAGGATACACCGCACCCGCGCTCATCGCGCGACGGTGAGCGTGCGCTGGGCACGATGGCGCCGGCCCGTCTGCGCATCGCGGAAGCTCGCGACGAGCACCACATCGCCGTCGAGCACCCGGTTCGGCTCGAGCATGTCGATGCGCACCGTGTAGTGCATGCCCAGGATCGAGGCGCGGTACGCCTCGCGCACCTCCGTGGGGCCGAGCGTGACGGTCGCTATGAGTTCGGGCGGCTGGACGCCATCGGGGTTCGCGGGGTCCGGTTCGGGGAGCACATCCGCGCGGATCGTCAGCCAGCCGGCGACCTGTAGAAACCGTTGCCGCCCGTCGAAGGGGCGGAGGTAGACGTCGATCGCTTCGGGGCCGGGGACGCCGTCCTCGTCCACGAATCCGGTCAGCCGGTCCCAATCGAGCCCGGCGCAGCGTGGCACGGCGCGGGCGAACTCTTCGGGTGAGACCCCCTCAGCGAGGTTCGCGGTGCGGGCCAACTCGTCGAGCTTGGCCCGGGATTCGGTGAGCTCAGCGCGCAGACGCCCGTTCTCCGCGAGGAGCGATTCACGCTCGCGCCGGAGGGCGTCGTTGTCGTTGTCGAAGTCCTTCGGGCCTGAGCAGGCGCACACCGTCCCGAGCGTCAGCAGGCCCAGCGTTGTGCAGGCCTCCCGGATCACTCTGCGGTCTTCCTGGGCATCTCGGTGAGGACCTTGTCGATGAGGCCGTACTCGACCATCTCTACGTCGTCGAGCCATTTGTTGCGGTCGCAGTCGGCCTCGATCCGTTCGGGGGTCTGGCCGGTGGCCTCGCTGTAGATGTGATAGAGACGATCGCGCAGGCGGATCATCTCCCTGGCCTCGATCTCCAGGTCGGTCGCCTGCCCCTCCATGACGCCGCCGATGAGTGGCTGGTGCATGAGATTGCGGCTGTTCCGCAGCGCGAACCGCTTGCCCTTGGTGCCCGAGCAGGCGAGCACGGAGCCCATCGAGGCGGCCTGGCCCACGATGTACGTGCAGACGTCGGGCTCGATGAACTTGAGGGTGTCCACCATCGCGAGGCCCGCGGTGACGGAGCCGCCCGGCGAGTTGATGTACAGGTGGATGTCGCTCTTGGGGTCCTCGTTGGCGAGGAAGAGGGCCTGCGCGATGACGAGGTTCGAGACCTCGTCCATGACGGGCCCGCCCAGGAAGATGATGCGGTCCTTGAGGAGACGGCTGAAGATGTCGTAGGCGCGCTCGCCGCGCCCGGACTGCTCGACGACGATGGGGACAAGGGTGGACATATGAGGATCGTTCCGTTGGTCGTGGTTGCGTGGGGGTGCGTGTCGTCGCGTGGGATTACGGGGTGGCGGGCGCGGCTTCGGGGACCTCGAGGATGTCGTCCACGAGCCCGTAGGCCTTGGCGTCCTGAGCGGTGAAGTACTTGTCGCGCTCGGAATCTTCACGGATCTGTTCGTAGGTCTGCCCGGTGTGGCGTGCGAGGATCTCGCTGAGGGCCTTCTTATCCCGGATGATCTGATCGGCCTGGATGACGATGTCGGCGGCCTGGCCCGTCACTCCGCCGTAGGGCTGGTGGATCATGACCTTGGCGTGGGGCAGGATGAACCGCTTGCCCTTCTGGCCCGAGGCGAGCAGAAGGGCCGCGCCGGAGTAGGCCCGCCCGACGCAGTAGGTCGCGACCTTGGAGCTGATGAAGCGCATGGTGTCGTAGATCGCGAGCGTGTCATCCACGACCCCGCCCGGGCTGTTGATGTAGAGATTGATGTCCTGGCCCTTTTTCTGGTTTTCCAGATAGAGCATCTGCATCATCACACGGGCGGCTGAGGCCTGGGTGATGGCGCCGAACATGAAGACGACGCGGTTCTCGAGGAGAAGCTCGTCGATCGACATCTCGCGGGTGCGTTGGTAGCTGACTTGGCTCATGGGGCTCCGATGTCCGGTCTCGGGTGCGGGGGAATCGATGAATAGGGTCGGATCGGTCGATCCGGGGCCCGGGTGCAGCGGATCATACGAACCCGCGCGACGCGGCGTCGCCCTGAATGCTGCGTCTCTTGAACGGATTGACCCGGAATTACCAATCAGGCTACTGTCATCGATTCCGCCCGCGCCGTCGCGGGGCGGATCCGCTCAGAAGGGGTCACGCGTGTCCACCGCCATCATCAGCGATATCCACGGCAACGCATCGGCCCTCCGCGCCGTGCTCGCCGACATCGACACGCGCGGCATCGAGCGCATCGTCTGCCTGGGCGACATCATCGGGTACGGGCCCGAGCCGCTGGCCTGCGTGGACCTCGTCGCGGAGCGCTGCGCGTGGAGCCTGATGGGCAACCACGACTTCGGCGTGCTCTACGAGCCGACGAATTTCAACGCCGCCGCCGAGAACGCCGCCTACTGGACACGCACCCAGTTCGACCAGACCGAGGACGTCGAGGACCGCTCGCGTCGCTACCGCTTCCTCGGTCGCCTGCGCGTGCGCGTCGTCGAATCCAAAGTGATCAACGGCGAACGCTCCATGCTGGCGGTCCACGGCTCGCCCCGTCGCCCGATCAACGAGTACATCTTCCCGGATGACGCGGTGGGCGACCAGATGAAGATGCGGGCGATCTTCGAGGAGATCGAGGGCATCGCGGTCTGCGGGCACACGCACGTGCCGGGCGTCTTCACCGACGAGCCCGAGTTCTACCCGCCCGACGAGCTGGGCGAGGGCATGTCGTACACCTTCAGCCCCGAGGAGAAGGCGATCATCAACGTCGGCTCCGTCGGGCAGCCCCGGGACTTCGACCCGCGCGCGAGCTACGCGATCCTGGACGAATCGAGCGTCTCCTTCGCCCGCGTCGAGTACGACATCGACGAGACCGCCAGCCGTATCCGGGCGATCCCCGAGCTGACGGACTGGCTCGCCGAGCGTCTGTACGAAGGCCGCTGAACGGGCGCGTCCCCCGAACCCAAAGAAGGGATCGGACGAACGGCGTAGCATGCCCGCCCAGCGTCAGACCCTCACCCTGACGGACCCCTGACGCGCTCGCGAAGGGGCACAGTTTCCTCCCGATTCCCCCGATCCCCGCGACGGAGATCCGCATGCCCGCATCCAAGCAGAGCGGCGCCCTCAAAGTGGTGCTGCCGCTCGTTGCCGCTCTCATCCTCTTCACCGCGGTCTTCGGGCCCACGCTCTTTGGCGGGAAGAAGAGCCAGACCCAGCCGGCGCAGACCGAGGGCGAGACCGCCCAAGGCGTGGTCCCGGATGGGACCGCAGAAGACAAAACGCCCAGCGAGACCGTCGCCCTAGGCGCTGACGACGACCCCGCACCCGCCAACGACGACACCTTCGCGACCACCGAGACGCAGGACGTGGACGTCGAGCCGGCACCCGCGCCGGTCAACATCCCCACCGCGCAGGCCCCCGACGACGGTGCCGGCCCGCCCAGCGCGTGGGCCCTGCGTGTGAACGAGGCCCCGATCACGACGGACGTGCTGGGCTCCATCGATCCGACAAGCGACTACGAGCTCGAGATCGAGATCAACCCCAACGGCATGGGCATCGAGCGCGCCCGCTTCACCAACCACTACAAGACCGCGATCCAGGACCAAACGGTCCGCAGCGGTACTCCCGCGCAGGAAGACTGGCACTACGCGGTGAGCGCCGAGCGCCGCGGCGACGCGGGCACCGTCCGCATCGGGATGATCAACGCGCTCGCCGTCTTCGTGCGCGACCCCTCTTCGGGAAGAGGCGAAGACTTCAAGCTCTCGTCCGAGAAGGTGTGGGAACGCACCGGCCCCTCCACCTACCGGGCAACGATCGAGAACGGGCTGGGCGAACCGGCCCTGGTCATCACGCGCCGGTTCCAACTCGCGACGGATTCCTACGACCTCGAGGTTGTCCAGACGGTCGAGAACCTCACCGACGGTGCGCTCGATGTGGTGTGGTACCAGTACGGGCCGGGGGACATGCCGCCCGAGACCTCGGGCTACCGCATCCCGACGCGGCGCGTCCGCGTGGGCTATACCGACGCCAGCGACCCGCAGTACGTGCGCGCCGATGGCGAGATCCGCGAGCTCTCCAAGATGGTGAAGCTCGCGGGCAAGCAGCCCGATGGGCTCCGACCCATCTGGCCCGACAACGCCTACAAAGACGCGGGGGCGCTCGCGTGGGTCGTGCAGTCCAACCGCCACTTCATGTTCGCGGTCCACCCGGACACCGACCTCGCCAAGGCGCAGGCGCACAACAAAGACCCCAAGGCCAACCCGCTGGATAAAACGCTCAAGCTCGGCGCCGAGAAGGTGCTCGCGCGGGGCCTCGCGGCGGCGCAGCCCGCGCAGAACGTCACCCCCCACGAGCAGCACGTGCAGATCGCGATGCAGAGTGCCGTGATGCCCGTTGGCGCAGGCGCAACGCTGGACCTGTCTTTCGGCGCGTACCTGGGCCCCCTGGACGACCGCTTCCTCTCCGCCTCCAAGAACCCGCGCTACGGGGTGCTGAACCTCAAGGACGTCGTCGTCTACCAGATCGGTTTCTGCGGCGTCTGCACCTTCCAGTGGATCGCACGCCCGCTGCTGGGCCTGCTGAGGTTCTTCCACGGCAACGTCGTCTTCGACTGGGGCCTCGCGATCATCCTGCTCGTGATCTGCGTGCGCGCCCTGCTGCACCCGATCACCAAGAAATCGCAGATCTCGATGATGCGCTTCGGCAAGCAGATGCAGGCGCTCGCGCCCAAGCAGCAGAAGATCAAGGAGCGGTACAAGGACGACAAGCAGCGCATGAACCAGGAACTCGCCAAGCTCATGCGCGAGGAGCGGATCAACCCGCTGGGCATGCTCGGCTGCCTCCCGATGTTCCTGCAGACGCCGATCTGGATCGCGCTCTACGCGACGATCTACTTCGCCTTCGACCTGCGCCACGAGCCCGCGTTCTTCGGCGTATTCCAGAACTTCGGCGGCTGGACCTTCCTCAACGACCTCTCGAGCCCCGACCACTTCATCGACTTCGGCAAGACCGTCTTCACGGTGCCGCTGATGGGCGCGGTCTCGGGGTTCAACATCCTGCCGCTGCTCATGGGCGCGATCTTCTTCGTCCAGCAGAAGTACATGTCGCCGCCCCCAACCGGGAACCAGTCCCCCGAGCAGGAGCAGACGCAGAAGATCATGAAGGTGATGCTGGTCGTGATGATGCCCGTGTTCATGTACAACGCGCCCTCGGGGCTCACGCTGTACATCCTCACGAGCTCCTCGATCGGCGTGCTCGAGAGCCGCTACATCCGCTCGCACGTGGACAAGATCGACCTCGAAGCGCCCAAGAAGCCGTCTCCCGCGGGCCCGCGCAAGCAGGTGAAGAACACGGCGTTCAGCCGCGGCGCCGAGCCCCGCAAGCACTTCAAGGATCGCGGCAAGGGCTGACGCGTGCCTGGGCTCCCCGGCACGATCGTCGCGCTCGCCAGCCCGCAAGGCCAGAGCGACCGCGCGCTCGTGCGCATCAGCGGCCACCACACGCGGGCGATGATCGAGTCGCTCTGCGCCGTCACGCTCGAAGTGCCGCGCAACGCCATGCGCACAGCCATGAACATCGGCGCCCCGTCGCCGCTGCCCGTGCTGGTGCTGTGGTCGCGAGGCCCCCGCTCCTACACGGGCGAGGACTGCGCCGAGGTGCTGTGCGCGGGCGGGCGACACGTGCCCGGGCGTGTCATCGCGGCGCTGCTGCGCGCGCACGACGGCGCTCGACCCGCCGAGCCGGGCGAGTTCACGGCGCGGGCGTTCCTCAACGGCAAGCTGTCGGCGGAGGCGAGCGAGGGCGTGCAGGCGCTCGTGAGCGCGGACTCGGAGGACGAACGCCTCGCGGCCCAGCGCCTGCTCTCGGGCGAGACGGGCGAGGCCTACCGCACGCTCGCCGACGACCTCACCGGTGCGCTCGCTCTTGTCGAAGCGGGGATCGACTTCGTGGAGGAAGAGGACGTCGTCGCGATCCCGATGGGCGAGCTGCGCTCGCGCATCACCGGCATGGTGCGCACGATCGACGGCCTCATCGGGCCCGAGCGCACCCGCGCTGCTCGTACCGGTCAACCCCGCGTGGTCCTCGCGGGCGCGCCGAGCACCGGCAAGTCCACGCTCTTCAACCGGCTGCTCGGGCGCGAGCGGGCGGTCACCCACGCCGCCCCGGGCACGACGCGCGACACACTCGTCGAGGAGCACAGGCTCGACGGTCGCCTGGCTGTCGAGCTCGCGGACCTCGCGGGGCTCGACCGGGCGCTCTCGGCACGCTCTGTCGCCGACGCGGGGGCGCAGGCGGGCGCAGAGCGGGCGATGGCGGAGGCGGACGTCGTGGTGTGGTGCGACCCCACGGGCCGGTTCGAGGGCGGTGGGCTGGATCTCCGCACGATGGCCCCCGAGACACCCTTCGTCCGCGTGCGCACCAAGGGCGATCTCGCGGACGCTGAAGTGCGCGGGCTCTCGGTCTGCGCGCTCGACGGCGCGGGCATCGGGGCGCTGGAGCGGGCGATCGCCGATGCCTGTCTCGGGCTCGATCGGTCCGGCGCCGGCGCGGTGGTCGCGCGGCACGACGCGGCGCTGCGCAACGCACGCACCGCGATCGCTGAAGCGTTGGGTCTGGAAGAGGCCGAGGAGATCGCGGGGTGCATGCGCATCGCGCTCGACGCGCTGGCACCGATCGCGGGGCACGTGCATCCGGACGACGTGATCGGTCGGATCTTTGCCACGTTCTGCATCGGTAAGTGAGGCCGGTTCAGGCGGTCAGAGCACGTTGACGAGGACGAAGGCGAGGACCACGAGCAGCGCGATGCCGCCGATCATCGCGGGGGACAGCTTTCTTTTATCGCCCAGTTCGGCGGTGTCGCCCATGTGGACGCCGCAGGTCGGGCAGAAGGTCGCCTCGTCGTAAACGTCGCTCGAGCAGTTGGGGCACGTGATGAACTCGGCGCCGAAGCGCTGGATGTCGGCCTCGGAGGGCCCCTCGTACTCGGGGTCGAACTCGGGGCCGGTTCGGCATTTGGGGCCACAGGACATGCTAAGAGTCTAGAAGAAGTCGAAGCCATCGCCACTGATCACCGAATACAGGATCATCGCGATCAGGAAACCGACACCGGTGTAGGCCAAAAACCAGAACACACCGTGCCCGAACCGATGCCGCGGCTTGCCGACAGGCGTCTGGAATCGTTGCCGATCCTCCGGCGACACCCCTTCGCTCTCGGCATCGAAGGGCTTGCCCGAGAGGGGATCGGGGGGCGGAGGAAGCCAATTCGGGGGTATCGAAGTCATCGCACTGCCTTCATCGCAACGGGTCGCGGGTCGCTCCAAGTTGTTCGTGGGGAGCGTGGGCCGCCGATTTCACGCTTCCCGTGCCAGCACGACCTTCACCGATCGCACCGTCATCGGTGCCGCCATGATGAGCTCGCGATCCAGCCCCGCCTTGACGGCCTTCTCGACGGCGTAACGCGTGGTGCTGTCGCTCACCGCGATGGTGAGCACGCCCCTTTTGATGGGCCTCAGAGCGGTCCGCTGGATGAGGCCGGGCGGGCAGAGGGCGTCCCAGACCTCCCCGAGGCCATCGAGTCGCTTGCCGGCCCGCTGGTAGTCGCGAGCGAGGGTCTGGAACTGGTCGCCCAGACCATTCGCGCGGTCGTAGACCTGTCGGTGGGGGCGGAGTTGCTCGATCGCGCGGAATTCGGCTGGGGTGGGGGCGGGCGGAACACCCTCCTCCGGGCGAGATTTGCGCGGTATAGACACAGCGAGATGGTACCGAGGCGTGCATCGGGTCGGGGGGCCTCGCTCGGAGCCCCACGCCAGCGTTCAGCGTTGACAGAACCGCTCAGGGCTCGCATCGCTCTGCTCACGGCACGTCGTCTCGCACGCCCGCTAGACTCACCGCCTCATGGGCCACCACACCGTCCGCACACTCTGGCAGTACGCCCTCATGCTGGGCCTCTTCGCGATCTTCGGGGCCTTCCTCGTCTATCCGATCTGGCTGACGGTGCGCGGCGGCTTCGCGGAGGACATCCTCGCGGGCTCGGGCTGGACGCTCGACCATGTGCTGGGCGTCTTCGCGGACCCCACGCTGCTCGAGGGCCTCGTCAACGCCTTCCTGATCGCGATCGCGACAACGACCCTGTGCATCCTGATCGCGCTGCCCCTGGCGGTGATCACCGCCAAGTACAAGTTCCCCTTCAAACCGGTGTGGAACTCGCTGATCCTGGTGCCGCTGATCCTGCCGCCCTTCGTCGGCGCGATCGGGCTGAAGATGATCCTCGGGCGCTACGGCGCCTTCAACACGCTCACCGGGCTCGAGATCGACTGGCTGGGCGACGCGAAGTTCTGGGGCGTGGTGATCGCGCTGGCGCTGCACCTGTACCCCATCATCTACCTCAACGCGACGGCGGCGCTGGCCAACCTCGACCCCGCGCTGGATGAAGCGGCGGAGAACCTGGGCGTGGGCCCATGGAAGCGCTTCTTCAGGATCACGCTCCCGCTCATCAGGCCCGGGCTCTTCGCGGGCGGCACGATCGTCTTCATCTGGTCCTTCACCGAGCTCGGCACGCCGCTGATGTTCGACTACTACACCACGACTCCCGTGCAGATCTTCAACGGCATCAAGGAGGTCTCCACCTCCGCCGAGCCTTACGCGCTCACCGTCGTCATGCTCACCGCCTCCATCCTGCTCTACCTCCTGGGCAAGCTCGTCTTCGGCGGCAAGGGGCACGCGATGTACTCCAAGGCGGCCCGGGCCTCCGAGGAAGTGAAGCTGGGCAGGGCCGGCGGCCTCCTGGCCACCGGGCTCTTCGCGGCGGTCACCTTCCTCGCTCTGTTGCCCCACATCGGCGTGGTGCTCTCGAGCTTCAGCGTGGACGGCGCGTGGTACCGCTCCATCCTGCCGACCCAGTGGACCACCGAGCACTACGGCGACGCCCTTGGGCACCCACTCGCCTTCGGGTCCATCGTCAACAGCCTCAAGTACGCCTCGCTCGCGGTCGTCTTCAACGTCTTCCTGGGCATCATCATCGGCTA
>JAJDDE010000013.1 GCA_029260475.1 Phycisphaerales bacterium | reverse complement strand
ATCCAGGGCGACCACCGCGACACGGTTGTCGAGAAGCTCAACGCGATGGGGTACAAGGCGAAGGCCTCGGGCGGCTGATCAGGAGCCCGCGACGTTCGCCAACTCCGGCCATAGCCCCGCGAAGGTGCCGGCGGTGAGCAGCGCGAAGACGATGCCGTCCACGAGACAGGTGAGCATGCCTCGGAGCGGATCCATCATGAAGGCTGCGTTGGGGAGGCCCATTGAGCAGTAGGTGAGTGCGCAGGCGAGGCCGCAGAACGTGAAGATCTCGAAGTACGGCTCCGAGCCATCGAAGGCACGCGACGCGAGGAATCCGACGATGACGCTCACGCCGAGGAAGAGCGAGAAGGTCACCAGCAGATTGCGCGCGAAGACGGGCGCGGCCTTCGGGATGACGATGGTGCCCCAGGGGCCCGCCTTCCAACGATCTTTGAACGCGTCGGACTTCCACTCCTCGGTGCTGCCACAGTTGGGCCACATGTAGCGCCCGGGAGCGAGGGTGTGTTTCTTGAGATCGCCGATGAACGCGGCCTCATCGGGCAGCACTTTTACATCGGGCTGGTGCCATTTCGGGATGGCCATCCAGACGAACGCGCTCGCGAAGAAGACGATCACGGCACTCAGCAGGATCGGGAGCCAGAGGTCAAGGAGGGGTGTCATACATGCCCGCTTTCTCCCCCGAGTGCGTGACAATCTACCTCAAAGCGAGTTCTCGATCACCGCCGTGTCGAGAAGCAACCCGTTGCACCCCTCCTGAAAGGGGACCCATCCGGTGCTCGTCCTGCTACGCGTCTCGCCTGGGTGCATCGGAGGTTCCAACGCGCGTGGTCAGCGGTATCCCAGGGCTGCCAGTCGCCCCGCGTCCACTCGGCTGAATCGCTCTTCGAGTGCCGCATCGAAATGCTCACGCCAGTTACCCGCCGCCCCCTTGCGGAAGAACCCGTCTCCCCCCGCCTGCGCCTTGGTCTTCTCGAACGTGTGCTTCTCGATCATCCGTGCCAATCGCTCGTCGGGCAGGCTCAACCCCAGGTGATCGACGATCCGGCGCATCTCGCCACGGGTGTCCGCGCGCAGCGCCTCGTAGCTCGTACACAGCGCGAGCCCACCGGTGTACGCCTGCCACCCCATCGCCCACTCCAGCATGCGGTCGAGCAGGGTGTCGATGTAGAACCCGATGCGCTCGTTCACGTCCATGCCGCGGACGTCGGCGTGGAAGGCGTTCTCCGCGCGCTCGGCGACGAAGTGGGCCCAGCTCACCGCGAGGTCGCGCGGGTCGCGTTGCAGCACGACGAACGGACGCCCGAGCCCCTCGAGCACCTCGATGTTGCGCGCATTGGGCGATGTGTGTGACTTGCTCACGCTGTAGCCCGCGGGCGGGTGCGCCATCTCCTGCGCGTCGAGGTCGTGGAACCCCTCCTGTTTCATCGTGTGGCGCTGCAGGCTCCGCGGCGACCATCGGAAGTAGCCGGGGGTTTCGAGCAGCATCCGCCACAACCACGTCGAGCCGCTCTTGGGCTGCGCGATCACCAGCAGGTTCCGATGGGGCCAGTCGTGCAGGCGGTACAGCACCTCACGCTGCAGCCTGCGGAACGGCTTGCCTCGCAGGGCCCTGGGTGTCCGACGCGGCGTGGCGCGCTCGGGCCCGTGCCCGCCCGGGCGGTCGTACCCCTTGCTGCTCACCAGTCCGCACCCGATTCGTAGCCCAGCTCGACGAGACGTTGCCCCGCGTGAGTCTTGAAGTCGTGGACCTGCTCTGGCGAGAAGTGGTTCTTCCAATCACCAGAGATGCCCTTGCGATTGAAGCTCTGGGCATCGCCATCGCCGGGCGAACGCCCGGTCGCCTTCTGAAACGCGTGCTTGTCGGCGATCGCACGCACACGCTCCTGGCTCATTTCAATGCCGAAGTGCGCATAAACCCGCGTCATCACGCCGAAGACGTCCGCGAGCATGTCCTCGTAGCGGATCATCATCCCCTGACCGTCGGGGAGCTCTTCCGCGATCGCGCGCTTCCAATCCAGGCCCCAGCGGGACTGCTTGGGCAGCACACGCTCGATGTAGAACGAGATCCGCTCCTCCACCGACAGGTCCACCGCCTCGGGCCAGCCCCATCGCGTACGCCCGGGCAGGCCGACGTAGTACGACCAGCTCACCGCCAGGTCTCGCGGATCCCGGATCAGCACGACGAAGGGCCGCCCCGTCGCGCGCACCACGTCCACGTTCTCACGCGTCGCCATCGTGTGCGGCTTGGTGACAGTGTACCCAACGGGCGGTGGCACGAAGTCCGCCAGACGCAGGTCGTGCGGCAGTCCGATCTTCACCGTTTCGGGAACCCATTTCTGATAGCCGGGGATCTCCAGCATCATGCGCAGGAGCCACGTTGAATCGCTCTTGGGCTGCCCGATGAGCAGCAGGTTCCGGTGCGGGTAGTGATGGGTGCGTTGCGCGATCGCCCGCTGAATCAGGCGCAACGGCTTGCCGCGGAGTGGCTTAGGCAGCAGCGAACGCTTCGCTCTCGATATCGGGTGCTTCGGGCTCATGTCCGCGATTGTAGGGCCGCCACCCACGCGATCCGACACCGTCTACAGGCAGACGAGCCCCTCCCGGATCGCGTACTTGGTGAGTTCCACGCGGTCGTGGATGTCCAATTTGCTCATGAGGTTGGTGGAGTGGTTGTCCACCGTCTTCACCGCGAGGTGCATCACGCCCGCGATCTCCTTCTTGGTCATCCCCGAGGCGATGTAGCGGAGCACCTCCAGTTCACGGATCGAGAGCGTGCTCCGCCGCGTCCCGCGGGCGGAGGCGAGGCGGGCACCGCCCCCGTCGAGGATCAGCCTGCTCTCGACCTCTACCGAGAAACACGAGTGCCCCCTCGCCACCTCACGCAGCCCGTTGAGCATCGCCTCGGGCGTTTCGTTCTTCGTGAGGAACCCCGATGCCTCCAGCGCGATCGCCTGCTCGATGTATCGATCGTGCGGATACGCGGTCAGAAAAACCACGCGCACCGCGGGGAGATGGGACTGGATCGTCCGCGCGGCGTCGAAGCTCGAGATCCCCGGCATGTCAATGTCCATCAACAGGACGTCGGGCCTCTCTCGCAGCGCGACGGCGATCGCTTCGTCCGCATCCGCGCAGGCACCGACCACCTCCATATCGTCCGTGCTCTCGATCACGCCCGCGATAGCGCTGAGCACCATCGCGTGATCATCGACCACGAGTACCTTGAGCAGACCCGCGATCGTCACGTCGTTACTCCCATCAGCGCTCGCGCCACCGCACGCTCCAGATCGCCCAGCCCGAAGGGCCGATACAGCCGGACGCAGTCACAGGCGGGCGACTCTTCCTCGGAGTCGAGCACGATGACACACGGGACGCTTTGGACCACCCCGTGGCAACCACACAAGATCACGACCTGGGCCCCGGCTTCCTCGCCACCGACGATGGCGCCGACACGCCCCAGCATGCTCGTGATGATCTCCCGCTCCTGACCGGCGGGGTAGTCGAGCATCACGCGGACCCCGTCCAGCGAGATCGGGTCCGTCTCGCTATCGCCGGTAGCCGACGGCAGGGTGATGGTGAACCGGGCACCCTCACCCGCTCTCGAGTCGAGTTCGATGGTGCCCGCGTGCGATTCGACGATCGCCCTGCAGATGGCGAGCCCGAGCCCGGTCCCGCTGCCGCGCCCGCGCGTCGTCACGAAGGGCTCGAAGATCGAGTCGGCCAGGTCCTCGCTCACGCCCGGGCCGTTGTCGCTCACGGTCAGCCGGATCGTCCCGTCGTGTTCACGCGCCGAGATGGTGATCACGCCGCCCTCGACACCGACCGCGCTCGTCGCGTCCCTCCCGTTCACAACCAGGTTCACGAGCACCTGTCGGAGCCGTGCCGCATCTCCACGCATCCGCATCACCGCGTCGGGCTGCACGTCCACTTCGAGCATCACGCGTCCGCGCACCAGGCGTTCGAGCAGGGGGCGCGACTCCTCGATCAACGCGCCCAGGTCCACATCCCTGTCCGCGCTCGCGCCGTCACCGCCCAGCGTCTGGAGCGAATCACGCAGCTCGTGCGCGTGCGCAAGCACCTCCTCGATGTCGTCGAACACGCAGGACGCGGCATGATCATCACTCAGCTTGGTGCGCGCGATGTGCAGGTGCCCCGCGAGGGCGTTGAAAAGGTTGCCGAGGTCGTGCGCCAGCCCCGACGTAAGCAGCGCCGTGGCGTTTTCACGCTCCGAGCGCAGCAGCCGGCGCTCGGCCTCACGCCTCTCGGTCGTGTCATCGCCGCCCAGCGTGATGCTCCCGTCCTCGGGGTCCGCGTAGGCGATCCATCGCACGCTCCTGGTCGAGCCCGCGTCGGTTGTGAGGCTGTATTCGATCGAAGTAATCGCCCCCCCCTTGCTCGCTCGGTTGACCAGCCCCCTCACCGCTGCGGCGTGCTCCTTCTCGAAGAATTCATAGATGGACTCGGGGTGGTGCTCGCGATCAGCACCGATCAGGCGGCGCATCGCGTGGTTCGAACGACGGATGCGTCCGTCGGGGTGCAGGATCGCCATCGCGTTGGGCGAGATGTCGAAGACGCGGAGCATCCGCCGCTCCGCCTGACGCCGCTCGGTGAGATCGCGCTCGATGACCTGCATCGCGGTGGCACCGTTGTGCATCACGCTCGACGCGGTGCAATCCACAGCCCGCGCGTTGGCCCCGACGCCGACCGTGCACACGCCCAACCCAGAAGCGATGTCGATCACCGGCCAGCCGTTCTCTGAATCCGCGGGGTGCCCGATCAGTTGCTCGGGGCCATCGAGCCCGCGGAGGCGAGCCGCCTCCGGGTTCGCGAACACGATGCGGCCGCCCTGATAGACCACGAGGCCGTCGGGCATCGCGTCCACGAGCGAGCGGTATCGCTGCTCGCTCAGCTGCAGCCGCTTCTCGCCGCGTCGCCGCTCGATCTCGAACGAGAAGCGCTGCGCAATGATCCCGAGACGACGCATGACGGTGTCGGGGTCCGCGATCGGGCGCATCGAGAGACCGAGTACAGCTCCCAGCGAGACGCCCTCGATCCCCGTGAGCGCCACCCCGGCATACGACTCCACACCCAACTCGCGGAGGTCATCGTCTTCCGGATACATCTCGACCACGGCGCGTGGCACGCACGCGTTGCAAAATTCCTGGACGTGCTGACAGGGCGTCCCCTCGAGATCGTACATGTGGCCGACGCTGTCTTGCGGACGCCCCGTTGTCGCCACTATCTCGGCGCGTTTGGGCGTCTCGCCCTCGTGCGCCTCGAACCGGGTGACGAACGAGTAATCGAGGTCGGTCTCTCGGAGGACGATGTCGGACACCGCCTGGCACAATCCATCCGGGTGCCTCTCGAACAGGTCCGTCATCACCTGGTGCATGCGCCGGGCGTCGAGCCCGGCTCCCGACGTCCCGCGCGTTGCGGGGCGGGCGACGCCGGGCTGTGCTTCTGTCGCAACCCGATCTCTGGCGGACGCGGCGTTGGTCATCGACGAGTTCTCCTTGCACGCGGCGGATTGGCTCGACCCCGCCGGGCGCATGGTACAGCAGAGGCCACGACGGAAGCCCACAGGCTCCGCGCGTCCCCGTCTCATAGGCCGTTAGCCGGGCAACTGGAACTGCGGGCGCACCTGGAGGTCGTCCATCACCACAACGCCCTGGCTGGGCGAGATCACCGCCGTCACGAGGTCGTCGGAAATAATATCCACGCGTCCGATCGAATGCCCCGCGATGCCGAAGGCCGCGTTGTTGGCGAACTGCGGGTTCACGAGCCGGACGAAGCCGATCTCGCCGCCCACGATGAACGAGTTCTCGAACCCGAACTCCAGCGCACCCTCGCCCCGTATGAGCACCTGCCCGATCACGGCGTTCGGGTTGATCTGCCCGGCGCTGGCGAACCCCGTCAGCGTGCCGGTGGACCCGATGTAGATCGCGCTGTCAAGCATCGCGTCCGTGCGGATCGAGTTCAGGTCGTCGCCGACATAGATCTCCGATCCGATGATCGAGCCTTCGATGTTGACGTCAACCGCCGCGATCGTCGCGAAGAAGAAGAGGCGGAAGAAGCGCACCTGGGAGTCGATCACGTCCCCGCCTACGCGGAAGTCGCGGTTGTCACCGAGACGCACGTCGGCGTCGCGGATGTCCCCTGCGATGCGCACCACCGCCGCGTTCGACACGGTGATGTTCGCCACGAAGTCACCCGCGTTCTCGGAGCGCCGGTCGCCGGTCGTGCGGATCGCGCGTGTCGAGCTCGCCTGGTACGAGCCGCCCTCCCACGAGGTCACGCGGAGCTGTCGCACGTCGCCGCTCGCGACGAACGTGGTGTCCGCCACTTCCTTGAATCGGAGGCTGCCGAACGAGGCGCCGTTCACGCTGGAATCGCGGATGTCACCCTGCACCTTGAAGCTGCTGGCGTCCGATGCGATCGAGAGGTTGGAGTCGAGCAGGTCGCCCTTCACCTTGAACGACCGCAGCCCGATCGGGCTCTGGTTGCCGATCGTCACGTCGCCGATCAGGTCGCCCTTGGCGACGTTGAACTTCACCGCCGATGCCATGGAGATCTCGGCCCCGTCGATCGAGTCCACACGGAAGTTCCGGGAGTCCCCGCCGATGGTCAGCGTGAGGTTGCGCACCTCGCCGCCACGCAGCGTGAACAGGTCGCCGTTGACGTCGAGCATCCAGAGCGAAGCGCCGTCGAAACGCACGCGATCGAGCGCACCGGCGATGCTCCACTCGGAGCGGAGCACGTCGCCGCCGATGATGATCGAGCCGTGCGAAGCGGTCACGTCCGTGGTGCGCAGGTCCGCGCCGAAGTCGTTTTTGATGCGCAGCGAGTCAACGCTCGGGGCCACGATGCGTGCTGTCTGCGTCAGGAAGGGCGAGAAGCGGTCGGCGCGCAGGCTGCCGATCGCGGACTCAGAATCCAGGAGCGTGTCCCGAACCGAGTCGAACCGCGCCGTCAGCTGCTGATCGCCGAAGTTCGCGCCGATGCGGATATCCGCCATCGACGTGTTGCCCTTGACCCGTAGATCGATGAGCCCGCCCGGCAGGATCACGTCGCCGCTCAGGCCGCTATCGAGCTGCAGCCGGCGCGTGGTGCCCTGCGAGACGAAGATCGACGTGTTGTCGTCGAAACGGTTGTCGCCGTCGATGTCCTCCGGGAGAAGCACCGAATCCGCGAGCAGCACGCCGTTGAGCGCGAAGCCGGTGATCGCGCTCTTGAGCATGATGTCCTGCACGGGGACGTTGGAGACGATGAATGCGAGGCCGCCTCCGGAACGGCGCTCGACGATGGAGCCGACCTCGGTGGCGCCCGTGATCTGGAGCCCGATCGGCTCGGGGGGTGCGCTCGTGAACGTGATCGAGTTGACGCGGTTGCCGCCGGTGCCGAAGGTCACGCGCACAAAGCTGTCCAGGTTGCCCAGGGGTGCGCCGCTGAGCGAGAAGAGCGTGACGCGCGCCGAGCCGCCGCCCGTGATCACGCGGACCTCGTCCGTAGCGATCTGCCCGAAGGGCTCCGCGGAGACCACGAGGAGCTGCGCCACGCGGTCGATGCGCACCACGTCGCGCTCCATGAGCACGCCCGAGGTGTTGTTGATGAGGTCGAGATCCTCGACCGGGATCTCGTTGAACGCGCCGTTGACGTTGCTGGCGTCGAACCTCTCGAGGGCGGCGATGGCGTCGATGACCGCGAGCGATTCTTCGTTGAGCACCTCGCCGAAGACGGTGAAACCGCCGTTCTGGCTGTCGAGGTTGCCAGAGTTGTCGCCCAGGTTGAAGAAGAACTGGTTGGTGCCCGAGTTCGGGTTGCCGCCCACCTTCGCCAAGGCGATGGTGCCTCTGAGGTTGGAGATGCCCGGCTCGTTGAGGATCGGATCGAACGTCGGGATGGGCAGGAAGGGGAGGTCCGCCTCGAAGCCGCCGCCCTGGATCACGAAGTCCTCCACCGTCCGGTGGAAGATCGTGCGGTCATATAGACGCTCGTTCGCGTACCGCAGGAAGTTGGCGACGGTGATAGGGGTGTCGCCCGGGAAGAGCTCGATGTCGATGATGCCGAAGTTGGTCGTGATGCGGGCGATCGTCGCGCCTGTGGAGCGTGCGTAGAAGAGCGTGTCTCCGCCCTCTGCGCCGTCGCCGCTCGCGACCCCTGAGCCGTTGAACTCTCCGTCGAGGAAGCAGCCGTTGGTGCCGCGGATCAGTGAGCCGTCGAGGATGACGCCGTACGCGGTGCCCGCGACCAGGCGCGCATCCGCGGTGATCGTGCGATCGCCGAACGTGTACGAGATGTCCACGTTCATGATCGCGCCGTCGTCGGCGGTGCCGAGCAGCCCGTCGTCGCCCGCGTCGAAAAACCGCACCGAGCTCTGGTTCACCGTCGCGGCGTTCAGGTCCGAATCGACCACGATCTGCACGAAGCCGCGGTTGTCCGCGACGATGTCCAGCACCTGCGGGGCGTCGGCGCTGAGCATCTCCTTCTTCTCGAGCGTCTCGAAGACCGGGCGACCGGCGCGTGAATGCACGACACGCCGGGGCGCGAGCGAATCATCAGAGGCCCTCCGGGCCGACCTGCGGAACCACATGATGCGTTTCTCCACGAGCGTCCCCGATGCACGGGGCGCGCACACTGTGCGAACAAGGGACGTACATCGGCGATCCGGGCCGATAGACATCACCCTCTCTACGCCCGAATCGGGGTAAGAGTTTGCGATAAACCTAGTCAGACCCCGGGTTTACTCGCCGGCGAAGAACTGCTTGACCTTGTGGAACGTCACCGCACGCCCCATCGCGGCGATCGACTCGGTCAGCGGGATCTCCTTCGGACACACCTGCACGCAGTTCTGCGCGTTGCCGCACTCCTGCACGCCGCCCGGGCTCGAGAGGGCGTCCAGACGCTCCTTCTCGAGCTGTTTCCCGGTCTCGTGGAGGTTGAAATACCGCGCCTGGCTGATGATCGCGGCCCCCACGAACGTCTTCTCCAACGCCTCTTCGTCCGTCTCCAGCGTGTATTGCGGGCACGCCTCGAGGCAGCAGCCGCAACTCATGCATTCGGACAGCTTGTAACGGGTCTGCTGCTTGTCGCGCGACTCCTTGGGCCCCGGGCCGAGGTTGTAGGTGCCGTCCAGCGGCACCCAGCCCTTGATCCGCTTGAGGTCGTTGAACAGGCGATCGCGGTCCACCCAGAGGTCGCGGACCACAGGGAACTTGCTCATCGGCTCGAGAGAGATCTCGTCCCCCTCCTCCGGCGCGTACTCATCGATCAGGCAGGAGCAAGACTGACGCACCTTGCCGTTGATCACCATCGTGCAGGCGCCGCACACCTCTTCGAGGCAGCCGGCGTCCCACACCACGGGCGTTGTGCGTTTGCCCTCGCTGGTGATGGGGTGGGTCGCGATGGACTGGAGGCAAGAGATCACGTTCTCGCCCGGCTGCACGGGGACATCGAACGTCTCCCAGCGCGACGGCTTGCCGTGCCCGTCCGATCGCTTGATGCGGAAGCGGACGGTGCGGGGCTTGGGCTTCTTGGCGTTGTCGGTCGTCGCGATCATCGTGATGATCCTCGGTTCGAAGGCATGGTGTCTTGAGCGTGCGTTGTCGTGTCGTGCGGCTCTCGGTCAGGATGAAGCGCTCGCCTCTTCCTTCTTTTCGGGCTGGGCATCGACCTTGCCATAGGTGCGCGGGCGGGGCTTGACGAGGCTCGTGTCCACGTCGCGCCACTCCAGACGGGGTTCGTCTGTCGCGGCGTCGTAGATGCCCTGGCACGTCTTCAGGAACCGGTCGTCGTCGCGGTCCGGGAAATCCAGCCGATAGTGCGAGCCGCGGCTCTCCTCGCGGGCCTTGGACGCTACCAGCGTCAGTTCCGCGAGCTTGAGCATGTCCCCCACCGCTCGGGCGTAGACCAGCGACTGGTTCGTCCACATCGCGCCGTCGGCGAGCTGCACGTTCGCGTATCGCGCCTTGAGCGCGCGGACCTTGACGATCGCCTTCTCCAGACCCTCGCCCGTCTTCACGACGGTACACGCAGCGGTCATCTCCTCGCCCAGTTCGCGGGCGATGACGTACGGGTTGTGCTCGTCGCTCTGCTCGGCGTCTTCGCTCACACGCGCCAGCAGCGCGTCGTACTTGGCCTGCTCGATCTCGAGAGCCTCGTCGTAGACCGACTGATGGATCGCGCTCGCGGGCGTCTCCGCGTGCGAGCCGTCGGTGGACATCTTGGTGTGCAGGTTGTTGACGAAGTTCGCGACCGACAGGCCGTTGAAGAGCCCGTCGAAGATGCACGAGAGCAGCGCGTTCGCGCCCAGGCGCGTAGCGCCGTGGAACGCGAAGTTGGCCTCGCCGAAGGCGTAGAGCCCGCGGATGGAGGTCATCATGTTGCACGGAGCGCCGGGGCGCAGGCCTCGCCCGGGTTCGGAATCGACCGGCGGTAAATCGCCCGACACGTGCTTGCCGTACGGCTCGCCCGGCGCGTAGTTGCCCTTCTCGTAGCCGGTCCAGATGCCGCCCATCGAGTAGTGCACCGCGGGGAAGATCTTCATGGGCTCGAATCGCGGGTTCGTGCCGACGAAGCGCTCATAGATGTGCAGGATGCCGCCGAGCTTCTCGGTGAGGTAGTCGGGGTCCATGTGCGTCAGGTCCAGGTACACCTGGTTCTGACCATCGACGCCCATCCCTTGGTTTACGCAGATATCGAAGATCTCACGCGTCGCGATGTCGCGGGGCACGAGGTTGCCGTACGCCGGGTACTTCTCCTCAAGGAAGTAGTACCGTTCGGCTTCGGGGATGTCCTTCGCGGTCCGCGTGTCACCGATCGTGCGGGGCACCCACACGCGACCGCCCTCGCCACGCGCCGATTCGGACATCAGGCGGCACTTGTCCGCACCGGGGATCGCTGTCGGGTGCACCTGGATCATCTCGGCGTTGCCGTAGGCGGCACCCGCCTGGTAGCAGCGGCTCGCGGCGGCGCCGTTGCACACCACCGAGTTCGTGCTCTTGCCGAAGATCAGGCCCGGGCCGCCGGTCGCCATGACCACCGCGTCGGCGCGGAACGCGCGGAGCTGCATCGTCCGCGTGTCCTGGGCGATGATGCCCACGCAGCGCGTCGTCTTGCCCTCGGTGAAGGTGATGGGCCAGAGGAACTCCCAGAACTCGTACTTGGTGACGAGCCCCTCCGCCTCGTACCGGCGGGTCTGTTCGTCCAGGGCGTACAGGAGCTGCTGACCGGTCGTTGCGCCCGCGAAGTGCGTGCGACGGAAGAGCGAGCCGCCGAAGAGGCGCAGGTCGCGAAAACCCTCGCCGGTGCGGTTGAAGGGCACGCCCATGCGGTCGAGCAGGTCGATTATCTTCGGTGCCCAGTTCGCCATCTCGAGGACGGGGTGCTGGTCGGCGAGGTAGTCGCCGCCGTAAATCGTCTCGTCGAAATGCTCGTACTCGGAGTAGCCCTGCTGACGGGCGACCTCGTTGCAGGCGTTGATCCCGCCCTGCGCGCACACGGAGTGCGATCGTTTCACGGGCACCATCGAGAAGAGGTCCGTCGGGACGCCCTGCTCGCCGAGCCGGACGCAGGCCGCGAGGCCCGCGAGCCCGCCGCCCACCACGATCACACGCTTATCGGTTCCCTCTGAAGCGATCATCATTCGGCTCCTTCATCGTCGGATTCGTACGACACGGGCCGAGCCATGCCCTCGTCTTCGGTGCCCCGCACCAGGGATTCCGCCTCGACATGCGAGTGCTTCTCTTGCAGATACCGCTCAGCGTCGAGCGCGTCGTCGTAATCGATCGTCATGTACCCGATGATCGCGGCCCAGGCCGCGCCCATCAGCGCCACGCCCAGCCCCGCGCACACGAAGCCCCAACGCTGCTGCGCCTTGGCGCTCAGCGTGATGCCCCAGGTGATCGCGGCGGTCCACAGCCCGTTGGCCAGGTGGAAGACCAGCGCGCTGACACCGATCATGTACGCCGCGGAAACCACGACCGCCGCCATAGCGTTGGGGGACTCCGCGGGGTTCATCGCGTAGCCCGCATCGATGGGCAGGCCCTGGAAGATCGCCGCGAGCGTCGAACCCGCGAACTCCGCGTCCCAGATCACGCCCTGCGGGAGCAGGAAGGTCCATCCCCAGCGCAGCGTCGCGACGTGCCAGAAGATGAAGAAGAGGCCGACCCACGCGGTGAGGCGTTGGAAGGTGTATCGCCAGTTGTTCTGGTGGCTATACCGCTGCAGGTTGCCCTTGCCCTTGGACGCGTAGTACACGCCCAGCACCGCGTGGAAGGCGATGGGAAGCCACAGGCCGAAGATCTCGATGAGGATCAGCCCGGGCATGGAGTGGATGAAGTCCACCTCGTGCTGGAAGGTCACCGCGCCGGCGTGTACGTCTCCGTACTTGTCGCCCTTGATGAGGCCCCACATGATCGACGCGTTGGTCGTCAGGTGGATCATCATGAAGACGCCGATGGGCACCACGCCCGACAGGCTGTGGAGCCTGCGGAGCAGAAAAGCGTGCCGGTCCATGAATGTCTCAGCCACTCTGATTCTCCGATCGTGAGCCCGCAGTATCGCGGGCGAATTCTGCTCCGCTCAACCGGTGATCGGTCCAACGCCCCCGCCAGCCGCACCGCTACCCGGTGCGCCTCCGCCCATACCCCCGCCCATGCCCTGCTGCTGGGCGATCATCTGCGCGATCTCCACGAAGCGCGAACGCAGCTCGTGGATCACGCCCGAGAGCTCCTGGGACTCCTCGTCCGTCAGGTTGCCCTTGGTCTTCTCTTCGAGGATCGCGAGGAGGTCGATCAGGTGCGTCGAGGCCTCCGGGTCGAACATCGCCTTGCCCGTCTGCGGGTCCGCGACGCCACCCATATACATGATGGCCTGCGAGGCGAGCATGCCCATGAGCGTCCGGAAGTCGGCCGGCGGGAGCTTGCCCTGCCCCCGCGTTGCGTCATCCGCACCGCCGCTCTGAGCCTCCTGCTCAGCGAGTTTTTCCTTCTCCGCTTGTGCCTCTGCCTTCCAGTCCGAGTCGATAATGATCTTCGGCTGGTCCTGCTGGTCGTCGCTCATCGCGCACTTTCGAGTTAGGGTGGGCCCGAATTCGGCCCGCCAGCAATGGTTGCGGCCTGACAGTCTACAAACCCCACCAGCGCCCGGATAGCCCGCCCCGGTACGATGCCCTGCACCCAGCAGGCCACCGCGAACGACCCCGAGGCCGGGATCACCACATCGGATGCCCCGCCGGAACGAAGGAGCCTTCCAATGCCCATGCCTAGGCCCAGGCCCATCACCCTGCTGATCCCCCTCAGCGCTCTCGCTCTTGGTGCGTGCCAATCCTCGCCCGGCGCAGAATCGTCCCCGCGAGCGGCGGTCACGCTCAGCGTCGCCGACTTCGCCGACGCGAGCGCCACCGTCACCCGCCCGGAGCCGGTCGAAACAGAGCCGACACGCGTCGCTTCGAACCCGGACCTCTCGACGAGCGTCGGCGCTCCGGGCCGCGACAACACCCCCCGCACCGGGGAGCGCGTCGTCATGGACCGCGTCGTCGGGCAGGTCAACGGCAAGCCCATCTACGCCGAGCAGTTCTACCGCGATTCCGAGCGCCGCTGGCGTGAGGAGTCCAAAACCAAATCGCAACGCGAGTGGGCCAACGACCTTTCTGAGTACACCCAGGCGACGCTCTACCGCACCATCCGCGAGGAACTCCTGCTCGCCGAGTTCCGCTCGAGCCTGACCCAGCAGCAAAAAGCCGGCGTGCTCTCCTTCGTCGAAGGCCTCCGCAAAGAAGAGATCCGCCTGGCCGGCGGCAGCGAGGCCGCGGCACGCAGGAAGTTCCTTGAAGAGCAGGGCATCGACCTCGACGAGGGGATCAAGAACAAGGCCGAGCGTGAGTTCATCTTCCAGCAACTCCGCTCCAGCATCGGGCGGCGTGTGCAGGTCTCCTCGCGCGACATCGAGCTCTACTACAACCGGAACATCCGCCAGTTCAAGCCCCTGCCCGTCTACGTCTTCCGTCAGGTCTTCACCGAGAAGGACAACGAGGCCCGCGTCGCCGAGCTCACCGACATCTTCTCCTCCGACGCGCCCGTCCCCGAGTCTCTGGGCATCGTCTCTCGCGTCGAGCTCGACGAGGGCGGCGTGGAGAACGCCAGCTTCTTCTCAGCCGAGTGGCTCAACGAGCACGCACGCACGCTCCGCCCGGGTGAGAGCGCCGGCCCCATCGAGCGGGGCGACAACCTGTGGTGGCTGCACCTGGACGCGATCGAGCAGGGGCCGCAGCTCGATCTGTACGACGTGCAGCTCCAGATCGAGCAGGCCATCCGCACCCAGCGGTTCGGCGAGGAGGAGTCCCGCTACTTCGAGAAGCTCCTCGAGCGCTCCAACGTCTCGGAGATCAACACCATGATCGAGAAGCTCATGGACTACGCGATCGCCCGCCTGTACGTCCCGGACGACAAGGGCTGAGCCCCGTGCCCCTCCGCCTGCTCGGGCTGCGCCCCAAGGCGCTGGGCGACTGGGGCGAGCGCCTCGCCGCCCGCCATCTCAAGAAGCAGAAGTACCGCGTCCTTGCGCGAAACGCACGCTCGAAGATGGGCGAGATCGACATCGTTGCCCTCGCGCCCGACGGGCGCACGCTCGTCATCGTCGAGGTCAAAACACGCAAGGCCCCCGCTGTGCGCACGCCCCACACCCCGCGCCCCGAGGACGCACTCACACGCGACAAACGCCAACGCCTGCTCCGCCTCGCCCAGCTCGAAGCCAAGCAGCGCGGCATGACCACCTCCCCGCTCCGCATCGACGTCATCGCCATCGAACGCCCCGAGCGGGGCAACCACATACTCCGCCATCACGTCAACGCGATCACACCCGGTCGCTGACGGGCAGCCCGGGGCGCGACACCGCTTCTGGCAACGGCACCGAGATCTTCAACGGCACGATCAGCGAGAACATCGAGCCGCTGCCCTCCTCGCTCTCGAGCGTGATCTCGCCCTGGAGCATCTCGGTGAACTCCTTGGCGATCGCGAGGCCCAACCCTGTGCCCTGGTGGCTCTTGGTGTGCCCGGACTCGAGCTGGCTGAACTTCTCGAAGATCTCCGACCGCTTGTCCTCCGGGATGCCCGGCCCGCTGTCGAGCACGCTCATCCGCAGCCGCTCCTCGCCATCGGAAGACCGCAGCGTCTCGGCGCGCAGCGTGACACGCCCCTCCTCGGGCGTGAACTTCACCGCGTTGGACAAGAAATTGAAGACCACCTGCTGGAACTTCTGGGCATCCGTTGTCACCAGGGGCAGGCGCGCCTGCGACGCCTCGCCCGTCGTGCGCCCCGCGCCGTCGTCGAGCTGAAGGCGCAGGTCGATGCGCTTGCGGTCAGCGAGCGGGCGGATCAGCGCGAGCAGGCCCTCGCAGGTGTCAACGACGTCCATCTCGCCGATGTGCAGATCGATCGTGCCCGCGTCCAGCTTCGCCATCGTCAGCAGCTCGTTGATCATCACCAGCAGGTTGCGACCCGCGACGACGATGTTGTCCAGGTACCGGCGCCGCTTCTGGAGCGGCGGGTCTTCCGAGTCGTCCTCGCGATCGGCGATCTCCTGCAGCAGCTCCGCGAACCCGATGATCGAGTTCAAGGGCGTGCGCAGCTCGTGCGACACGTTGGCGAGGAACTCGCCCTTCATGCGCGCCGATTCGTACAGCGCCACGTTCCGCTCAGCGAGTTCGCTGAGCTTGAGGTCCAGCGAGCGGTTGATGCCGCGGAGCTGCGTCTGCTGCGCGACGATCGCGCCGAGCATCGCGTTGAAGGCGTCTGAGAGCTCCTCGAACTCGTCACCGGTCTCGATGTTCGCGCGGACCGAGAGGTCGCCGTCCTTCACCATGTCCGCGGTGCGCTTCAGCGCGCGCACGGGCGAGAGGATGATGCGCGTCGTGATGAAGTAGAAGCAGACCGCCGCGACGATCGAGGCCAGGAACCCCGCGAGCACGAGGTACACCCGATTGACAAACACCTGCCCGGAGGCGACCGCGCTGCGACGGTCGATCGTCAGCACGCCGTTGAACGCGCCGTCCTGCATGATCCTCGCGGCGTACAGGTACCGCCGATCGCCCCCCGCCGAGAACGCCTCGAACGCCTCGGCCCGCTCGCCGTCCCCCTGGAAGAGCGTGCGGGCGCGCCGTTCGAACTCGCCGAGTTCCTCGCTCGTCCACGCCGCCGCCGGGTAGAACCGGATCACGAGGCTCCGCTCCAGCTCCTCGCGCGCGGTCGAATTGATCAGCGGGTACAGCTCGGGCCTCACGAGGAGGTCCGACTGGTAGAGGCGTGCGATCTGCCGGTTCGTCTCGAGCTGCGCCTGGTCCACGACCTCGCGCGCACGGATCCAGGGCACCACCAGCGCGAGGCTGACGATGAGCAGCAACGCCGCGCTAAACAGCAGCTGCACCTTCTTCGCGAGTGACAACCCACGCAACATGACGGGAGTCTACGCCCTGGCTCGGTTGCCCCCGGGGTCGGAGATCACTCGGCGGGCGGGATGTCGTCCGGGTCCAGCCCCGCCAGGTTCCGATCCGAACCCTCGGTGAACGGCTGGTCCCGCTGGTCCTCGCGACGCCAGTCGATGCGCGGCGCGTCGCCCCACAGCATCTCAAGGTCGTAGAACAGACGCGTATCGGGCTCGAAGAGGTGTACGACCACGTCCACCGCATCGATAATGAACCAGTCCGAGTCGCGCTCGCCCAGGTTGTCCTTCACGATCGACATCCCGAGCCCCTTCGCCAGTGTCGCGGCGTGCTGCGCACTCGACCGCATCTGACGCTGGCTCGAACCCGACCCGATCACGAAGAAGTCCGTCACCTGCGACCGGCCGCGCAGGTCGAGCACCAGCACATCCTCGGTCTTGTCGTCCTTCAACTGCTGCGCGCACAGCTTGGAGTACTCGAGAGCCTGCGCCTGCTGCTCGGGTGTCGTCCGCGTGGAGCCGTGGGCGTGATCCGCCTCGCCCGGCTGGCGGTTGACGTGGAGCGAATCGTCACGGTTCTCTGGATGGGGGGCTTTTTCAAGGGTCATAGGTCGGGATCGTAGTCTTCCGAATCCGGGGATGAGGCCCTCCCGGGGACGAGAGCCTTCATCAGTGTCAGGACGACCTCTGAATCGATTTCAGGCGGCAGGAGCAGGTGCCGCTGCATCTCTCTGCTTTGCCTTCCTTGCCGCACCGTGAATCGAACGAAGAGCGCCTCGCCGAAGAGGGTCTGATCGATGCGAAACGCATGCAGATCACCTGCTCGTATCTTCCGTTGATGGTCACCCCAACTCTTTGTCTCAAGGTGACCCGCAAAGATCCGTACATGTGTCCGAGCGTGGTAGAGACGGACTATGAGCCAACCGGTGAGTGCGGACCAGAGGGCCAGAAAAAGCCAGTCTGCGACGGCCATCTGCTTTCCTGAATTCAAGTGCATTGGCCATGTCGGCGTGATCAGAAACGCGAGCCCGAGAAACAACACCGCGATCGCTCCGCCGAGAACACCGGCACGTCCCAAAAGACCGCGCACCATTTGCTGACACTGATTACAAAAACGATGCCGCCTACGGGCAAGAGCCGCTTCCTTGGGCTCCTCCCACTCCAAAAGCGCTCTTTCCCTGCCTTTGCCGCTGCTCACAACCCAGCCTCGCCTTGGCCCTTGTCTCGTAACCACTGAGATTTGAACGGGTCGAACGGATCCTCTGGAATCCGATCCACCATCACCCCAGGGCGATACGCCTCGAGTCGCTGCACAAGTACCTCAAGATCAACCTCGGGCGGGATCACGCATTCCCGCGTTCGCTCGATCCAGCCTCGTTCGCCCAGGAAACGCAATGCGAGTGCCTCTCCATACGGCGAGCCTTGGATCGCAAACCCGAGCAGCCGGTCGGGGGCGATCTGAATCCGAGTTCTGAATGCCTCGTACACCAACCCGCTCGGCCCGACCCGGACTCCGCGTACCTGCATGATGCAGTGGAAGTAGCACATTAGATAGAGCAATACGACCGCAACCGGGATCACCCACCCCTTGGACCACGGGAACGGGAACGTGCCGAACGCCCAGAGGCAGAGCCCGATGACCACGCCGCTTACCGCAAGGCCGACGAGCGAACCAATGACGAATACGAGGACCAGTCTCTTCTCGTACGGCCTCATGTACGCCCTACCGCGAGCAATCCCGATCCGCCAAGGTTCGCTCCACCTGATCATCTCGTGCTGTCGATCCCTCACTGCCGATCAACCCCATCCATCCAGTCCCCCATGTCCAGATCGTCCACGGGGTCTTTCTTCTCCGGTTTTCCCCGGTCCTCGCTCACGCGTCCCTCGAAACCGAACGTCTTCATCCACTGGTTGATCTCGCCCCCCTCCATCGTCTGCTCCGGTGCCCCCTCCGCCCCCGTGCGCTTGCCGCCCCCCGCCGCGGCGTCGGCCTCCATGATCGCGACGAACTTCTCGCTGGGCATCGCGACCGCCCCGCGCTTCCCCGCCGCCTTCCGGATCCGGTAGTCGCTCGAGACCACCGTCAGGCTCCGCGGCGCCGAGTTCTTGGCGATCAGACGCTCGATCACCTCGTCCGCCTCCACGCCCGCCCCCGCGTAGACCACCAGCACGCCATCGATATTGAACTTGTGGCGCCCGCTGGACCCGCCGGGGGGCGTGCCGTCGCACACCACCGTCGCCCGCTCGCCCCCCCACCGGCTCAGCCCGATGCGCTTGGCCATCGCCTCCACATCGCGCCCGTCCTCTTCGAGGGGGGCGTTCCGCCAGACGTGCATCGCGTTGTAGGCATCGACGATCAGGGGCATCCGGGCATCGTACGAGGCGCATCGACGTATCCTGCGCGCATGACGGGTTACTCGGGCACTCCTCTCGCAAAGAAACTGGGCCTCAAGCCCGGGCACCGCGTCTGCCTGCTGGGCGCGATGACCGACATCCCCCTCGACGGTGCCCCTGACGGTCTCGAGATCAAAGCCACCCTCCTCGGCACGCGCCCATTCGATCTCATCGCCTACCTGACCTCGGACGCCCGCGAGATGGAGCGCAGAGCCGGCTTTCTGGCTCAGCGACTCACCCCCGCGGGCATGCTGTGGCTCGGCTGGCCCAAGAAAGCCTCTGGTGTGCCGACGGAGCTGTCCGACGGCGCCGTACGCGCCATCGGCCTCGCGACGGGGCTCGTGGACAACAAGACCTGCGCGATCGACGGGGTGTGGTCGGGCCTCCGATTCGTGAAGCGGCTCCGCGACAGACCCTAACATTTTACTATCGTCTTGCGGGGCCTTGTGAATTGGAAACCGGGTGGCGCTTGCCAGAAGGCCCCGGCGTGCGGATACTTCCGACCCTTCGCGTGGGTTCCCGGCATGTCGTCGTGGTTTGCCCGCTCCGAGACCTTCTTCTAGCAGGACACAGCACCCGATGGCGATCCGCATCAAGTCCCGTGGCAACGAGTCGGCCGAGCAGATGATGCGCCGCTTCAAGAAGCTGTGCGAGAAGGAAGGCCTCACGAAGGACGTGAAGAAGAAGCAGTACTACGAGAAGCCCTCCGAGCGCAACCGACGCGCCAAGCGCAAGAGCTTCACGCGCGTCGGCGCCGGGCGCTGATCGCCAACTGATCGAGACACGGGCCCATGCGGGCCCTTTTCTTTTGTGATACACCACCAGTCCGGTCGCACCCGCGCGACCGGCACCCCGCACGACGCACCCTCCGAACGCGTCGTCGGGTGAGATGAACCGACATCCATACCAGGAGCTAGCCCGTGAGCACGCACACGATGCTGACGTTGGCGGCGGATCTTCCGCCCGCCTACTACATCGCCCCCGCAGGCGCATTCCTCGCGCTCGTCTTCGCCTTCATCTTCTACAAAGGATTCATGAAGGAATCCGAAGGTGACGACAACATGATCCGCATCGCCCAGGCGGTGCGAGACGGTGCCTACGCCTACCTCAGGAGTCAGGCGAAGGTCGTCTACATCGTCGTCGCGCTCCTCGCGGTCATCCTCGCGGTCATGGCCTTCGGCCTTGGCCTCCAGGACAAACTCACCTTCGTCGGCGTCGTCATCGCGTCACTCCTCTCGGGCCTCTGCGGCTTCCTGGGAATGAAGACCGCGACCAACGCCAGCGCCCGCACCGCGCACGCCGCCAAAAACTCGCTCAACGACGGCCTCAAGGTCGCCTTCCGCGCCGGCGCCGTCATGGGTCTCTGCGTGACCGGCTTCGCGCTGCTCGACATCTCCGTCTGGTTCCTGATCCTCACCATGACAGGTGGCGAGGAAGTCAACCTCGTCGGCATCACCACCGTCACGCTCAGCTTCGCGATGGGAGCCTCGCTGCAGGCCCTCTTCGCCCGCGTGGGCGGCGGCATCTTCACCAAGGCCGCAGACGTCGGTGCCGACCTCGTCGGCAAGGTCGAGGCCGGCATCCCCGAGGATGACGCACGCAACCCCGCGACCATCGCCGACAACGTCGGTGACAACGTCGGCGACGTCGCCGGCATGGGCGCCGACCTCTACGAGTCCTACTACGGCTCCATCCTCGCGTCGATGGCCCTCGCCGCCGCCGCCGCCCTCACCATCACCACCGATGCGGGCGCCAGTCTCACGGGCGACCAGATGATGAGCATGGTCATCACCGCCCCCGCGCTGGCCGGCCTGGGCATCATCTGCTCCATCCTCTCCATCTTTTCCGTCCGTGCGAAGGAGAACGCCACCTTCGCACAGCTCCTCAAGGGCCTGCACATGGGCGTATGGCTCAGCTCGGCCCTCATCGCCGCCGGCTCGCTGGGCCTCCTCTGGTTCCTCCTCAAGGACGTTCCCGGCGTCAGCTGGCTCGGCATCTGGGGCGCCATCGTCTCGGGCCTCTTCGCTGGCCTCATCATCGCGTGGGGCACCGAGCACTACACCAGCTACGAGCACAAGCCCACGCAGCGCATCGCCGAGCAGGCCAAGATGGGCCCCGCGACCGTCATCATCTCCGGCATCGCCGAGGGCATGATCTCCACGTGGATCCCCCTGATCACCGTCGTCGTCGCGATCCTCGCCGCCTTCAACTTCGCGGGCGGCAACGACAACCTGCTGATGGGCGTCTTCGGCGTCGGCATCGCCGCCGTCGGCATGCTCTCCACCCTCGGCATCACCCTCGCGACCGACGCCTACGGCCCCATCGCCGACAACGCCGGCGGCAACGCCGAGATGACGCACCAGCCCCCGCACGTCCGCGAACGCACCGACATGCTCGACTCCCTGGGCAACACCACCGCCGCCACCGGCAAGGGCTTCGCCATCGGCTCCGCCGCGCTCACAGCCCTCGCCCTCCTTGCGGCCTTCGTCACCACCATCAAGCACTACCTGATCCTGAGCGTCCCCGAAGACGCGACAACGATCAAGGTCGGCAACGTTGAGAACTTCGACCCCGCCGCCGCAACCATGGCCGACCTCATGGCCGCCTACAACGTCACCCTGCTCAACCCCTTGGTCCTCTGCGGCCTCTTCATCGGTGTCATGCTCGTCATGGTCTTCTGCGCCATGACGATGAACGCCGTAGGCCGCGCCGCCTTCGCGATGATCGACGAGTGCCGTCGCCAGTTCGGCATCATGAAGGGCGGCTTCAAGAGAGATGGCATGACCGACGAGCAGCTCGCCGACCCCACCAACTGGCCCTACGAGGTCGAGGTCGATGGGCACAGCTACCCCGACTACGCCTCCTGCGTCACCATCTCGACCGCCGGTGCCCTCAAGGAGATGGTCATCCCCTCCCTCCTCGCCGTCGTCGTTCCCATCCTCGTGGGCGTGATCATGGGCGTCCCTGGCGTCATGGGCATGCTCTCGGGCACCCTCGTCTGCGGCTTCGCGATGGCCATCTTCATGGCCAACGCGGGCGGCGCCTGGGACAACGCCAAGAAGTGGATCGAGACCGGCCAGTTCGGCGGCAAGGGCTCTGAAGCCCACAAGGCCGGCGTCGTTGGCGACACCGTCGGTGACCCCTTCAAGGACACCTCGGGCCCCTCGCTCAACATCCTGATCAAGCTCGTCTCGGTGGTCTCCGTCGTCTTCGCGGGTCTCACCGTGAGGTTCGGCCCCTTCATCTAAACGCCGACGACAACCAAACGACCCACCGAACCCCGAGCAACCGCTCGGGGTTTTTCATGTCCACAGTCCCGTGGGTCGAGCGCAGCGAGCCCCACGCTACGAGAGCGTGCGCCAGCGCGGGCACGACACCGTGTGGTCATTCACCAGCCCGCACGCCTGCATGAACGCGTAGCAGGTCGTAGGCCCGACGAACACGAAGCCGCGCTTCTTGAGGCCCTTGCTCATCGCGAGCGACGCGTCTGTCTTCGCCGGGCAGTCCTCGGACCGCTCGAACGTGTTCACGAGCGGTTCGCCGCCCACGAAGGACCACAGGAATTCGCTCAGCGAGCCGCCCGTCTCATCGCGCAGACGCAGCGTCGCCTCCGCGTTGGTCAGGATCGCACGGAGCTTCTTGCGGTGCCGGATCACGCCGGCGTCGGCGATGATGTCGTCGAGGTCCGCATCGGTCATCTGCGCGACGCGTCCGATGTCGAAGCCGCAGAACCGCTCGCGGTACCGCGCCCGCTTGCGCAGCACCGTGATCCATGACAATCCGGCCTGCTGCCCCTCGAGGCAGAGCATTTCGAAGAGCCGATCATCGTCGCGCACCGGGACGCCCCACTCCTCGTCGTGATAGGCGATGTAGAGCGGGGCGTCCGTGCACCACGAGCAGCGATCGGTCATCGCTTGGCGACGGCGCGGAGCGCATCGAGCACCTCGCTGGGCTCCGCACGCTCGCGATAGTCCTCGTGCAGGAAGGCGTAGGTCACTCTGCCGTCCGTATCGATCACGTAGGTCGCTCCGAGCGGCAGCTCGCCCGACGATTGCCCGTTGTGCGCATCGAGCCCGAAGGACGTGTTGTAGCTTTCGTGGACGCCCTCGGTGAGGTCGAAGACGACGCCGTACCGCTTCGCCACACGGTTGTTCACATCGGTGAGCACCTCGAATTTCAAGGCGTTCTTCTCTTTGGTGGAGAGCGCGTTGTCGGGGAGCTCGGGCGAGATCGCGACGAGCGTCGCGCCCAGCGCGTTGATCTCGTCGAGCCGCTCTTGATAGGCGCGGAGCGTGAGGTTGCAATAGGGGCACCAACCGCCGCGATACCACAGGACGATCACCGGCCCCTGCGCGAGCAGCGAGCCGAGCGTCACGTCTGTCCCGCTCGCGTTGGGCAGCGTGAATCCCGGCGCCGTGTCGCCCACGTTGACCGCGCCGTCGAGCACGCCCTGGCGCACCACGTCGTCGATGCCGTCCTGGTAGAGCACCTTCTTCTCATCGGAGGCGCGAGCAGCGAAGCCGGCCTTGTGCTCGTCGATCTGCGTCTGAAGGGGCCGATTCTCAGCGGTCATCGCGGTCTCCTTCGCGTTCGCGTCGCGTGTGTCGGCGGTCGAGCAGGTGCCGCACCCGCCAAGGCCGGCCCCCGCCACCACGAACAGCGGCAGGGACAAAAGGGCAGCGGTGCGCGAATTCCGGTCATTGATCAGCATGGGTGGCTTTCTGAAAGGGACGTGGTGCCTCTGGATCAAGCCATCTGTCGAATCAGAACGTCTATTCCGACGTCAAGCGAGCAAACCGAGCCAGGCCCACGTTCCCGCCGGACACGATCACACCGATCGTACCCGCCCCCCCGAGCGCTGCGCCCCGCGCGTGCTTCACAAGCCCCGCCAGCCCCAGCACTCCGCTGGGCTCGATCACAATCTTCAGCCGCTCGAAGCAGAGGCGCATCATCTCGATGAGCTCGCGGTCCGTCACCGTCTCGATCGCGTCGGTGTGGCGCGTGATCAGCGGGAAGGTCCAGCGACCGAGATAGGGCGTGCGCGCGCCGTCGGCGATCGTGTCCGGGCTCGCGACCGTGTGCAGGCGCCCGGTCTCGAAACTCGCTTTCGCGTCCGCGCCCGCCTCCGGCTCAACGCCCACCACGCGGCACGACGGGTTCACCCCCTTCGCGACGATCGCGCTCCCGCTCAGCAAGCCCCCGCCCCCCACGCACACGTACAGCGACTCGGGCACTCCCTCGCCCATCTCCCCCGCCTGCTCGAAGAGCTCGAGCGCCGCGGTGCCCTGTCCCGCGATCACCGCCGGGTGGTCGTAGGGCGCCACCACCGTGAGCCCCTCCCTCTCCGCGAGCTCCGCACCCAGCGCCTCGCGCGTGATCTGTTCGCGTTCGTAGACCACCACCTCGCCCGTCGGCCCGAGATAGCCGCGCGTCGCCTCCAGCTTGAGGGTCGGCGCATCCGAGGGCATGACGATCAGCGTGCGCACGCCGAGCAACCTGCCCGCCAGGGCGATGCCCTGCGCGTGGTTACCCGAGGAGTACGCGAGCACGCCTCGCGACCTTTCGTCGTCGCTCAGCGACGCCAACGCGTTGTACGCCCCGCGGAACTTGAAGGCCCCCACCCGCTGAAAGTTCTCGCACTTCAGGAGCACCCGGGCCCCGACCATCTCGTCGAGCGCCCGCGAAGTCAGCACCGGCGTGCGGTGCGCGATACCGCGCAGACGCTCCGCCGCAGCGCGTACGTCCTCGAGCCCCACCTCGCTGGGCGGCGCGCTGGCGATCGGGAAGGGTCGCAGCGGGCAGTCGGCCTCGGTCGCGAGCACCGGCGCGTGAGGATGCGTGTCGGACATGCCCGGTACGCTACCAGCCCCGTGCGCACGTGCACCGTCATCATCCCGGCCTACAACGCCGACCCGGACGCCCTCAACCGCGCCCTGGCCCGCCTGCTGCTCATGCCGCTCGCCAAGCGCATCGTCGTCGTGGACGACGGCTCCGAGACGCCTCTGACCGACGAACAAGGCCCCCTCAGCGCCACCCGCGTCACGCTGCTGCGTCAGGACAACGCGGGCGTCTCTGTCGCCCGCAACACGGGCATCGACCTCGCGCTGGTATTCGCCGAGCCCATCCTCTTCCTCGACGCCGACGACGAGCCGCGCGACGGCATCGCCAGCGCTCTCGACCTGCTGCACGACCTCGACGCGGGCGCCGTCGTCTCGGCTCGCGAAGAACGCAACCACGAGGGAGTTGTGAAGCCCAAGCCCGTGCCCGCCGAGTGGGCCGGTCGCACGCTCCCCCACGCGGGCGACGTCTTCCGCCCCATCGCGCTGTTTGGCGCCTCGGGCCTGCTCGTGGACCACCGCGTCCTCAAGGGCAACCTCCGCTTCGACCCCGCCCTCTCGCACGGCGAGGACCGCGACTTACTGCGAAGAATCGGCGAGCGCGCCCCCATCGGCGTGAACCCCGAGGTCGCCCTCTCCGTCACGCTGCACCACGAGGACGCGCAGAACCTGACCAGCGCCGCCCACGACGTCCGGCGTGCCAAGGCGATGTGCGTGCTCGCCGAGCGCTGGCTCGATGAGCACAGCGAGCCGCACTTCCGAGAGAGCGCCCGCTGGCTCCTCTCGCGTGTCGCCAAACGCCGCTCACCCGAGGAGGCGTGGCGCACGCTCGTGGACCTCCACCGCGCGCAGTCGTGGCGCATCCCGCTGAAAGCCCGCCTCCGCCGGCTCTTCAGCCCAGGCGTTTCTTGATCGAGCGCCCCTGTCGCGACAGGAACCACCACACGCGCTCGCACACGTCCCGCGCCGCGTCCAGCACGCTGTACCCCCGTCCGGACGGCTGATACCCGTAGTGTTCGAGCAGTTCGTCCCCGATCCAGTGATCGACGCTCGACGCCCCGCGTGCGCTCAGACGCGACGCCCAACGCCCGATGCGGCTTGCGTCCAGCGGCTTCGTCGAGAGCTCTTTCCACTCCCGCTCGCTCTCGAGGAAGCCCGCACGCTCCGACTCGTGGTAACGCAGCATCCGTTCGTCGAACGCCTCTCCGAGAAACTCGCACAGACGGCGCAGCGTGGGCTCCGGGTCCAGAACGAGGTCCTCGTACCGCACGCGCGCGTACCGCTCCCCGAGCGCGCGCTCGGTGTACTCCTGGCGGTGCAGCGTCTTGCGGACCGCCCGAGCGGTGCGCTGCACGCTCTTCCAGGGCCACCACTCCTCTCGGCGCAGCGACACGACGACGTCGCGCGGGTCGCGCACGATGTGGATGAACCGCGCGTCCGGGAACAGCGATCGGATCCGCGCCACCCGTTTCTCGTGGTGCGGCGTCTTCTCACCGAACCGAACGCCCTCAGCCGCATCGGGCTCGAGGGCCCGGAGCATCCACCACAGCATCCCGATCGCGTCGCGCCCGTCCGCCTCGATGTGCGCGCGGTACGCGTCGATATCCAGCCCCAGCTCCCCCCACCACGGATCGGCGCGCACGCGTTGGAGGTACGCCCCCACGTCGCGCGGGCGCAACGGGTCCGTGAAACGCAGCGCCGGATCGAAGCGGCTGAAGAAGTGCGTCTCGGGCGGGATCACGATGCCCGGGTGGGCCGCGAGCATGCGCTGCAGCAGCGTGGTGCCCGATCGCCCGGTGCCGATAATGAAGAAGGGGTCGGTCCGAGTCACAGGCGGCACTTCTCGAACTGCTTCTGCAACCGCTGGGGCGAGACCTTCATGGAGGTGCCCAGCTCCTGCGCGAAGAGCGAGACGCGGAACTCTTCGACCATCCAGCGGAAGACTTCGAGCTCCGGATCGATCAGCGCCTCCTCGTCGTGCTTCTGCTTACGCTGCTGGTAGGCGTTCCACGCGATAGCGCAGTCGCGCGCACGCTGGGCGTCCTTCTCCACAGCGGTCACGCCTCCCCGGAGCTTCTCGAGGCGCACGCCGATGGCGCGCAGGTAGCGCGGGTACTGCTGCAGCGAGCGCCACGGGGTCTTTGTGAGAAAAGCGGGGTAGACGAGGCGCACGAGCTGCTGGTCGATGTCGTCGATCGCGCCCTGCCAGGACGCGGGCAGCGACTCGTTGAGGGCGACCTCGATGCGGTTGTAGCTCTCGAGCACCGAGGAGACCATCTCGCACACCGGCTCCACCATCGTCGAGAGGCGGTTCCAGCCGTCGTCGAGGCGGCGCTCGAAGTCCGCGAAGCTGCGCGCGAGCCCGTCGTCGCTGAAGCACGCGCGGTCCACGATCAGGTCCACGAGCTGCGTGCGGAGCGTCTGGCCGTCGCCCACCGGGCTGAACCAGACCGCCATGCGATCGACCGCGGCGCGGTGGCGCACGAGGTCGGCGATCGGAGCGCCCATCTCGAGCACCGCGAGGCGTCGCTGCCCGGCGCGGTTCGCCTTCGACGCGCCGTGCGGGTCTGCGAGCAGACGCAGATCCACGCGATCGCCCCGGTCCATGAGCGCCGGGAAACCGACGTAGGTCCGCTCCTCGTCCTCGAGCTCGACGCGCTCGGGGAGTTCGTCGAAGTCCCATTTCGTGAGCCCGTCGCGGTGGTAGAGCGAGCCCTCGATGCCCGCCATGCGCTCCTCGACCGCGACGCCCAGCGACCGCTGCAGCGCGCCGATGTCGCGCCCGTCGCCCAGCGTCTCGGTGTGCGCATCGACCACGCGGAAGCGCATCCGCAGGTGCTCGGGGAGCTGCGTTGGGTCGAACCACGACGCCCGCACCTCGGTGCCCGCGATCTTCGAGAGCCGCTTGGCGAGCTCTTCCAGCAGGTCGCCCTTGCCGAAGGGCAGTTGTTCGATGGCCTGGCTCGCGATGTCCGGCGCTGGCACCAGCGCGCGCCGGGCCTGCTTGGGCAGCGTCTTGATGAGCGCCGTCGCCTTGTCGTGCAGCAGCCCGGGCACGAGCCACTCCGC
>JAJDDE010000012.1 GCA_029260475.1 Phycisphaerales bacterium | reverse complement strand
GCCCGCCGCCAGCAGCACGAGGTCGTCCACCTCCGGGTCGTCTTGATGCACATGCACCGTGATGCGGTGCACGAACGGGTTGAAGTGCGTGCGCAGCGTGGCGATCTCGGCGCCACCCGTGCGCTTCACATGGAACTTCTGCGGCAAGAACATCGCGACGTTATCGATATACCTGCGGAGAAACGCGAGGCCCGCCGAATCCTCCTCGATCGTCGCGAGTTCGGCTGGCGGTGATCCGTCGCCCAGGTCCGGGCCGTACACGAGCCACGAATCGCGCAGGAAGGTGGATTTCATCCCCTTGCGCCGCAGCGAGGCGAGCGAGGAGCCGTCGGGAAGGGTGACGTCGAGCGTGACGCCGAAGTCGATGATCTGGCGGGCTTTGAGGGTGAGGAACTCCTCGTTCATCGACTCATCGGTGAAGAGGCGGATGTCCTCGCGGAACTTGAAGGCCTTCTGCTTGCAGAAGGCGATGAGCTCGCCCTGCGGGTTGTAGATGTGAAAGCTCGCGCCGAAGATCTTGAGAACCTTGCGCCGGATCGTGAATCGTTCGTTGCCATGGTGCGCCATGCGGGCAGCCTACACCGCGAGGACGATCTGGCCGGGTGGCCGGGTGCAGCCGTCGCGGCTGCTCCCGGGGTGTGTCCGTACCCTCGCTCAGTCTGATCGCGACCACACGCGAGACGTGAATCGCCCGTCCCGGGAGCTGCTGAGGCAGCAGTTCCCCGCCACCCGGAATCCATCATCCGGTGGTGGGCTGTCGTGCGGGCAGCCTACACGGCGGGCAGGTAGTCGAACTCGGCAGTGAAGCGCACGAAGATGGTGCAGCCCTTCGCGCTGGTCACGGGGCCATGGACGACGCCCTTGGGGGCGTAGAAGTACGCCCCCTGAGTGTGCGATTCGCCATCGACGATGAAGTCGCCGTCTACGACGAAGATGGCCTCGTCCGCGTGCGTGTGCGTGTGCGCGGGGATCACCGCGCCGGGCTCAAACCGGATGAGCGCCTCGAAGCCGCCCGTGTCCGGGTCCTCGCGCAGCAGCGCGTCGCTGATGCCCGGGAGGTCTTCGGTGGGCGTGTAGTCGGCGTCGGTGGGGAAGGTGTGGGTCAGCATGTCGGGAAGGGTAGCGACGCAGGCTGGGTGGCCGTAAGCCGCGCAGCGGATTGCGGGGGATGCGCTGACACATCCGCAACCTGCGAAGCGCAGGTTACGGACACCCGAATGCTCAGAGCTTCAGATCACCAAGCCCACCACCGAGGTAGTCCACGCCGGCGAGGCCGCCGCCGGAGTCTTGCTTGTTGTTCTCTTTCTTCTTGGATTGCTCGCGGAGGCGACGCAAGGTCGGGGTCTCCTTGAGAATCTCCTCGGGCGTGCGGGTGTCCTTCTCCTGCTCGCCCTTGCGCCCACGACCGCGCCCGCCGCCCGGTCCGCCTCGTCCGCCGCCGGGGGCGCCCTGTTGGGCGGGGCGGTCCTCGGCCTGCTTGATGGAGAGCGAGATCTTCCGCTTGTCCTTGTCCACCGACAGCACCTTCACCTTGACGGTGTTGTTGGGCTGCACGACGTCGGACGTCTTCTCGACGCGCTTCCACGCGAGCTCGGAGATGTGGACCAGGCCCTCGATGCCCTCGGCGAGTTCCACGAAGCAGCCGAACTCGAGCAGCTTGGTGATGCGCCCGGTGACGACCTCGCCCTCGGTGACCTCGTTGAGCTTCTCGTCCCAGGGATCGGGCTCCATCTGCTTGAGGCCCAGCGCGTGGCGCTTCTCTTTCCAGTCGAGCTTGAGGATCTTGACCTTGAGCGTCTGGCCCTCCTTTAGGACGTCCTCGACCTTGTTCACACGCTCGTGCGAGATGTCGGAGACGTGGAGGAGGCCATCGACACCGCCGATGTCCACGAAGGCGCCGAAGGGCATGATCTTGCGGACGGTGCCCTCGACCTCCTGGCCCTCTTGGAGGGAGGTCTTGAGCTCCTTGGCCCGCTCGGCACGCTCGGCGCGGATGATGTCGCGCCTTGAGAGCAGGATGTCGCCCCGCCCCGAGCGTTCGATCTTGATGACCTTGCAGGTCATCTTCTCGCCCACGAAGGGGGTGAGGTCCTCAATGCGGTTGGTATCGACGTGGGAAGCGGGCATGAAGGCGCGGTGCTTGGCGACCTCCATGTCGAGCCCGCCCTTGTTTGTGCCGGTGCAGCGGGCCTCGACGATCTGGCCGACCTCGAGCTTCTCCCAGTCCGCCTTCACGACGGTGCCGGGGATGGAGCAGATGTAGACGGACTCTGACGAGTCGAAACGTTCGATCACGACTTCCATGGGGGAGCCCGGAGCGGGGATCTCCTTCTTCTCCTCGACCTGCGCCTCGAACTGAGTCTTGGGGAGGACGCCGATCTCCTTGGGGCCGAACTCGAGGAAGACGTCATCTTTTCCGACGGAGACCACGGTGCCGGTGCGGTGCTCGCGTCCGCCCTGGACGACGCGGGGGCCACGGATGGCGGGCTTCTTGTCCTGCGGCGTGTTCACCGCGGCCGCCGCCATCGCGGCCGCGGCGTCGCTGGCGGCTCCCACCTCGAGTGTCGGGGCGGGTGCGGGCGGTGTTTGTTTGGGTTCTGAGGCGTCCTTCTGCTCCGGGCCGCCCGTCATGGGCTGCGGCGTCGAGCCGGCGTTCGCCTGCGCATCCTTGATCGCTCTTTCGACCTGGGCGTTCGCCTCCTCGCGGGCCTTGCGCTCCTCATCGTCGGTCACGACGGGGGCGTTGGGCGCGCTCGCTGGGGCGGGCACCTGGGAGGATTCCGCGGGAGTGGAGGGCGAGCCTTCGACCGGGGGCTGCTTGGCGGGGGCCTGGCCCTCGCTGGGAGCATCGGTCTTGTGGGCGTCGGACGGCTGCTGCTGATCGTTCATACAGAAGGGCTCGGGTCTGACAGCGTCACGCTGGGGACGCGGGTGAGATGAGGGCCACCAAGTTTCGGCGAGGTTGTTCCACCACCAGAGGCGCTTCCCTCGCGGAAGAAGCCGAGACGCCAGTGTACACCGCGATCGGCGGCGGGCCAGCGCCGAATCGACGCGACAAGAACCGTTCTCGCGATCGTCCCGTATCTTTGGGCAGCGGGGGGCGGCCCGGTGGTTCTCGGATGCGCCGCTAGTATGCCCGCTTCCTTTCTGACCCGCGCCGGTGGCGTGGGCTGTATCGACGTCGCAAACGGAGCAACCATGCCTTCATCGAACGTGTGCTGGGGCATCGACATCGGTGCCGGGGCCATCAAGGCGATCCGGCTCGAACGGGATGGCGAGAGCGCCCGGGTAGCCGATTTCGTCGTGGTGCCGCACAAACGCGTGCTGTCCACGCCGGACATCGTGGAGGCCGACGCGATCCGTGTGGCCCTGGGTTCCTTCTTAGGCGAATACCGCGACCAGTTGCGAGGGACCACTGTGGTGTGCTCGCTGCCCGGGCACGCATCCTTTGCGCGGTTCGCGAAGCTGCCGCCGGTCGAGGCCAAGGGCGTCGAGAACCTGGTGAAGTTCGAGGCGGTCCAGCAGATCCCCTTCCCGATCGAAGAGGTCGAGTGGGACTACCAGGTCTTCGCGTCCGACGACACACCCGAGGTGGAGGTCGGCATCTTCGCGGTCACGCGTGATCGCGTGAACGAGAAGCTCTCGCTCTGGGGCGAGGGCGGTCTGCACCCCGACGAGATCACACTGGGCCCCGTCGCCGCCTACAACGCGATCGCCTACGACCTCGAGTTCACCGAGAACTCGCCCGGCACGGTGATCGTGGACATCGGCACCGTCGCGACGGACCTGATCATCGCCGAGCGCGGTCGCGTGTGGATCCGCACGTTCCCGATCGGCGGGCACCACTTCACCGAGACGCTCGCCGAGACCTTCAAGCTCCCCTACTCCAAGGCGGAGAAGCTCAAGAAGGAAGCCGAGACCAGCAAGTACAAGCGCCACATCTTCCAGGCGCTCAAGCCCATCCTCACCGACCTGGTGCAGGACGTGCAGCGCTCCATCAGCTACTACACCGAGACGCACCCGAACGCGAACCTCGAGCGCGTCATCGGCCTGGGCAGCACCTTCAAGCTGCTGGGCCTGCGCAAGCTCATGAGCCAGCAGCTCGGCATCGACGTCTACCGCCTCGAGGGCTTCAAGCGCACCACCGTCGAGGGCTCGGCGGCGGTCGAGTTCGACGCCGTCTCGATCAACATGGCGACGGCGTACGGCCTCGCCCTCCAGGGACTCGGGCTCACGCCCATCCGCGCGAACCTCGTGCCCGTGTCCGTCACCCGCGACTCCATGTGGCAGTCCAAGACGCCCTACTTCGTCGCGGCGGCGGTCATCGGACTCATCGGCGGCGCGTCCACCTTCGTGCAGCCGCTGCTCAACAACAGCCACACCGGCAACTTCAACGATCCGTTCGTGACCGGCGTGATCAACGACTTCAGCCGCCTGAACACGTCGTGGAGCGAGATCAAGGACCAGTATCCCCTCGAGTTCCTGCCCTCGAACGCGGACGCGCTCTTCGTCGCCGACGCGAAGACGATGCACGTCCAACTGCTCAACGACGCGACAGCGCTGCTCGCGCAGGCGACCGGCGACTCCGACGACCGGCTCTACCGTCTGTTCTCTTTCCGCCCTGACTACCTCCCGCCCGGTACACCGCTCTCGGGCATGGCCTCCGCCTCCGGTCCGGGCGGCAGCGCCAGCACCGGGCGAGGCGGGGCCGCACCGGGCGGACGCAACCCCTTCGGCGGCGGACGCGACGACGGGCGCCCCAGCCCGAGCGGCACCGACGACACCGGCGGCGGCGCCGACGCCGTCAACGACGACTCGGTCGCCGGCCCGCTCGGCGGGTTCCGCATCACCCTCGAACTCGACTCGACCACCGGCGACCTGCCGACCTTCAACGACGAGGTCCTCGAGTGGCTGCGTGACGAAGAAAACATGTACGGCAACCGCTACAAAATCGTCGGTGTGCCCACCGTCGAGAGCGTCGCCCCCGTGACCATCACGCCCGCGACGCGCGGCGACAACGTGCTCCCCGCGGGCGGTGGCGCCGGCGCGTCCCCCGACCCGGGGCGCGGCAGCATGGGAACACGCCCCCCCGCGGGCGGCGCGATCCCCGGATCGCGCAACCCGGGTGGCATCATCCCGGGCAGCCGCAACCCGGGCGGCACGATCCCCGGCGTCCGTGACCCGGGCGGTCGCAACAGCCCGATCACCGGTCGCCCCGGCGGCACCGGGAGCACGGGCGGTTCGGGCGGGGACACCTCGCTCGACGGCCTCGCGCCGATCGCCCAGTCGCCCAATCCCTTCGAGGGCGCCCAAGAGCTGTACCGCTACACGCTGACCTACTTCGTCCAGCGTCTCGACAAGGCGTTCGCCGCCGAGGCCGAGCCCGTCACGAACAACGACGACAACAACGACTTCTGAGCACCACGAGAGACCACATGGACTTCATCAAAAAGAACCTGATCAGCGTCATCGCGGTGGCCCTCGCGGTCATCGGCATCCCCGTGATGGTGTTCTTCTCCAGCGGCTTGAACGCGGCCAACAAAGAGCGCCTCGAGAAGGGCGTCAGCCAGACCATGGGCAATCTGACCGGCACCCGGGCGACCTACGAGATGCCCGTGCCCGGGGCCGACGGCCAGCCTTGGAGCGTAAGCACCGAGCCCTCGCAGCTGCGGAACGAGACCATGCGCGAACGGCTCGAGCGCCTCGTCGCCCGCAGCAAGGCGGTCCAGGGCGAGCTCGAGGAGCGGAACCAGCGGGGCAAGACGCTCCTCGTGCAGAACGACCCGCGGTACGGCGACCTCTTCCCCGCCCCCGCGAGCGAGAGCGCACGCGTCGCGCTGCTCACGCGCATGATGGAAGCCTTCCCAGAGGCCCACAAGCAGCTGCTGGACGCCGCGGGCGTGCGCCCCGCGCTCGAAGCCGAGCGCGTCCGCAGCCAGATCGAGGCCCAGCGCACCCGCGAGGTCGCCTCGATCACCTCCAACCGCGTGGACCAGACGCTGACCGAGGATGAAGAGCAGCGCGTCCGCGAGAAGCTCGGCGCCCTCCGGCGCGATCTCTACAGGGCCCACGCCCGCGAGACCGCCTTTTACGGCACGCCCGAGATGTTCACCGGTGTGCGTGCGTTCGACCCCGAAGCCATCGAGGAGATCATCCCGCTCGAGCGTGCGTGGGAGTGGCAGCACCAAACGTGGTTCCATCAGGACCTCGTCGCGGCGCTGACCGAGGCGAACACCAACGCCGAGGGCACGGCCTCGGTGCTCGGCGGCCCGGTGAAGCGCGTGCTCTCGATCAGCATCGATCCCTGGGCGCTCCCCGCGCCGACGCCCGCGGCGCTCGGTGACGACGGCAGCGGCGGGGGGGGAGCCGGTGGCGGTGCCCTCAACCAGCCCATCGCGCCCGACTACAGCGTCGCCCACGACGGTCTGGCCGGCTGGCCCCAGCGCCCCAACCCGCTCTACGACCTGCGCTACGCGACCATCCAGATGGTCGCCGATGGCGACCGCATCCCGGAGATCGTCAGCGCTATCTCGCAGACGAACCTCATGAACGTCATCGACCTCGACCTGCGCGAGTACGACGGTGACGCCGATCTCAAGCACGGCTACGCCTACGGCGGCGGACAGGCCGTCGTGCTCACCCTCCGCGTCGATTCGGCGTGGCTGCGCTCCTGGATGAAGACGAACATGCCCGAGACCTGGCGCACGCAGCTCGGGATCCCCGCCGACCCACCCCCGGCGCTCGACCAGACCGCCGACGTCTCGTAACAGACCCAAGACCTCCCCCGGCGCGACCCCTCGCGCTCGCCCCTTCCGCACACGACCCCTCGCCCCGAAACGGGAACACGACCGATGAAACTCAAGGGCATCTCGATCTTCGAGCAGCACGCTGAGAAGGCCGTCCTGGCACTCTTCGTGATCGTCGCCGCCGTCCTCTTCACGATGCAGTTCTTGAACGCACCGACGGTGAGCGTCGGCGGGCAGGACTACCCGCCCGAGCAGCTCTCGAGCGTCATCAAGTCCAAGGCCGAGCAGGTGAAGGGGCGTTTGGAAGGCTCGTTCTCCGCGGAGAACGAGCCGCCCGAGGTGCCGTCCACCGCGGGGTTGGAACTCGAGCCGATCGAGTCGCGTTTTTCACAGTTCGCGGGGAAGGTCGCCGTCTACGACACTCCCATGAGCATCAACCCCATCGATCCCGGCGGCACCCAGCCGATGCCCGGCATGACCGACGTGAAGTTCGCGGTGGTCGAGCCCCCTGCGCCGGAGATGCCCGTCACGACCGCCGAGGGCGCGACGATCGACCCGGTGGTGCCCGTGCAATTCCCCGCCGCCCGCGCCCTGCTCCCCGATCAGCAGCCCCTCGACGAGTTCTACATCTCCGCGCAGACCACATGGGACGCACCGGCCTTCATCGAGGCGCTGGGCACGATCCCCGACGACGAGACAATCAACCCGATGCCGAGATCGTGGTGGGAGTCGAGCGTGCAGGTGGTGGACGTCATCTGGGAGCGCGAGCGTCTGCTCAATGATGGCACCTGGGGCGAGCGCACCGTGCTCGACCCACTGCCCGGGCGCGACACGCTCCGCGAGTTGCTCAGTTCCGATGACATCGCCCCGTCGCGGCTCCCCGAGATCCTGAACATCGAAGCCCAACGCCGCGCT
>JAJDDE010000011.1 GCA_029260475.1 Phycisphaerales bacterium | reverse complement strand
CGGAGGAATTCGGCGTAGAAATTATCGACGAGCCCTTGCAGGATCTCGTAGTGCCCCTCCACGCTGGGCTCGAAGGGGTTGGCGATGTCTTTGTTGGGCTTGGAGACCACGGCGCGCCCTTCCACGCCCCAGCGGCTCATCGCCCCGGAGACGTTGAAGGTCTGGATGATCACGCCGACCGAGCCGGTGATCGAGGAGGGCTGGCACATGATGGTGTCGCAGGCGAGGGCGACGTAGTACCCCCCCGAGGCGCCGACATCCGCGATGCTCGCGACGACGGGGATGCCGGTGCGCTGGCGGAAGGCGGCGATCTCGTCGGCGAGGGTCTCGGAGGCCGCGACGGTGCCGCCGGGCGAGTTGATGCGGAGGACGACGGCGCGCGCGCCCTCCTCTTCGGCCTTGCGGAGGCGGCTGATCACGCTGTCCAGCATCGATGGCCCCCCGCCGATGAGGCCGACGGCGGGCGCGGAGCTGATAACGCCCGTGAGATCGATGAGCGCCACGGTCGGCGCTTTCTTCGAAGCGCCGAGATCGCTCATCACGACGGTCGAGTGCAGGTCGGTGTTGCGCTCCTGCAGGTCCAGGGTCACGCGGCTGGGCAGGCAGCCGGGGAGGAGGACAGAGCACAGCGCGAGGGCGCACAGCAGTGGTGATCGGTGCATGCCCGATGATAGGGGCGTAGGCTGACGGCCCATGACAGATGCCGAGACGCCACCATCCACACCCCCGGGCCAACCCCCGGAACGACCCCCGCGCCAGACGCCCGAATCGCGTTCGGAGGGGCACGTCCCGGTGTTGATGACGCACGTGCTGGACGCGCTCACGCCGCGTGAGGGCGACGTGGCGATGGACCTGACAGCGGGGCGGGGCGGGCACGCCTCGATCGTCGCCCAGCGGCTGGGCCCGGGCGGGCGGATGCTGCTGGTGGACGCGGACGCGGGCAACCTGGCGTTTGCGACCGAAAGGGTGCGGTCAGAGGCGCAAGATGTGCCGGTGGAGGGGTGGCACGCGAACTTCGTGGACGCCCCGAGGCTCGTTGGCGAAGCGGGGTACCGCGCCGACGTGGTGCTCGCGGACCTCGGGTACGCCTCGAACCAGATCGATGACGCCTCGCGCGGCATGAGCTTCCGATTCGATGGCCCCCTGGACATGCGGTTCGACCAGACGCGGCGCGGCGCGACGGCGGCGGAACTCGTGAACACGCTGCCCGAGGCGGAGCTCGCGCAGATCCTCTACGAGTACGGAGAAGAGCGGGCGTCGCGACGGATCGCCCAGAAGATTCGTGAAGAGCGCGACCAGACGCCGATCGAAACCACTGGGCGCTTGGCGTCGATCGTCGTGGGTGTGCTCGGGCCGTCGGGGGGCGGACCGAAAGTACACCCCGCGACGCGGACGTTCCAGGCGCTGCGGATCGCGGTGAACGACGAGCTGGGAAGCCTGCGTTCGCTTTTGGAGTCCGTCCGTCGCGGGGCCGAGGCCTCGGGAGGGGGCGGCGCGAGGAGGGCCGGCTGGCTGGCCCCCGGCGCACGTGTCGGGATCATCGCCTTCCATTCGTTGGAGGATCGGATGATCAAGCGTGCGTTCGCGGAGCTGACGAAGCGCCGCCTCGCGCGGGCCCTGTCGAAGCGCCCGATGGTGGCGGACGAGGACGAGGTCCGTGCGAACGCGCGGTCGCGTTCGGCGAAGCTGCGGGCGATCGTCTTGACGGGCGGTTGACAGGCGGTGGAGCGCGGCGCGACGGGCGTGCGCGTGGTAGGTTGATGTGCTCGGGTGCGCTCAAGAGGGCGCACACGGGATTCTGGAGCCCATCGGTGTGCAGGGACGCGCACGCCCGGGCTCCGCGTGGGACGGATTCCACGGAGAAGGCTCCGCGGCTCGGGCGGGACGCCCCGGTCGCGACAGGTGAGTGCAAGGACGCTGCGCAGCATGACGCGAGAACAGAAATTGGCGCTGATCATGGGTTTCGCCCTCGTCCTCGTGGTGGGGGTGCTGGTCTCGGACCACCTCTCGCGTGCGAGCCGGGCCGACGCCCTTTCGACCGACGGTCTCGACGGCGGTCTCGCGCAGCGGCCGACGCTCGACGTGAACCCGACGCTTATCGTCAACAACACCGCCCTGAACAGCGACACGTTCGCTACGCCCGAGCCGGCGTACGACGTCGCCAACGAGCGGCGCACGCCCACGCGAGACCCCGGGTTCTTCGACGGTGTGAGCGACCAAGTGGTCGATACCGCCCGCGAGTTCGGCGAACTCCCCACGACGCTGAAGCTCACCGAGGGCCATTCGAGCCGCGTTCCCGAGATCGAGATGGGCGGCCCTGTTCTCACAATCGGTCGCCCGGACCCCGCCAGGGTCTACCGCGTGAAGCCCAACGATTCGTTGTGGGGGATCGCGGAGCGCGAGTACGACGACGGTGCGCTGCATTCCCGTCTCGCAGAGTACAACCACGACCGCATCGGAAGCGGCGGCACCCTCCGCGAGGGCGCCTCGCTGCTCATCCCCGCGAAGGACGTGCTGCTCGCCTACCGGCGCGGCGACGAGCGCCTCGTCGGGTCGGGCAGGGCCCGCGAGACCAGACCGGCACCGACGACCCGCGAAGAGCCCAGGGTTCGCACGCGCACGCACGTCGTGAAGAAGGGCGAGACGCTCTCGGAGATCTGCATGGACCTCCTGGGCACTAGCAAGCGCTGGCGAGAGGTGGTCGAGCTCAACAACGGCAACATCGACGACGACGGCGGTGTCCGCATCGGGCAAGAGATCCTGCTCCCCGCTGATTAATCACTCCTCCCGCTGACGGCACCTTTATGCTCGCGAAGCTCCTTGTCCTGATCCTCTCGCTGGCGGCGCTCTCGGCGTCCGTGCTCGCGGTGCGTCAGGAGCGTCTGCAGGCGGTGGGCGAGATGGCCGACACGCTGCGCCGCTCAGAACGCGCCGACCGCGAACTCTGGCGGCTCCGCGTAGAGATCGCGAAGCGACTGGCGCCGGACGAGCTCTCTGCACGCCTGGCCCGGGAGCTGGGCGATCTGAAACCCATCATGCTCGACGATTGCGAACGCTGGTGCCCGCCCGAACTGGTCGAGGTCCGCGGCGGATGAGCAGGCTGCTCGAAGAGCTGCGACAGGCCGAACGCACACGCGCCGCGTGGGTCGGCGGGGTGCTGGTCGCGTGCGTGCTGGTCGGCTTCGTGGTCGTGCTCGCGCGCGTGGTGCAGTTGCAGGTGGCGCCGAGCGAGGATTTGAAACGCTTCACCGATGACCGCTCGGCGCGCTTCACCGCGCTGGCGCGGCGCGGCGACATCCGCGACAGGCGCGGGCGCATCATCGCGGCGACGCGGACCGGCTACCGCCTCTTCGTCGATCCGGCGCGCCTCGAGACCGACGAGGGCGGCGGCTACAACGGCCTGCTCCTGTCGATCTCCGACGCGACGGGGGTGGATGTCTCCACGGTCGCCGAGCGCCTGCTCACGCGCCTCGAAGAGAACCAGCGCCGGCGTGAGAGTGCTGGCGAAGACGCGCCGAAGCTGATCCGTTACGTGTCGATTGGTTCGGTGCTGCCCGACGAGCTGCTGGGGCGGGCCCAGACGCTGGCGACGGACCGTGCGGGCGTACACCTCGAAGAGGTCGCGGCCCGCGAGACGCCCTCGGGCAACCTGCTCGCGGCGGTCGTCGGCAAGGTCGGCACCGAGGGCGAGGGGCTGGCGGGCATCGAATCGGGATTCAACGCGAGCCTCGGCGCGACGGCGGGGTTCGTGGAGCCGGTGCTCGACGCGCGGGGCAATTCGTTGTGGGTGCCGCCGGACGGGTACGTGCCGTCGCGCCCGGGCTCGTCGGTGCGTCTGAGCATCGATCTGGAACTGCAGCGCATCGTCGTGGAAGAACTGGAGCGGCGCGTCGAGGAACTGGACGCCGCGGGGGCCCGGTGCGTGCTGCTGGACCCCGAGACGGGCGAGTTGCTCGCGATAGCGGACGTGATCCGTGAGATCCGGGGTGTCGAGGCGGGTTCTCCTGAGCACAAGGCGGCGATCGCCGCCGATCAGCGCGTCCGTGTGATCACGATGACGCCCGACCCGATGCGCGCGACCGAGCCGGCGCTCGCGCGTGTGCGCTGCGCCGTGGATATCTACGAGCCAGGCTCCACCTTCAAGCCCTTCGTGTGGTCCATGCTCGTGGAGCGGGGCGAGGTCCGCGTGGACGAGAAGTTCGACACGCACAAGGGGCGCTGGACCACCGACTATGGGCGCACGCTCACGGATGTCTCGGCGAAAGAAGAGCAGACGTGGAGCGAGGTGCTCGTGAACTCGTCGAACATCGGCATGGCGATGGGCGCCGAGCGGTTGGAGCCCAGCGAACTGCGAGACGACGTGCTGCGCTGGGGATTCGGCGGCGCGACGGGCGCGGGCATCCCGGGCGAGGCCGAAGGGCTCGTGACGAGCCGCAAGAACTGGACGAAGCTCACACAATCCAGCGTGCCGATGGGGTACGAGGTGGGCGTGACGCCTCTGCAGATGGTGCGGGCGTTCAGCGCGTTTGCGCGCTCGGGCAACCGTGCGGGCGAGATGCCCAGCGTCTCGATGGAGGCGCTCATCCCCGGTGATCCGCGTCTGCGGATGACCGAGCGCGTGCTGCGCCCCTCAACCGCGGAGGCGGCGCGTGAGGCGATGGGCGAGGTGGCCCGGAAGATGGCGGAGCGCACCCCGCTGTGGATCCCCGGAGAAGAGGAGTTCGGATACAGCATCTTCGGGAAGTCCGGCACCGCGAAGTGTGTGTCGCCACGCGGCGGGTACCTGGAAGGGCAGTACACGAGCAGCTTCATCGCGGGCGTGCCCGCGGAGCACCCGCGCCTGGTGCTCGTCGTGGTGATCGATGACCCGGGGCCGGAGACGGTGAAGGCGGGGCGTTACTACGGCAGCATGACCGCGGGCCCCGCGCTGCTGCGCATCGCGCGTCGGGCGATGGGGTACCTGGGGGTATCGCCGGATGTGATCGAAGAGGACGAGGTCGCGGAGGGCTGATCAGCCCTGATCGATGCCGAGCGTCTTCATCTTTTTATACAGCGTGGTGCGGTTGATCTCGAGATCGTCGGCGGTCTGCTGCCGGTTCCAGTGGTTCGATCGCAGTGCGGCGAGGATGATCCCGCGTTCTGGATCGCGGAGCGCCTCGGCGAGCGATTCGCCGTTGTAGGTGACCTCGGCAAGCTCGGTAGGATCGCCCGAGCCGTTGCGCAGCCTGAGGATCGGGTTCTCCGCGTCGTCCGAGCGGACGTGTGCGGGGAGGTCACTCATGGTGATGCGGTCGCTCGGCGCGAGGACCACGGCGCGCTCGATGATGTTCGAGAGTTCGCGCACGTTCCCGGGCATCGTGTAGCGCTTGAGCGCGTGCATCGCGTCGTCGGTGAGGCCCCCGAGGCGCTTGTGGTGCTCTCGGTTGAAGTGCGCGACGAAGTGCTTCGCCAGCGGCTCGATGTCCGCGGGGCGCTCGCGCAAAGCGGGGAGTTCCACGCGCACGACGTTGATGCGGTAGTAGAGGTCCTCGCGGAACTCGCCCTTGGCGACGAGTTCTTCCAGGGGCTGGTTCGCCGCGAGGACGACGCGGACGTCGATCTCCTTGGTCTGCGTGGAGCCGACGGGCTCGAACTGTCGTTCCTGGAGCACGCGGAGGAGCTTGAGCTGCATCGCGGGGCTCGCGGAGTTGATCTCGTCGATGAAGATCGTGCCTGTGTGCGCGACGAGGAAACGCCCGTCCTTGTCGTGCTCCGCGCCGGTGAAGGCGCCGCGGACGTGCCCGAAGAGCTCGGATTCGAGTAGCGGCTCGGGGATGGAGCCGCAGTGGATCTCGACATACGGGTTTTTGGAGCGCGGGCTGAGCTCGTGGATGGCCTTGGCGATCAGCGACTTGCCGGTGCCCGACTCGCCCGTCATCAGGACGGTGGCTTTGGAGGGGGCGACGGTGCGGACCATCTCGAAGGCGCGGAGCATGCGCTCGTCGGCGGCGACGAGGTTTTTGAGCGGCGACCGGCTGGCGAGGCGGGTGCGCAGGTCGTTGTTCTCGAGCAGCAGGGCACGCTGACCGAGCGCGCGCTCGAGCGTCATCGCGAACTCGTCATCGACGACGGGCTTGGCGATGTAGTCGAATGCGCCGGTGCGGATCGCGCTGACCGCGGTCTCGATCGTGCCGTACCCGGTGAGCATGACCATGACGACGTCGGGGAACCGCTCGCGGACCTCCTCGAGGAGCTCCAGTCCGTTCATGTTGGGCATCGAGACGTCGGAGACGACGAGGTCGATCACCGGTTCTTTGTGGTCGGGGTCCAGCGCGTTCTCGAGGGCTTCGAGCGCGGCGCTCGCGCTGGTGCGGTGCGTCGCCTGGTGACCGAGTTCCTCCACGAACCGCGCGATCGCGTCGGCGACGATGGGGTCGTCGTCCACCACGAGCACGCGTCCGGTCTTCACGCTCTTGGGCATCGCGAGTGTGGTCATCCGATCACCCGCTTGGTGAGGGGGACCAGGAGTTCGAAGCGAGAGCCGCGTCCCTCGTCGCGGGGTCTGAGCGAGACGGTGGCGCCGAGTTGCTGGGCGATGTCGCGGGCGATGTCGAGCCCGATGCCGTGCCCGGTGCCCTTGGTCGAGAAGCCCGGCAGGAAGGGGTCGAAGTCGGTGGGGGGGCCCGTGCCGTCGTCGTCGATGACGAGCATGAGCGATGGGCCGGCCTGCGGGCTGTCGGCGATGACGCTGAGGCGCGCGCGGACGGCCCCGCCGGGCGGCGTGGCTTCGATCGCGTTGCGCATCGCGTTGGAGATGATCGGGAAGAGCGGGAGCGGTGGGAGGTCGCGGGCGCCGGGGGCGATGTGCGTGCTGATCGCGACGCCGCGCTCCTCGGCCTGGGGCATGAGCGACTCGGCGGCGTGGGCGAGGATCTCGGCGGGCGCTCGTCGAGGGCTGAGGGCACGGCTCGAGGGCGGGCCGACGAGCGACCCGGTGCGCAGGATCGCCTTCACCATGTCCGCGGCTTCGAGCAGCGAGGCCTCGGCAGCGCGGAGGTAGGCGTCGGCGGCGCCCAGCGCGAGTTCCTGGACGATCGCGTTCGGGTCGGAGGCGGTGCGGGCCCGCGCGATGCAGCGGATGCAGCTGTCGATGATCCCCGTCAGTTCGTGCCCCAGCGCGTTCATCGCGTGGTTCGCGCCGTCCGAGGCGTCGATAGCGATGCCTTCCCGGTCTCGCGCGGAGCGCAGGATCGGGTGCGGGGGGTGCGGCGTGATATCGCGGTCTTGATCGCTCATCGGTGAGCGAGGGTCATCGACGCGCCGGGGCCCGTCCTCTAGGTGATGTTGCGATTTTTCAACATGTTTTTCGGACGTGCCGTCGCGTGGACGCAACGGCGCGCGGGACGGTTCAGAGCAGCCCGCTGAGCCTGAGTGCCGCCAGAGCGATCACGATGGTGAAGACCACCCGGACCCATATCAGGGGGAGGATCGAGGTGAGGCGTGCGCCCAGAGCCCCGCCCAGCAGGGCGCTGGGGGCGAGGATGACCGCGAGGATGAGGGCCTTCTGCCAGGGCTGATCGTGGGTGTCGAGTGTCGCGACCTTGATCGCGGCGCCGAGGCCCGCGGTGATGCACATGACCGTGGCGCTCGCGCCGATCGCCTGGCGGAGTGGGACGCGGCAGATGTAGTGCGTGAGCGGGACGGCGATGCCGCCACCGCCGATGCCCAGGAGGCCCGCGAAGGAGCCCATGACGCCGCCACAGAACAGGGCTCGGGGCGGGGTGACGCGGTGGTCGGCCGGGTCGTGGTCGGGGGACTTGCGGATGATCTTGATGATGTTGTTGAGAACGACGTAGGCGAGGAAGACCGCGAAGAGGCGGGCGAGGGTGCGTCCGTCGAGCGTGTTGGAGAGCAGGACGCCCCCGACGATGCAGACGAGGGCCGCGGGGGCCATCCATCGCACGAGGTCCGTCCGTACGTTGCCCTTGCGTGCGTGCTCGCGGGCCGAGGGGAGCGCGACGACGAGGTTCACGCACATCGCGGCGGCCTGGGCCAGGTGGTGGTCGTACCGCCCGGAGCGTGCGAGGAGCAGGGAGATCGCGGGGATCATGATGACCGACCCGCCGATGCCCAGGAGCCCGCCCAAGGAGCCGGCGGCGAGGCCGGTGACGACGAGCGCGATGATTTCCCAGGCGTTCAGGTCCACCGGGCGAGGGTAGCGGGGGGTTGCGAGATGTGCGCACGGGGCGGAGCATGCGGGCATGGCCCACTCCCGGATCGTCACCATCACGCTGAATACCGCGGTCGATCACATGATCGAGGCGCCGAACTTCAGCGTCGGGGCGCACGTCCGGGCCCGGCGGATCGGGCGCTCGCCGGGCGGGAAGGGCGTGAACGTCGCCCGCATCCTGGGCACGCTGGGCACGCGCTGCGTCGCGACCGGGTTCGTGGGCAAGGGCGAATTGGGGATGTTCGAGGAGTTCCTCGAGCGCGTGGGCACGGGGCGCGTGGTCACGCAGTTCCTGACGGTGCGCGGGCGCACACGCGACAACATCACCATCATGGACCCGGTGCTCGACACGGACACGCACGTGCGCACCGAGGGGTTCGAGGTGCAGCGGGAGGACGTGAGGCGGCTGCTCTCGAAGGCGGGGATGCTCGCGCGGCCCGAGACCGTGATCTGCCTGACTGGCTCGATGCCGCCGGGCGTGGTGATGGGCGATCTGCGCACGATCGCGCACCGCTGCGCGGAGGGCGAGGCGCGCCTGGTCGTGGACATGGAGGGCGACGCGCTGCGGGCGGTGCTCACCGAGCACATGTGGATGCTGAAGGTGAACGACAAGGAACTCGCGGAGGTCGCGGGCGAGGCGATCACGACCGAGGACGACGCGCTGCGCATCGGGCGGCGCTACTGCGTGAGCGACGGCGGGCCTGCGAAGATCGTCATCGTGACGCGCGGGGCGGCGGGTGCGGTGCTGATCTCGCCCGACGATTCGCACAGCGCCCAGACCATGGTCCACCCCGGGCGG
>JAJDDE010000010.1 GCA_029260475.1 Phycisphaerales bacterium | reverse complement strand
AGTAGGTGCTCACCTCGGAGCCGGGCTGGAGCGTGAGCTCGAAGATCTGCCCAGCGCCGCGGAAGGCGCGCCCGCGCAGGAGCTCGTCGAACGAGTCGGGCAGGTCGGCGACGTCGAAGTTCCGCTGGTTGAGCGAGATCGCGCCGACGAGGCCCGCGTCCGAATCGACCGCCGCCCCGAAGCTCAGGCTGCCGGTGTTCGTCTCCTGCACCTCGATGTACACGTCGCGGTAGCCCGGGTTCGCGGGGTTCTCCGGCAGGATCGTCACCGAGGGCGGGTCGCCCAGCGCGGGGTTGGTCTCGAAGAGGCCCGAGCTCCGGATGAGGTCCTCGGAGTAGGTGACCGCCTTGCCGTCGAGATGCCGGTCCGGGTACACCTCCACGCGCCGGCGGATGACCTTCTGCCGCGTCAGCTCGTTGCCGCCGATGATCACGAGGCCGGTCTTGAAACGCTCGCCCTCGCGGATCGTGAGGCGCAGGTCCACGCCGCTGGTGCCGATGACGCGGAGGTCCTCGGCGCGCACGTTCGCGTCCACGTAGCCGATCTGTCGGTAGGCCTCGCGGAGCGTGCGGATCGCGTCCCGCACATCGAGCCCGGCGTAGGGGTCGCCCCGCTTGAGGCCGATGAGGCCCCGGACCTGCTCGGGGGAGAAGACGCCGAGCGCGGCGCCCTCCTCGCCCTGCACGATCACGCTCCGCAGCGTGTACTGCTCGCCTTCGTCGATCAGGAAGGTGACGATGGCTTCCTTGCCGTTGGGGCTGGGCGTGATCTCGCGGTCGGCGCGGACGTCGAGGTACCCGCGATCGCGGTAGTGGCGGACGAGGGCCGCGACGTCGGAGGTGAGCAGGTCCTCGTTGAGCGGGGAGTCGAAGAAGAGCACCTTGGACTTCGTGTCCACGACGGGGCGGAGCACCTTCGTGGACTGGGTCGTGTTGCCCTCGAAGCGCACGCCGGTGATCTGTGTCTGCTGCCCCTCGCGCACGCGGAAGAGGACGATCTCCTCGTCGCGCAGCACGTCCTCGTCGATCTCGACGGACGCCTGGTAGTAGCCCTTGGAGCGGTACAGCTCCTCGATCGCCTGCCGCGCCTTGTTGATGCGGAACTCGTCGAGGTCGGTGCCCTCGATGAGCGCCACGCGTTGGTTCACCAGTTCGGCGATCTCTTGGTTCGAGACCGAGACGTTGCCGACGACATCGATCGCGGTCAGCGTGCGCGCCTCGACGAAGGTGAAGATGACCTCCACGCCCCCGCCCTCGAGCGGGGCGACCTCAGCCTCCACCGTCTCGAAGCGTCCCAGTCGAACGAGCGTGCGCACGTCCGAGCTCAGCGTCACGGGGTCCAGCGGGCGACCCGTGGAGGTGCGGATGTTGTTGTTGACCTCGGCGTCACTCGTGCGAACGAGCCCCTCGTAGCGGATCGCGTTCACGAGCCGCCCGGCGTACGGGCTCTGCGGGTCCAGCACGGGCGCGACGTCTGGCGCGGCGCCACCGCCCCCGTCGTCCTCAGCGGCCTCCCCGGATTGAGCGGTCGTGAGCCCGGACGCCAGCGCGAGGCCGGCGCACGCCGTCAGGAGACGGACCATCGACAGACGGGCTCGGCGCGCGTGCGCATGGCGGGACAACACGATGGCGGACGATACCGCCCGCGTCACACCGCCACAAGCGACCGGAGGGCTCGACAGCGGGCGTCAGAGGGGACTCTCAACCCGCGGGAACGGTGTTCAGTCACGCTGGAGAGTGTGTCTGCTCCGAGGGCGGGTCGTTGGTGGCGTCGCTCGCGAAGTCCGTGAGCTGCTTGGGCTTGAGTGCGGCGCGCAGGGCGTTCAGGATCGCCAGCACGTCGATCACCTCCTGGGCGAGCGCCCCCGCGACGGGGACCAGCAGCCCCACACTCGCCAGCACCATCCCTACGGCGCTGAGGGCCATGCCACCGACGGCGCTCTGGAGCGCGATCCTGCGGAGGCGCCCGCTGATGTGCAGGAACTCGTCCACCTTTTCGAGCGAGCTGTCCATGATGACCACGCCCGCGGACTCCGTCGTGATGTCGCTGTTCTGGCCGATGGCGATGCCGACGGTCGCTGTCATCAGTGCCGGCGCGTCGTTGATGCCGTCCCCAACGTAGAGCGTGGGGGCCTTGGAGACCTCCGCCTTAACGATCTCTACCTTCTCTTCGGGTGTCTTCTGCGCGTAGACCTCGGTGATGCCGACCTGCTGGGCGAGGTAGCGCACCTCCGACTCGCGGTCGCCCGAGACGATCATCAGGCGCTCGAACTCGTGCCGCGGCTTCAGGTGGTTGATGAACGACACGCCCTCGTGCCGGGGCTCGTCGCGGAAGCGGTAGGTCGCGGCGTACCGACCATCGATGACCACGAAACACTCCAGGCCGCCCGCGTGCTCGGGCAGTTCGTCCGCACCAACCACCCCGTCACGGACCAGCGCCCCACGGCTGGTGATGCGGACCGTGAGCCCGTCCACCGAGCCGGTCATCCCCTGCCCGGGCGGCTCTCGGATCTCCGAAGCCTCTCTCAGTGTGATGCCCGCCGCTTCCGCCGCCGCGAGCACCGCGTGCCCCAGCGGGTGCTTGGAGTAGCGCTCGAGACTCGCGACCAACCGGAGCACGAAGCCCGCGTCGTGGTCCGGTGCGTGCCCCGGCGCGAGGATCTGGTCCGTCAGCCTCGGGCGCCCGTAGGTGAGCGTCCCGGTTTTGTCGAAGATCGCGGTCCTGCACGTCCCGATCGCCTCCAGCGCCGACGGGTCCTTCACCACGATGCCGCGCCGTGCGCACAGCGAGATCGCGCCGATGATCGCGACGGGGATCGCGATGAGTAGGGGGCAGGGCGTCGCGATCACGAGGACCGCCAGGAACCGGGAGGACTCGTCGCTCACGACCCACGCGAGGATCGCGACAAGGACCGCCAACGGCGTGTAGAACGCGCCCAGCCGGTCGGCCATCCGGCGCATGGGCGGCTTGGTCTCCTCGGCCCGGCGCATCACGTCCATGATCTTGGCGTACCTCGAGTCCGAGGCGAGGTGCGTCGCGCGGATCGTGAGCGCGGTCTCGCCGTTGATCGCGCCGGAGATGACGTCCGACCCGGGCGTCTTGGACATCTCGAAGGGCTCGCCCGTCAGGTAGGACTCGTCCATCACGCCGCGCCCCGTCAGGACGACGCCATCGACGGGGCAGATGTCGTGCGGGAAGACCACGAGCGTGTCGCCGATCGCGACCTCGCTGATGGGCACATCCGCGACACCGCCCTCGGTCTTCTTGTGCGCGATCGAGGGCATGCGGCTCGCCAGCGCTCGCAGCACCGAAGATGCGCTCTGCACCGCGTACCGCTCGAGCGCCTCGCCTCCCGAGAGCATGAGGACCACCAGCGCGCCGGCGAGATACTCGCCCAGGAGGGCCGCGGTAACGATCGAGATCCCCGCGAGCAGGTCGGCCCCGAACTGGCGCCTCAAGGCGCTGCGCAGGAGCTGGTAGACCAGCGGCAGGCCGCCGACACCCAGCGCGATCCACAGCGGCAACTGGTAGGCCCCGGCATCGGTGCGGATCGCGAACCGCAAGACGAGGTGGACCACGATCGCGACGAGCACAAACGAAGCGATCGCCAGCATGCCGCGCTGTTCCCAATACTCAGCGAGGCGTTCGGGCAGCGAAGCAGAGCGTTCTGATTCCATCCTCCGCTCCCGTCACGGCTTCCGAAAACCTTGAAGCAACGGGCACAGCGTACCTCGCGAAGGGGCGACCCACGCCCTATTCGGCAGCGATAACGCATCGTCGCGGCGTGTGGGGAGATCTCCGTCCATCACTGACGGTGCGGTCAGTCGCGAGCGACGACCGGTAGGTGGTAGACCCGCGCGGGGGTCCAGAGCGACGCGGGCTTGCGCCACCAGAGCAGGTCGTCCACCGTCAACGCGGGGCCGCCGGCGTCGGTGGGGCTGCTGGGGGTCTCGCCCCGTTCGAGCGTCACGCGGAGGCCGGTGATCGCGCGCATGCCCTGCGCCATGTCGTCGATCGCCCGCTGCAGGTCGTCGTCGGTGGTGTCACGATCGACGCGGAGCGTCGCGATCATCGGGCGCTCGCTGGTGACCGCATCGACCTCAGGGCGCCACCGGCCCGGGCCCGCGGAGCTCGCGATGTTCGTCGCGCGGATCGTCGGGAGGCTCGTCATCCCCCAGCCTTTGGACATCGTCGGGTCGTACGCGATGAACAGCTTGCGGGCCGCGGCCTGCTCGAAGTCCTCGAGCCGGCCTTCTCCGGCGGGCGAGACCACGATCCTCAGCACGCCCTCGCGCGCCCAAAGGGCCGCTTCAGCTGGGACGATCGCGTCTGGTGTCCGGGCCATCTGCCCCGGGGCGCTCCACAGCGCGTCTTGCTCGACGGTGGGGGGTGTATCGCTGACCACATCCTGCGCGAAGAGGTCCGGATCGACCGGACCGCCCACGCTCGGGTCGTTGCTGAAGCCGTCCGCCTTCGGGGCGTCGAGCACGCCGAAGGAGCCGGGCAGATGGCCCGGGAGGTCCTTGGCGATCTCGAAGGGGGCACGTTTCTCGTCGTAGTCCTGCAGTGTGCGCTGGCGGCTCGCGTATTCCACGGGCTCGTCCGGGTTCGGGCCCACCACGTCGTCTTCCTTGGTCGGGGCCTTGACGATTTGCGTGGGTGTCGCCTCGTCGGGCGCAAAGAGCACGCCCTCGGAGTGGGCGTACCAGGCGCCGACCGCGACGATGCCCACACACGCCGCGATGAGCGCGGGGGCCAGGCGACGGAATCCCGAGCCGGTGGAGCGGTAGGGCGCGCCGTCGAGCAGGCTGTCGCGCTCGACGAGGCCGATGGCATCGGCAACGAGCCCGACGGGGGCCGCGGAGACACCCGGGTCACCCAGGGCGGTCATCTCGCGCCGATCGGTCCGCATCGCCTCGAGGCGCTTGGCGAGTTTGGGGTCTCTCTTGAGAGCGGCGCGGACGCGATCCACGTCCGAGGAGCGCAGCGTGCCCTCCACCAGGTCGAGCAGCAGCTCGTCCGGCAGGGCGTCGGCGGGCGGGATGGACGGATGGGTCGTCATGTGAGGGTCAACGCCCAAGGGCGTTGTTTGATTCGTGCTACTCGGTGCGGGCGCTGCGGAGGGCTTCCAAGCGTTCCCGCAGGGCGACGCGGGCTCGGAAGATGCGGCTCTTCACCGTGCCGCCGGGGATATCGAGGAGATCGCCGATGGTCTTGTAGTCCAGGCCTTGCATGTCCCGGAGGATGAGGATGGCACGCTGCTCGGGGGTGATCCGGGCGAGGGCCGACGACACATCGGCCCGATCTTCGCCATCTTGGACGCGTTGCTCGACGCCGGGTTCCTCGATGGCGATCGCCTGCGCGAGGGTGGAATCACCCGCGGTGCCGGACCCGGAGCGGGCGGTGGGGGCCTCCAGGGAGGCGTGCCGACGCAAACGCAGCTTGCGGAGCTCGGAGAGGCAGGCGTTCATGGTCACGCGGATCATCCAGGTGCTGAGCTTGGCCCGACCGTCGAAGCGGTCGAGGCCCTGGATGATCTTCACCATGGCGTCCTGAGCGAGGTCGCGGGCCCGCTCGCGATCGCCGAGCATACGCAAACAGACGCCGTACAAACGGTCCTGATAGCCCTCGAGGAGTTCGGCGAGGGCGGCGGCGTCGCCGTTGCGGTGCGCTTCGAGCAGACGCTTGTCGCGTGTGTCGGCGTCTTCCTGATCCGTTCGCGCCACGGGCGCCTCCTTGCGCAGCCTCAGCGGGCGGCCTGCCTGGGCACCGACTTGGAAGGGCTGAGCGGACATCGTTCGGGAGGGTACCGCATTCGTAAGGTGACCGGAGAGACGCGCGCCGGCGCAGAGGGCGAGCCCCGCCTCCCGGCACCACCCCGATACGATCCGATCGCCGGTGCGGATCGACCCAATCACACCCCTTCTCGCGCTTCTCACGCCCGCCACCACCCTTGTGCCCTCCCCCGACCCCGGAGCACCGCCCTTCTTATGTCCGATAGCCCGCACGACACCTACCAGTCCCCCCTCGCCTCCCGCTACGCCTCGGACGAGATGCAGCGCCTCTGGTCGGCGCGCCACAAGTTCCAGACATGGCGGCGCATCTGGCTTGCCGTCGCGAAGGCGCAGCACGAGGTGACGAAGGAGTGGGAGACGCCGCTGGTGAGCGCCGAGCAGGTCGCGGAACTCGAAGCCAACCTCGACGTGACCGACGCGGACATGGAGAGCGCCGCGAAGTACGAGAAGGAACTGCGCCACGACGTCATGGCTCACGTTCATGCATGGGGTGATCGCTGTCCGAAGGCGAAGGGGATTATTCATCTGGGCATGACGTCGCAGGATGTGAATGACAACTGTGAGTTGCTGCAGATCCACGACGCGTTCGACTGGATCAAGATCCGCACCGAGGATCTGCTCCATGCCTTTGGCGGCCTGATCGACCGCTCGAAAGAGATTCCGGCGCTCGCCTTCACGCACTACCAGCCCGCGCAGCCCACCACGTTCGGACGCCGCGCTGCGCAGTGGGCGCACGATCTCGACCTCGTGAGCGATCGCCCCGAGATCCTCTACCGAGGCCTCCGCGGCGCGACCGGCACACAGGCCTCGTTCAACGCCCTGTTCGACGGGGATGCAGGGGTCATCAATAGCTTTGACGCCGAGTTCTTGGACCGGCTGTTCGAGCTAGAAGAAACGGGCGAGCGCTTCGAGGGTTCGCGTACGGACGAGGAACTGAGGACGCGCATCGAGAAGATCGAGGCGCTACGGGACGTGCTGGGCGACAGCGAAGACGTCGCCGGCGGCGTCCTGAAATCCATGTACGAACGCGACCTCGCGATGACTCCGGAGCAGCGGTTGGCCGACGACCGCGATCGCTTCGCTAAGAGTTGGACGTTCTCGCTCACGACGCAGACGTACCCGCGCGTGTACGACGCCGTTGTGGTCACACACCTCGCCAACATCGCCGCCGTCCTCCACAAATGCGCCACCGACCTCCGCCTCCTCTGCAACCGCAAAGAAATCGACGAACCCTTCGAGGAAAACCAGATCGGTTCGTCGGCGATGCCCTACAAGCGCAACCCGATGCGCTGCGAGCGCGTGTGCGCGCTCGCGCGGTTCGTGATGAACCTGGTGGGGAACACGTACGAGACCGCCGCGACGCAGTGGCTGGAGCGCACGCTCGATGACAGCGCGAATCGCAGGCTCGTGCTGCCCGAGGCCTTCCTCGCGACCGAGGCGTGTCTGAACATCATGCACAACGTCATCAGCGGCCTCGTGGTCCACGAGGCGCAGGTGAAGAAGAACCTGATGGCGGAGCTGCCTTTTCTCGCGACCGAGAACATCATGATGGAGGCGGTGAAGGCGGGCGGCGACCGTCAGGAACTCCACGAGGTCATCCGCAAGCACGCGCAGCACGTCGCGTGGCGCATCAAGCAGGAGGGCGCTGAGAACGATCTCATCGATCGCCTCAAGGCCGACCCCGCCTTCGCGTCGGTCAAGGACCGCCTGACGGAGGGCGACCTGCTGGACCCGATGAAGTACATCGGCCGCGCCGTCGAGCAGACCGAGCGGTTCATCGCCGAGGTGATCGATCCGCTGCGCGAAGAGCGCGACGACGACGACACAACGGAAGCGACCGAACTCAAGGTGTAACGCCCTTCTCCAAATGCCCGCGCCGGGTGTCCGCTCCGTGTGGCATGCTCAACGGCTCTGCGTTGAGCATGTTCTGGAGTGTCTCTGTCATCTCACATGGTCAAGTCAGAGCACTTGACCATGCCACCCAACCCATAGCACCCAATCACCAGTCTCTCCCCCTCTGCGCCCTTCTTCCCTCTGTTCCTCTGTGTACTCCTCCTCACGAGGCGTGACAGGCGTGTCCCCAATCTCCGGGTCCGTGGATTCGACTTTCTTCCCACCTCCTCTACCCTCTGCACTCACCCATGCCCGACCTCCTCCCCGACATCCTGATGCTCGCCGGCGGCATCGTCCTCCTCCTCGTCGGTGGCGATGTGCTCGTGCGCGGGGCCGTCGCCCTCGCGGCACGCCTGGGTATCGCGCCGCTGCTCGTCGGGATGACGGTCGTCGCCTTCGGCACCTCGGCGCCGGAGCTGGCGTTCAACGTCGCCGCCGCCATCAAGGGGTCCTCGGGGCTCAGCTTCGGCAACGTGGTGGGCTCCAACATCGCCAACATCGGGCTCATCCTCGGGATCAGCGCCATGGTCAAGCCGCTGCTCGTCCACGCCTCGGTGGTGAAACGTGAGCTGCCGATCATGATCGGGATGACCGCGATCGCCTCCTTCATGCTCCTGCACCCGTGGCCCGCGGGCGGGTTCATGGGCAGCGGGGCGGGCATCGATCGCAGGGACTCGATCATCCTGCTCGCCTGCTTCTTCGTCTTCCTGATATTCACGCTGCGCAGCGCCCTCAAGCCGGGCGAGGCGGACGCGGGCTTCGCGAAGGAGGTCCGCCAGCAGGTGGAGGGCGGCGCGAAGGTGATGCCGCTCTGGAAGGCGGCGCTCTTCGTCTTCCTCGGCCTCGTGGGTCTCGTCGGGGGCGGACAGCTCGCGGAGATCGGCGCCACCGGCATCGCGCGATCGCTGGACTGGACCGACGAGTTCATCGGCCTCACCGTCGTCGCCATCGCCACCAGCCTCCCCGAACTCGCGACCAGCCTCATGGCGGTGCGCCGCGGGCACGTGGACATCGCCGTCGGCAACGTCGTGGGCTCCAACGTCTTCAACATCGGGCTCGTCTTCGGGGTCACCGGGCTGTTCGGTGACGTCACGCTGCCGCAATTCGGCGGCGAGGCGATCGCGGTGATGCTCTTCCTGAGCCTGCTCTTGGTGCCGTTTAGCCGTACGAACGGGCGGATGCTGAGCCGGGCCGAGGGCTTCGTGCTGCTGTTGAGCTACGTGGGCGTGATGGCGTATCAGGTCTGGCGCCAACTCTCGGGGGGGTGAGGGGGAGCAGTCAGTAGGGAATAGGGAGTTGGGAGTAGTGGAGGGGCGCGGCTGCGCGCCCTCGTCTTTGCTACTCACCACTCACTACGCACTACGCACTTCCCACCCTCGCTACAATCTGGACCCTTCCCATCGACTCCCAAGGAGGCTACCCCGTGGCAGACGCTCATTACGATCTCGTGGTCATCGGCGGCGGACCCGCCGGCTACGTCGGTGCGATCCGCGCCGCCCAGCTCGGCTTGAAGGTCGCCTGCGTCGAGCGCGGTAAGCTCGGTGGCGTGTGCCTGAACTGGGGCTGCATCCCCTCCAAGAGCCTCCTCGCCAACGCGGAGCTCTACGAGAAGGTCACCCAGGAGGCCGACCAGTGGGGCCTGACGTTTACCGACCTCAAAACGGATTGGTCGAAGGTCATCGGGCGCAGCCGCGGGGTGGCCGACAAGCTCAACAAGGGCATCGGCTTCCTGCTCAAGAAGAACAAGATCGAGCACATCCAGGGCAACGCCAAGATCACCAAGGGCAAGAAGGGCTCCTCGCCCTGCGAGATCCAGGTCTCCGACGCGACGGTCAACGACACCCGCACCGACGCCCCCGTCGAATTCGGCAAGGTGAAACAGACCATCACCGCCGACAACGTGCTCGTCGCCACCGGCTCGGTGGCGCGTGACCTGCCCTTCGCGAAGTTCGACAACGACAAGATCATCGGCGCCCGCGAGGCGATGACGCTGAAGGACCAGCCCAAGAAGCTCATCGTCGTCGGCGCCGGCGCCATCGGCATCGAGTTCGCCTACTTCTATCACACCTACGGCACCGAGGTCACCGTCGTTGAGATGCTCGACCGCATCCTCCCCGTCGAGGACAACGACATCTCCGCCGCCCTCGAGAAGATCTACAAGAAGGCGGGCATGGGCCTCCGCACCGGTCACACCACGACCAACGTGGAGAAGACCAAGAACGGCGTGAAGGTGACCATCGCGCCCGTCAAAGACGGCAAGCCCGACGAGAGCAAGAAGGAGGTCCTCGAGGCCGACAAGGTGCTCATCGCCATCGGCGTGAAGGGCCGCTACGACGGGCTCTTCGACGACAGCCTGGGCCTCCAGACCGTGAAGGACCACATCAAGACGGACTACGACCCGAGCAAGCCCGAGGCGCAGGACATCACCTACGCGACGAGCGTTCCGGGCGTCTACGCGGTGGGCGACGTCATCGGCCCCCCGTGGCTCGCGCACGTCGCGAGCGAGGAGGCCATCGTCTGCGTCGAGCGCATCGCCGGTCACGATCCGATCGCCATCGACTACTCCGTCATCCCCGGCTGCACCTACTGCCACCCGCAGGTCGCGAGCGTGGGTTACACCGAGCGCGCCCTCAAGGAGCAGGGGCTCAAGAAGGGCGAGGACTACGAGGTCGGCAGCTACTCCCTGCAATCCCACGGCAAGGCGATCGCGACGGGTCAGAACAAGGGTCTGGTGAAGGTGATCCGGGGCCTGCCACGAGGCGAGATCCTCGGCGCGCACATCCTCGGTGATCAGGCGACCGAAATGATCGCCGAACTCACCCTCGCGCGTCGCCTCGAAGCAACGACCGAAGAGATCAACGTGACCGTTCACGCGCACCCGACGATGCACGAGGCGGTGCACGAGGCGAGTTTGGCGAGCGAGGGACGCGTGATCCACGCGTGAGCGGGCGTCCGTAGAGCCCGGTTGAATAGCACGCTATTCAATACGCATGGTGTATAAAACATGCTTTATACACGGTTTGTACTGTGAGTTCGCGGCAGTTCCTGATGCGTGCTTGACCAAGTTGTTGCCGACTGGCTCCCCGAAGAGCGATTGGTGCCGCGGTTGAGTTTGCTTGCACTACATTGACATGCTATCTTCAATTCAATTTGGATCCAACCGAAACTTTCATAAGCAAAGGGCGCTGCATGTCGTCTGGAAAAAAAGAAGAACGTGCTCTGATGCGGCAAAAACTACGTCACGTCACTTCACCTGGAAGTGGAGTGGCGATTGAACATGGGAGCGAGACACTCACCGCGACTGTAGGTAGCGTGCTCGCTCTTGATGGCGAGAGGTATCTTCTCACGGCGCACCATCCGTTTGTCGGTGTCCCAGTCGGAACGCGAGTCTCGTCTTGCTGGTTTGAGCACGGTGAAGATGACGAGATGGTGGTGTACTTATCAGATGAAATCGGAACAATTGAGTTTTTTAGTTCGTTCAGCACAAGTTCTCTGTCGAACACTGAAGACTTCGCGTTAATCAAGCTCGACAGAAGCGCCAAGGCCACGTCGCGGTATCCGCACCGGCTTCATCCACCCGGCCTTGAGACCATCCCGTTGCACACCACCGGAGGGATGCGCGTGCATCATTGCGGCGCGGAGTCGTGCTATCGCAAGGGCACATTCACTGGGTTTTTGTACAACTTGACATTTCCGTGTCATAACGGCTCGCTCGCAAAATTCAGTTGTACCGTGATCGAGGCCGAGCCAGCGATCCGAAAGAGAAAAAAGCACCCGATAAGAGGGCCGCTTGATTTTTGTCTCAAAGGAGATTCTGGATCCGTGGTTTTCACTCGTGACAGCACGCCGCTTCCAGTCGGTTTGCTTCTTGGGCACCATCAACCTGACGAATTCGCAGCTGGTCTCTTGCTTAGCGGATATGTGATGCCAATGAGGAACACTCTCGATGGCATTTTTAAGGCGACTGGTCGGAAAGTCCGATTTGACAGAAAAGGCTGGCGATGGAAGCCGAGGCTGAGAACCCCGTAGGTGCGTACAAAATCCGAACGCACTGGATAGCAGGTCTATCCCGAATTCGGAGTGGCAGATGTCTTGCCAAGAACGCACAGGTTGCCCACATGTGTTCACATTCGCTTCAATGGGTCCACAAATGGGGTCCAGAGACTCAAAAAAGTCGATTCAATCGCTGTCTCCGAGCGTCACCCTGATGTACACTTGGAGTGGATGAATCGAGATTCACACAATCAAAACGAAGCTGTGGGATGGTCATGATGCAAGTGAATCAACTCGATCTGCCTCAGGCAGAGCAAATTCTTGGTGGGTTTGCAGCAGATTTTGATGGGGTTCAGGGTTACTTGGGGCACGGAATTGTTGAACGCAGAATCAAATCTGCGCAGCTTGTCTGTTTTGTCATCAAGTATGCAGACGGTGACGCTCGAGACAGAATCATCAAAAAACTTGAACAACTCGAACGATTCAGAGTCACTCCGTCAAACGGCAACGGTGCTGCAGGTGAAATAACGGTTCGTTTTGAGGCTCCGGGTGCTCCCGGTGACTTCGAGGTGTGTCAAGTTCTCTTGGAAGAAGCTCAACTCGAATTTGCTGGTAAGCGGTTTGATCGCGCGCGAGTCGTGAACTTGAAGAATCGACAGCCAACGTGGTTTGACCGCATGTTGAACCTACTGCCGGGGTAATTCACCGGCGGGTGAAGTGTTCAAGCCCCTCGAGCATGGATCACGCTCATCGGAAGGCCACGGCGTGACGTGTATAAGCGCACTGCGCGCGGCCTTCACAGGGCCGCATGCCACGGCACCCGACGGGTCTTAACTCAGCGACGCCGGCGCACCACACCGAGTCCGGCGCACCCGAGGAGCGCGAGCGCTCCGGGCGCGGGCGCGTTGTTGGTGATCGTCACCGACGATCCGGGCAGCACCTGGAACACCGAAAGCCCGCGCGTCCCCGAGAGGGGGTTGTTGTACGTCGCCGGGTGTGGTTCATACAGCGGGTTGGTGTCGTCGATCGTTGATTCCGCGGGCGGGACATCGAAGAATCCCGTCGTGCCCAACGACACAATCAGGTCGTGCCCGAACCCCTCTTCTTGTTCCGCGATGACGTGCAACGACGCGACGAGTTCGCTCGTGAACAGGCCAGTGTCCTGGTCCTGCCGGTCGATCAGCATCAGGCTCGTGAGGCTGATACGAAGGGTGTCCGCGAAGAAGACCGTGTCCGAATCCGGCGTGGCATCGGTCGTCGCGAGCGGGTTCTCGATCGTCGTATCGAGAGACTCGTCGATCAAGGCGTCCCATTCCGAGAGGAGCAGATCCGGGCGCTGGCGGATGCGCAGGAGGCCGCTGTACGAGAAGTCAAAGACGCCCTCGCCCATCAGCCCGGTCGCCGCGTCGGTGGCGCCGACGTTGAGGCTGAAGTCGATGGTGAGATCCGAATCGAACAGTTGGGTGCCATCACCGGGCACGTCCCCGCCGAGCGCGGGGGCACACAACACGATCAAACTCGCCACTACGGCGGTGGTGCGGAACATACGGTCTTCCCTTCCTCATGCGCACAAAGCGCGGTCCTCTCTCACGCGCCCACGCACACCCCGTCGGGGTACGCGAGAGCGCAGACGTGTATTTCGAGACTACAGGCTAACCGCCGCGAAGCAAGCCCGATAGGACTCGGTTCGATCGGCGGGTGACCTGCTCCGCTGGTCATGCCCGCCCGGCAAGTCCCCGGATCTGGCAAGCCCCGGGCGCAAGCCCGGGGGCCTTTGGGGTCTGTCAGAAGACCGGCCTACTGCCTACTGCTCGAACAACACGTACTGGATCGTTCGGCGCAGCGACGCCTCTGTGGTGATGTATCGCGTCGAACCATGACGCGCCCAGACGCGATCGGGAGCTCCGGCACGCTCGCGCAATCGTCGGCTCGACCATGCCTTGCACTCGCCCATGATCTTTTCCGGCGGTCGATCCGCCGCGCACACAAGGTGTACATGATTCGTGCGTACGTTCAGCGCGTGGATGATCCAGCTGCGGATCTCGCAGTGCGCACGGATCACGTCATCAACAACCATGCGCTGCTCGTCCGTCATGATGAACGGAGCGTCTCTGGTTCGGCTGCGGAGCGGACCGGTGGGCTCGTCCTTGCGCGCGGTCCAGCCCCGTTCGTCACCCGGGAGCCATGTGCCGTAGGTGTGTCAAGTGAGCAAGCACTTCATCGGGCGTTGTCACATCAACAAGCCACCCGGGCTTGCGCCCGGGGCTGGCGAGCGGTTACTTCTTCTTATCGTCCACCGGCGCATCATCCTTCGGCGCATCGCGCATCGAGCGCGTGGTGCGGACGCGGCCGCGGAGGGCCTTGGGCGGGCGCTTGGTGGGGACGATGCCTCCCGGGAACTTGCTCTCGTCCACCGTCTTCTTCTGCACCGGCTCGGGCACCTCGAAGCGGTTCTGCGAGCGCTTCTGGTCCACGCGGGTGCGGTCGCGGGCGCGCTCGTCGCGGATGTCCGCGGGGATCGAGCCGGGCTGGAAGTCCGGGTAGGCCAGCGGCGCGACGTGCGTGTTCGCGAGCTTCTCGATGTCCGTGAGCATCCCGCCCTGGTCGGGCGTGACGAAGGCCCACGCGACGCCGTTGCGCCCGGCGCGGGCGGTGCGCCCGATGCGGTGGATGTAGATCTCGGGGTCATCGGGCAGGTCATAGTTCACGACGTGCGTGATGCCGTCCACGTCGAGGCCGCGAGCCGCGAGGTCCGAGGCGACCATCACCGACAGCTCGCCGTCGCGCAGCTGCTTGATGACGGTGTTGCGCTTGCCCTGGTACATGTCGCCGTGGATGCCCTGGGCGTCGATGCCGTTCTCCGAGAGGTACTTGGACACCTTGTCAACGGTCCGCTTGGTGCGGCAGAAGACGATCGTCAGCTCCGGCTTCTCCGTCTTCAGGATGTGACGCAGCAGGCGACGCTTGTCCCACGGCTCGACGGACGTGTAGAACTGCTCGACCAGCGACACGGTCAGCGAGGAGCCCGTCGTCGTCAGCCGCTTGGGTTCGTCCATGAACGTCTGTGCCAGCGACTCGATCTCCGGGCTGATCGTCGCCGACACGAACATCGTCTGACGCTGCGGCGGCATCTGCTTCAGGATCTGGCGGATGTCGTCGCGGAAGCCGATGTCCAGCATGCGATCGACCTCGTCGAGCACCGCGAAGCGGCAGTTGTCGAAGTGCAGGTGCCCGCGCTCACGCATGTCCATGAGGCGCCCGGGCGTCGCGACGACGATCTCGGGGCCGTTGTCCAGCTTGGACTGCTGGGTCTGGATCTTCTGACCGCCGTAGATCGCGACGGTGCGCACGGGGGTGAACTTGGCGAGCTGGCGGATCTCGTCGGCGATCTGGATCGCGAGCTCGCGCGTGGGCGCGAGGATGAAGGACTGGAAGGGGACGGCGCGCTGCACCGAGTGGATCACCGGCAGCGCGAAGGCGGCGGTCTTACCGGTGCCCGTGCGGGACTGGCCCAGCACGTCGTGCCCATCGAGCACGAGGGGGATCAGCTCGGCCTGGATCTTGGTCGGGTGGTTGAAGCCGCAGGCGCGGATGCCCTTGAGCACCGAGGCGCGAAGCCCCAGGTCGCTGAAGGTCTCGTCCTCGAAGACCTCTTCCCAGTTCTCCACGCGCGACTCGACGTCGGGGCCGACTTCCACGTCGTCCTCGTCGTGCTGCGCGGCGGGCTGCTGTTGCCGCTTCTTCGGCTTGCGGTCCGCCGAGTCACGGTCATCCGACCGCTGCTCGCGGTCGTCGTTGGCACCGGTCTCCGACCGGTGATCATCCTGCTGCTCGCCGTCCTGGTTCTTCTTGCGCCGACCGCGTCCGCCGCGACGGCGACGGCGCTTCTTGCGGGGCTCGCCGTTCTCGTCGAGCTGTTCTTCGGAGTGGTCGTGCGCGATGTTCTCGCCGGTGGACTCGTTGATCACCTCGCGCCGCTGGGTCGGCTTGGTGGCGGGCTTCACGTCATCCATCAGCCCCGCGCCCTGCGCGTCATGGGCCTCGACGGGCACCTGGCTCTTGGCGCCGGAGGCCTTGGTGACCCGCTTCTTCGTGGTCTTCTTGGTGACCTTGGAGGCGGGGGCCTTCTTCGTCACCTTCGCGGTGGGCGACTTCTTGGTGACCTTCTTCGTCGGCGCCTTCTTGGTGACGGCCTTCGTGGTCGTGGTCTTCTTCTTGACCGGGGCCTTCTTGGTCGCCGCCTTTTTGACCGTCTTCTTGGTGACGGCCTTCTTGGCGGGTGACTTCTTGGTGACCTTCTTCTTGGAAGTGGTCTTCTTCGAGGTCGTCTTCTTCGCTGCCATATGGATGGTTCGCCTGCTCGCGGGGATCGCGCCCTGCGCAGCCGCGGCGCGGCTGCTGCGTGGGTCGCTCGGTTGTCTCAGCCCGGGTCGCGGCACCGCTCCACAATGATGCGGGCGGCGCGGCGCGATTCCCGGAGGAGGCGCCGCATTCGCTAGGGCCGGCATCATGCTATCGCCCGCCCCCCGCCGATACCAGCGTGTGGGGGCCCTTTCCCCCGCGTACCCTTCGATGCCGGCCCCCCACGGAAGGATCCCAAGCGTGTCAGCAAGCCGCATCGAGGTCGATCTCGACGCCATCACCCACAACGTCCGCCTCCTCAGGCGTGTTTTGGGCCCCGAGAAGGGGCTCTGCGCCGTCCTCAAGGCCAACGCCTACGGCCTGGGCGCCCTCCGTATCGCCAAACGCGTCGCATCCGTCCCCGGGGGCGGCGCCACCATGCTGGGCGTCTTCGCTCTCGACGAAGCCCGCGAACTCGTGAACGCCGCGACGGGCCTGCCCATCCTCGTCCTCTCCCCCGTCCGTGTGCTCAAGCGGGACGACAGGCTCTACCGCTTCGCCGCCACCGGCGACCTGCACCTCACCGCCCACGACCCCGAGAACCTCGAAGCGATCATCGGCATCGCAGACGGGCAGGGCGTCACGCTGCCGGTCCACATCGAGCTCGACACCGGCATGAGCCGAGGCGGCGCCTCCCCCGAGGACGCCCGCGCCATGCTCGAGCGCGCGCACGCCCACCGGAGACTCCGCATCGCGGGCCTCTTCACGCACTTCGCCTGCGCCGAGTCCGATGCGGAGATGACGAACACCCAGCGGCAACGCTTCGACGACTTCCTGCGCAGCGTCGAGCACCTCTTGCCCGAGGACTGCCTCGTCCACGCCGCCAATACGCACGCCGTCTTCCGCGGGCGCGAGCTGCACAAGAGCATGCCCCGCGTCGGCCTCGCACTCTTCGGGTACGCCGACCGCGCGACCGACGCCGACGGCTTCGGCCTCGCGCGCGAAGCCAGCGAGCTCCGCCCCGCCTTCCGCTGGAGCAGCGAGATCGTCCACACCCGCCTCGTCGAGCCGGGCACGCCCGTCGGCTACGGCTCCGCCTGGACCAGCACCCGCACCACGCGCCTGGGCCTCGTCCCCGTGGGCTACGCCGACGGCTACCCCCTCGCCCTCTCCAACAACGCCCGCATCGGCGTCGTCATCGAGCGCCCGGGCGAAGCGCCCCTCCGCGCCTTCGCCCCCGTGGTCGGCCTCGTCAGCATGGACCAGACGGTCATCGACCTCACCGACATCCTCGAGGCCAAGGTCGGCACCCGCGTCGAGCTCATCTCCGACGATCCCGACGCCCCCAACGCGCTGCCCGCCCTCGCGAAGCAGGCGGGAACGGTGCCCTACGACCTGATGTGCCGCCTGAGCGCGCGCATCGAACGCACCTACGCGCTGAGCACCGAGCACGAAGCGGCCCCGCAGATCAAAACGCCCGCGCAGAGTCTCGCCCGCACCGCCTGAATTTCCGGGTGGCCGGGAACAGCCGCTTCGGCTGCTCCCGGAGGGTGTCCGCACAGGCGCAGCCCTCTTGACCGGGTGGCATGGTCAAGTGCTCTGACTTGGCCATGTGAACGCGCAGACATGCTCAACGCAGAGTCGTTGAGCAAGCCACCCTTCGTTCCGAGCGCGTCCTTCCGGCGAAACGCCACCAGATCAAGCGGCCCGGCGTTGTCACCCCAGACCCATCACGGATCGCAGGCGTACCCGATACTCACAATGCGATGGCCGATGACTAAGGCACCGACGCCATGTTCCTCCTCGAAAGGCGCATCGAACTCGATTACGACGCTCGAGACGCCCGTTGTCGGCGGGCGCACCGTGATGCGTTGCGGCGTCAGCAGCCGCCCAAGTTCGTCGGCCGACGTGGGACGTGTCACTGCCCAGTCTTCGTCCCAGTAATCGCCGGCATGCAGAGAGTCGTGCCACCACATGGAGATGTCCCTCGACTTTCCGGTCAGATCCGCCCACAGACGATCCAGGATCGCATCCGCGATCCGCTCGTGATTTGTGAGCAGTCGGACCAATGCGTCGAGCTGCGCATCGGGCAACGGGAGCTCCCCGAAATGCTCGACGCAGATCTGTACGCCACGAGGATTCCCCGGTTCAGCGAAACGAGCGAAGCCAGCAAGTGGAATAACGCTCACCCATAACGCGTCGTTTTCCTGCCTGAACGACTGCTCGATGCTTGTGTGCAGCGTGGTTCGATGCTCCGCAGCAGCGTGTGATGATCGACCGGTGAGTATCTGTTTCACTCTCGAGAACAGTTTCACGCCATCATCACAATCTTGAACCCCCACCCCAGCGCCAACCCGCCCACGCCGAACCACACCAGCTTGTCGCTGAGCACCTTGCTCGCCGCTTCGCTGATGCGAGAGCCGTACACCGCGGTGTGCAGGGCGAACCAGAAGACCATCGCGGTGATGAGCACCAGCACCAGCCCGAAGGGCTGCGTGAGGAAGCTGGTCACGTAGTGCCCGTCGGCGGCGTGCGCCCAGCTCGTCGTCATGCCACAGGTCGCGCAGGGGTAGCCGGTGGTCGCGAGGAAGCCGCACGGGTCCATGCCGAGTTGCTCGTGCGTGCCGTGCCCCTCACCCGAGGGGCTGAGCCCCGCAGCAACCGTCAGTATCGCCAGGCACCCCAGCGCTAAGGAGCCCGAAGCGAGCCGTCGCAATCGGTCCGAGGGCGGGCGTTCGTCGGGCCGGCGCGCCAGCAGTCGGGTTGAGGAGGGGGTGTCGGTCATCGTTCCGGGTGGCACCGGTCTCTGACCGGTGTTGCGATGATAGGTGGCCTCTGTCTCGCGGCCGGCGCTGAGTTCGGGTGCCGCCGGGCGAGAGGGGCCTTCAATCGAAGCGGAAGACACCCTTGCGGTACCCGTAGACGTACGCGATCACCGTCGTCAGCATGAAGAAGAGCACGCGGAAGAGGAAGAGCGTGGCTTCGGGTGAGGCGGGGTCCACGTTGGCGTAGGTGATCGCCCAGGGGTAGAGGAAGATCACCTCGACGTCGAAGACGAGGAAGGTCACCGCGATGAGGTAGAACCGCACGTTGAACCGCTTACGGGCGGTCCCGATGGGGTTCATGCCGCTCTCGTAGGCGAGTTCCTTCACCTTGCCGTCGCGCCGGGGGCCGATGATGAGGCTGAGCACGATGTTCGCGACCGCGAAGGTCACCGCCATCGCGAGAAGGATCAGGATCGGGCCGTAATCCTCAAGGGAGACGGTCGCGAGCGAGCCGGGCATCAGGGGCGTGAGCGGGGTCATGGGGCGTCATGGTAGCGGGGCGGCGGGCGAGTGGCGAGGTCTCCGGGTGGCATGCTCAAGCCTCGCTTGAGCATGGGAGGAGGGCAGGCAGCAGAGCCGCTACTCAGCCTCGTCGAGCGGCGGAACAAGGATCTCATCGATGAAGCCGCCAGTCCCAAAGCGATGCAGTGACATTGATTCAACTGCGCCTTGCATCCCTCGCTGTAGGTGCATTTTCAGACAGGTGCCATTTGAAGCGATGATCGAGAGCGACTTGGGCATGTCGATGACAATCTGAGCGACTGTGGCTTCAATGATCTCGCAGAGAGTGTCGCGCCACCCGAGTTCTCCCTGCGAATAACTCCTGCCTGATCGCGATACAGCTTCGATATCGCAGTACAAGTTGACGATGTAATCGTCCATCTGGATCTGCACATAGTCCAAGACAAACCACACGCCACAGATGCGCTGATTCAGGGGCCTCAGGAATGCTGAGTATTCGGTCATTCAGTACCTCAGGTCAATTCACCGCGTGCTGCAGCGCAAGCAACGCGTAGGCGGTGATCAGCACCGGGTTGTCCTCCATCCAGCGGTCGTCCACGGACCGGAAGGAGCCGTCCTCGTTCTGGAGCTCGGCGAGGCGGTCGATGAGGTCGTTTGCCCAGTCGCGTTGCTCCGTGAGGCGGATGTCCATCTCGATGTCGATCGTCAACCGGTCGCCGATCTTGGGCGTGCCGATCACAATTTCCATGCGCGCAGTTCCAACCAATTCGCCTGTCCTGCCGTCTTCAAACTGTAGCGACCGCAGCGTTGTCGACTCGCGCGTGCTCAAGCGATGAACCACACCAGCCTCGTCGCGCATCTCGACGTACTCGTTCTCCTCGAAGATCTCTCGCAGCATGGCGTTCACCCGAGCGCCGACTTCTCCCGCCATGTGATTCCCGCGTTGATCCCGCTCGGGCAGGTCCGTGCGGCGTTCAACCGCTAGCGTGACAGTCTCGCCCACCGTCGTGATCGTCGGCAACCCCCACGCATCCATCGCACGGCTGAACGTCACGAAGTAGTAGTACATCCCGCTCTCGCCCAGCCCGGGGTTTTCCTCGAGCGTGTAGTTCGCACGGATCCAGTCGTAGGCCATCTGCACGCGCGGGTCGTCGCGGTCGAGGTTCGCGTAGATGTAGCTCTTGAAGCCCGCGTAGGTCATCGAGCCGTAGGCGCGGAGGCGGCTGGCGGTCGTGCCGTCGCTGAGCGTCTCCTCGATCGTCCCCGCCTTGCTCTCGCCGACGCCCAAGTGCTCTCCGTTGGGGCTCGTCGCGTAGATGAACCCGCCCTGCGTGGAGCCCTGCGCGTAGGGCATGTCGTTGACGTCCTCGTGCATCTGCGTGCGGCTGAGGAAGACCATCGCGCGCTCGAAGGCCTCGTCGTCGCAGTCCAGCCCGCTGTCTCGCAGGCCCTGGAGCATGAACGTGAGGTTGCTGTTGTCGGGGCGTCCGCTGCCCCCGTAGCCGACGCCGCCGTAGTAGGGGTGGTCGCGATCGATCGCGCCGGTCTCAGGATGATCCAGCGCGTCCTCGCTCCACTGGACGCCCTTGAGGAAGGCCTGCGCCGCCTGGATCGCCTCGCCGCTCTCGCGCGTGTTCACGCGGGCGAGGGCGCTGAGGGTGATCGAGGTGTTGTAGCTCGCGAGCACCTTGTCGTAGATGCCGCCGTCGGGCTGGCGGTAGCCGAGCACGAAGTCCACGCCCTTGGACACGCTCGGGTCATCGGGCCCGATGTCCGGCTCCATCAGCATCCCGTTGAGCACCAACGCGCTGATCGCGGGGAATTGCGGCACGCCCTCGGGCATCACCGCCCAGCCGCCGGTCTCCTCGTCCTGCTGCGTGCGCAGGTACTCGATCGATTGCTCGATCATCCCCCGCGCCTGGCGGTAGTGCTCCTCGTCGATCGCGCGGGCGAACCCCGCAAAGGTCACCACGCCCGCCAACACCACACCCATGCGCATCATCTCGGTCTCCTTCGGTAGAGGGTCCCCATACGGTACTGCGAGCCGCCTCCCCGGTGGCACCCGTCTCCGACCGGTGTCTTCCCGCGCCATCCGGGTGGCCGGGAACAGCCGCTTCGGCTGCTCCCGGAGGATGCCCGTTGGGTCGTGTATGGGTGGCATGGTCAAGTGCTCTGGCTTGGCCATGTGAACGCGCCGACATGCTCAACGCAGAGCCGTTGAGCATGCCACCCGCCGAATCCCCTCCGGGTGGCATGGTCAAGTGCTCTGGCTTGGCCATGTGAAGCCATGGCATGCCCAGCGCAGGGTCGTTGGGCACGCCACCCGATCCCAGCACCGGTCGGGAGACCGGGGCCACCGAGAACTCACGCGATCGGCGTCAACGCAGCGCCCCCCGACAGCACCGCGTCCACATTCGCCGCACACAACGCCGTCATCTGCGCCCGCGAGCGGACGTCTCCCGAGCCGAAATGGGGGGTCATGGTGACGTTCTCGAGGTCCGCGAGCCCCTCATGGACCCGCGGCTCGCGCTCGAAGACGTCCAGCCCAGCGCCGAAGATCCGCCCCTCGCGCAGCGCCGCTACTAGCGCCGCCTCATCGACGACGGGGCCGCGCGAGGTGTTCACCAGCACCGCGTGCTCCTGCATCAGCGCCAGCTCGCGCGCGCCGATCAGATGACGCGTTTCGTCCGTCAACGGCGTGTGGATGCTCACAAAGTCCGCGTGCGCGAGCCCGTCGTGCAGCTCGACACGCTGGGCGTTCAGCGGCGCGTGCTCGAAGCG
>JAJDDE010000009.1 GCA_029260475.1 Phycisphaerales bacterium | reverse complement strand
AGCGCACCGGCGATCACCGTGAGCATGACGACGCGTTTCAGCGACGCGCCGGAGAGTTCGCTCCCCGGAGGATGAAGCACGAAGGGCGCGATCTCGTCGGAGGCGGTCGCGACGGGAGAGGGCGTCCAGATGGGGTTGTTGACAACGTTCGCCTTCACTTTGCCGGGCGGGTGGCGCCGCCAGAAGACGCGCCGGCGTGGGGCGTTGTGGGTGGCGTCTCGGCGCTGGATCGCGTTTGTGATCGCAGTGCTGGTGTTGCGGTGATTGATCGCGATACGCACGAGTCCTATCAAGGGCATGCCCAGCAGGAGCAGGTACCACCAATAGAAGTTGGGCATCAAGGACCGCCCGCTCGGCACGCCTGGCACGCCGGGCATGCTCGGGACCCGGGACAGCGTGAGGCCCATCAACAGGACCTGTGCGGAGACGATCACCGCTGCGGTCGCGGAGATGCTCGCGAGCATCGCGCCCCAGCGCAGCGGCGAGGGGAGTTCGATCTCCTGATGGATAGGCGTGTCGGGCATCGCAGACGATGACGGTACCACGGCGTGGTAAAGAACCGAAGCGCGTTCTTACTCCCAGTAGCTGTCGTAGTCGATGTCGCTCTCGCCCGCGCCGTCCTCAGACGAAGCCGCCTCTTCACCCTTCCACGGCGCTTTCTCCGGGTGCACTTCGAGCAGGCCCGTCGCGAAGGCGGTGGAGGTGCCCAGGAGCAGGGCGAGGGCGAGGAGTTGGAGGGCGCCGGGGAGGAGGAGAGCGGGGCCGGGGAGTCTTTGCACGCTGGGCAGGCGGTGGATCGAGAGGGCGAGGGGGGCGAGGGCGAGTGGGATGAGTGTCGCGATGAGCATCTCTTCGGCGTAGACGGCGGGGATGAGGATCGCCGGGAGCAGCGCGCTGAGCGCCAGCGCGGGCGCGATGCTGGAGCGCCCGAGGACGCGGATGAAGAGGCTCACCACGCCGAGCAGCGCGAACGCGATGCCGAAGGCGCCCAGGGTGTGCGCCATGACAGTGGACTTGCTGAAGAAGACGGGCGCCGAGGCGCCAGCGAGGAGCGCGGCGGAACTGAGCAGCGTGAGCGCTGGCGCTTCGGTGCCTGCGGTCGGTTGGGTGACGAGCGCCCAGAGCAGCGCGTTGAAAACGCCCGCGATGCCGGCGATCCACCAGAACTTGGTGGGGCTCCATATCTCGTTGGTCACCAGGAAGGAGCCCAAGAGCCAGACGCCGAGAACGGCGACGCCCGCGCCGAGCAGGGCACGCCACGCAATCGCGACGGGCGCGGGGAGGAACCTTGAGGGCAGGAAGGCGAGCAGGGCGGCGAGCGCGCTGGCGCCGAAGGCGTGGATCGTGCGCAGGTTCGCGTCGTCGGTCCAGACCACGTCGCCCCATCTCTCGCGCGGGAAGACGAGCAGGAAGGCGAGCAGCCCGCCGAGCGTGAGCGCGAGCCAGGCGGTCAGCGGCATCAGGAGCGGGCGCTTCTCGCTGGCGTCTCCGGTGTCGCTGGCGTCATCGGTACCCGGCGTGTCGTTCGTGTTCGCGGACTTCTTGCGCGCTCGCAAAGTGATGGGGAGCGCGATGGCGAGGGTGATGAAGAGGGCCAGGAGCCCGCCGCCAACGGTGGTGATGGCGCTCTGCGTGTTTGCGTCGAGGTTCTCGAGAAAGGGGAACATGCGGGCTCCGTGGTCTGGGCAACGAGTGGGATGAAAAAGAGCGTCGCGCCTGATAGGACGCGACGCTCTTTGGAGGATCTCACGTTTCTATCCGGCGGGCGCGAGTGGAGGAGGTGCGCCGGCCTTGTGGTTCCCCGGAGTGAGGAGCGTCAACGTGAGAGAGGGAGGGCTTGGAAGGTTGTTCGGATTACTGCTGGAGGCCTGTCATGGAGACGGTGAGTTCGGTGTCGTCGGAGAGGAGCCCGAGGCCGTAGGAAACGTTGTAGTCGGAGCGGTTGAAGTTGAAGGTGGTGATCCAACCGGAGCGGGTGGTCTGGGCGCGAGGGTCCTGCATGGAGCCGACGACGTCCACGTCGATCTCGATCTCCTGGGTGACGCCGCGGAGGGTGAAGTCGCCGGTGAAGCGCACGGTGTCGTCATCGACTTTCGCGGCGCCGGTGCTCTTGAAGGTGGCATCGGGGTACTGGCGGACGGCGAAGAAATCACCGCCACGCATGTGGTCGTTGCGTCCGTCCGAGTTGGTGTCCACGGAATTGGTCTTGATGGTGAGGTCGATGTAGCTGTTCTCGGTGTCCTGCGGATCGACGAGGTAGGAGCCGTCCATCTCGTTGAAGCGGCCGAAGAAGTGGGAGGAGTTCATGTAGACGACCTTGAAGTTCACGCACGAGTGGACGGGGTCCACCTTGTAGGCGCCGGCCTTGATCTCGCTCTCCTGCGCGCTCGCTGCGGCTGCTTCGGGCTGCGTGGGCGCGACCAGCATCGCGCCGCCGGCGAGGGCGGCGATCGTGGTGGCGGCAACGGTGAGTGCAACGGGGCGGCGGTGGCTCATAAGCGGGTTCTCCGGGGGGTTAGACGGGTGGCTGGGTGATCGGTTGCGGGTGGGTTCGTGCCGGGATCTTCCCCGGACGCGGGCGAACGCGGGCGCTATAGGTTTTATTCCATGTTGGAACAGGGATGTAGCGATGCGGTTGCGATCGCTGGGCGGAGCGCCCGATCAGCGTTCGCGCCCGAGCCGTCGCTGGGCGTGCAGGCGCACGCCGCTCGTCGTGGAGTATCGGACGCTGAGCGTGAGCGTCTCGGCGGGGGGCAGGGGCCTGGGGAGGTCGATGAGCGTGAGGCGGTAGGTGCGGGTGACACGGTCGAAGGGGCGCGCGTTCTCGTCGGGGGTGGACATGTCGATGGTCCAACGCGCGAGCTGGCGTGGCCCGCCCGAGGTGCCGCTGGTGCCGCGATCGACGACGCGGAGCTCGAGGGCGGCGGTGCCGAGCGCTTTGACGGTGTGCCCGTAGGTGTCGAGCAGCTCGAAGTGCGCCTCGATGCGCGCGTCGCCCGTGTCCGGGTCCGTCGTGATGCGGCTGAGCGGGTGGACGACGAGTTCCACGGGCGGGAAGGGGTTTCGGTACCGCACGCCGGCGGTCGCGTTGTTCGGGGTAGGAGCGGCGTGGGATGTGCCGGGGGGCGTGCGCACGGAGCAGGCGCTCAGCAGGAGCGGCGCGAGGAGCCCGAGTATGAGGGGGGAGAAGCGCGGCATCGGGCTTAGTATACGGATGTGCATGAGATCACCCCGCCAACACGCGAGGAGCGCGAGCGACTGGCGCACGTGGGGGTCGCGTACGCCTGCGGAACGTGCGGCTACGACCTGCGCGGGCTCAACGCGCTGGGCGAGTGCCCCGAGTGCGGGCGAGCGGTATGGTCGTCGATGCCGAGCCCGGGGAGCGAGGAACCGATCGGGGTCTCGCCCTCGGGCGTGCGCATGATCGGGCTGACGAGCATCCTGCTCTCGTGGACGGCGATCGGCGGCATCGTCCTAGGGGGCGTTGCGGTGCTGATGGGCGGGCGGTTACTGAAGCGGGCGAGGGCGGCGGGGGGACCTGACCCCCGCGGCGTGCGCGCGGGGGTGTGGTTCGGTTTCATCGGCGCGGTGCTCGGAGTGGCTTGGCTGCTCGCGACGTTCGGTGTGCTGGGGTGGATGTTCTGATGGCACCGCCGCGCCCTGATACGTCGAAGGATGAGCACGAGACCTGCGGGTATTGCGGCTACAGCCTGCGCGGGCTCGTCGATCGTGAACGGTGTCCGGAGTGCGGACGGTTCGAGTGGCCACGAACGCCGGAGGGTGTGCGCGATCTCGCCCTGCGTGCGCGCCGATTGGGCGCGTTGGGGATTCTGTTGTCGTGGACCGTTCTTGGTGGGGTGTATCTCTCGAGCCAGGCGATAGCGCTCGGCAGGCGCTCCAGTGATCGTGCGGACGCGCTGGTGATGGAACGGCCCGAGGGCGGCGGTAGGGTCGGCCAGGCGGGGTTCTATCTCAGCCTGCTCTATGGCGCTTTGTACCTGAGCATCGTGTCTGGGCTCATCCAGTGACCAGGAGCGTGAAGGACACCTACGGGCCTTTGGTAGAGCACCACGACGGCTTCGCGTGCGCCGGCTGCGGCTACGACCTGCGGGGGTTGCTCGTCGGTGTCGTTACAACGACGGCGATGGAGCGGGCTGATCAGAGCGATCAGTCGTTCACGAGCGTTTCGGCCTGCGGGAACAGGCGCAAGCCTCCCGCAAGGAACTCGTCGAGCGCGCCGTGAACCTCTGCGGAGGACTGTGCTTCGCGCAGGCGCTGCTTCAGTGGCTTGCAGGGGCCCAGGCGCTTGCCGATCCAGCTGATGCGCGTGCGGAAGCGGTGCAGGGCGTGGCGTTCGTCGCGGAAGGTGACCAGGCGGTCGAAGTAGCGCCGGGCGGCGGCGATCTTGTGCGCCTCGTCGGGTTCGACGCCGGGATCGCCGGTGGTCTGCAAGGACCACGCACGCCGGAAGAGCCACGGGGCGCTGAATGAGCCGCGACCGATCATCACGCCCGCGCAGCCGGTCTTCTCGATCATGGTGACCGCGTCCTCGGGTTCTTTCACGTCGCCGTTACCGATCACGGGGATGGAATCGACCGCCTGCACGACGTCGCGGATGCCCTCGTGGTCCACGCCGCCCTTGAAGCGCTGCTCGGTGGTGCGCCCGTGGACGGTGATGAGCGCGCAGCCGCGCTGTTCGAGCTTGCGCGCGAGGTCGGGCGCGACGATGCAGGAGCTATCCCAACCGAGGCGCACCTTCGCGGTCAGCGGCACGCGCCCCTTGCTCGCCTTGTCGATCGCGATGGCGACGGTGTCCACGAGCTTCATCGTCCGCGGCACGTCGCAGAGCAGCTTGGAGCCGCCGTCCTTCTTGGTGACCTTGTCAACGGGGCATCCCATGTTGATGTCGATGACGTCCGCGCCGTGTTTCACGGCCCAGAGTGCGCCCTCGCTGAGGATGTCCGGGTCGCCGCCGTAGAGCTGCATGCAGAGGGGCGAGTCTTCTTCGGTGGTGGCGGCGATGTCGAGCGACCGCGCGGTGCCTCGCAGGAGGCCTTGCGGCGAGAGGAGGTCCGTGCAGGCGAGGCCGACGCCGCCCTCCTCACGGCAGGTGAGCCGCCACGCGAGGTCGCAATAGCCGGCGACGGGGGCGAGCAGGAGATTGGTGCGCAGCTGCAGCGGGCCGACGCAGAGCGGGCGTCCGACGGAGGGGTGCGCGGGGTGTTGAGACGGACGGATCACGCAAAAGCGTAGTGCGGGCGGTGGAGCGGGGCTTTTGTGAGGCGTCTTGCGGGACCACTTCGGTGGCTGGTAGCATCGCCTTGCATGGATTCCGGGGGCATCCATCAACAGACATCACGCTTCAAGGAGCCATCATGCCCGCACGTTTCGTCGTCGTTTCCGCGCTGATCGGGGCCGCCTGCACGGGCGCTCTGTTGGTCGGGTGCTCGTCGGGGCCTTCGAGTCCGGCCGGGTTCGATCCGATGTCGTTCCCGGCGTACGGGTCGTTGAACGCGCCGAAGTTGTACGAAGGGCTCGCGCCGTACTCGCGCCCGGTGACGACGGATTCCGAAGAGGCGCAGCGGTACTTCGATCAGGGGCTGAACTGGCTCTACGCCTTCAACCACGACGAGGCGGTGCAGTCGTTCACGCGGGCGACGGAGCTCGACCCCGGGTGCGCGATGGCGTGGTGGGGGATCGGGTACACGCAGGGGCCGAACTACAACGACGCGATGATGACGCCGGCACGATCTGCGGCGGCGTGGAGCGCGGCGCAGGAGGCGGTCGCACAGCTCGACGACGAGACGCCCGTTGAACGCGCGCTGGTCGAGGCGCTCGCGCTGCGGTACGAGGAGATGGGGTCGATGGACCGGCGCCATCTCGACGTCGCGTTCGCGGACGCGATGGGCGCGGTGCGGGAGGCGTACCCGAGCGATCCGGATGTGGGCACGATGTACGCAGAATCGCTCATGGTGCAGTACCCGTGGAAGCTGTACACGATCGAGGGCGAGCCGGCCCGCGAGCAGACGAACGACCTGGTGCGCGTGATCGAGGGCGTGATGGCGGCGTCGCCGCAACACCCGGGCGCGAACCATCTCTACATCCACGCGATCGAGCCGAGCAACGACAAAGAGCGCGCGATCGTCGCGGCGGACCGCCTCTCGGACATGGCCCCCGCGAGCGGGCACCTGTTGCACATGCCCTCGCACATCTACGTGCAGGTCGGGATGTGGGACCGCGCGGTGGAGCAGTCGCACAAGGCGATGGCGAGTGATACCGAGTACCGCGTGGTCGCGCCGATGCAGATGATTCAGCACGGGTACATGTCGCACAACGCGCACATGCTCGCCTTCGCCGCGATGATGAGCGGGCGCGAGAATGAGGCGATGGCGGCGGCGCGGTCGGTCCGCGACGACCTCCCGGCGGAACTGCTCCCCGCGATCGCGCCCTTCGTGGATGTCACGATGTGCGTGGTGTACGACGTCCACAAGCGCTTCGGGCGTTGGGACGAGCTGCTGGCGGAGCCGGCGCCGCCCGAGTTCCTGCCGATCACGACCGCGGTCTGGCACGCTCACCGCGCGATCGCGTACGCCGCCAAGAAGGACTTCGAGAACGCGGGGGTCGAGCACCGGGCGTTCCGCGAGGCGATGAAGGCGTTGCCCGAGGACATGATGTTCGGCTACTCAACGAAGTTCCTGCTGATCAGCGACTTCTTCGTGAGTGGCGAGATGGCGCTGCAGCAAGGTGATTTCGTGACCGCGGCCGCGATGCTCGAGGAGGCGGTGCTCATCGAGGACACGCTCGGGTACGGCGAACCGCCCCTGTGGCTCCAGCCGGCGCGCCACACGCTGGGCGTGGTGTATCTGAGCGACGACCAGCCCGAACAGGCGGAGCGCGTCTACCGCGCGGACCTCGAGCGTTGGCCCAACAACGGGTGGTCGTTGCTGGGCCTCGCGCAGGCGCTCGAAGCGCAGGGCAGGGACGGCGAGGCGCTGGAGGCACGCGCCGCGTTCGATCGCGTGTGGGCGGGCGCGGACGAGGAACTCACGACGAGCTGCAAGTGCGTTGGGATGTTGTCAGAGGGCGCGTCGGAGGAGTGAGCGTTCAGCCGAAGCGCGACACCAGGTCCACGATCCGCGGCTGGTTGTTCTCCACCCGCAGCGAGCGGCGCAGGTGCTCGATGGCCTCGCGCTTGGCCGCCTTGTCGGTCTGTTCCGAAGCGACGAAGTCGTTGAGGAGGCAGACGCCCAGGCCGTTGAGGGCGGGGGCGTGGTCGGGGTTCACCTTGAGCGCTTCCCGGAAGGACTTCTCGGCGGCGTCGAACTCGCGCAGCTTGAAGTGCGCGTAGCCGATGCGCTCGTGCGCGTAGGCGCTCTCCTCGATCGCGTTGCTGCGCTCGAGGGTGTTGATCATCTCGCGGAAACGCTCGAGACGACCCAGCGCCGTCGCCCAGTTCGCCAGCAGCTCGGGCGTGATCTCCATCAGCTCCGCGGCGTTCTCGAAGGCGCGGACCGCTTCGAGGTCCGTGTCACGCGAGCCGAAGGCGCCGAGCGCCGCGCCGAGGTTCGCCCAGGCGTGCCCGGACTCGGTGTCGAGCTCCACGGCCTTGCGCGCAAAGGGCAGCGATTGGGCGTGCTCCTCGAGCTGGAGGTAGGCGGTCGAGAGGTTCAGGTGCGCGTTGAAGGACTGCGGGTCGATCGCCAGGGCACGCAGGTACGCGCGGATCGCTTCGCCGAAGCGTTCGAGGTGGTGCAGCGAGAGCGCGTGGAAGTACTGGTTGTCGAAGACCCGCGGCTCGAGGCGCGTCAGCGAGGAATAGGTCCGCTCGGCACCGAGATAGTCGGCACCCTCGAACTGCAGCTCGCCAAGCTTGGCGTAGGCGGGCGTGTACGCGGGGCTCACCTCGATGGCGGCGGCGAGCAGGCGGATCGCCTCTTCGCGGTCGCCCGTGTCGAGGGCCGCATCCGCCTGGAGCATCACGTTCTCGAGGCGCATGCCCGGCTTTTCGCTGGCGCGCGTGTTGGTCGGCGCGGTGCAGGCGGGGAGCAGGGCGAGGCCCAGGAGCAGCGGTGTGGCGAGGCGTTTGGTCATACGGCGTTGTTATCGGCGAGCGCGTGAGGGATCACGAGCAAAGTCCTGTGCGAATTCTGGCCCGGCCCGGTTCCCGGGGTCTCTCTCAGTCCTGAAGACGTCTCAGCGTCCGCAGGTTCAGCGTGTCGAAGGGCGTCCCGGCGTCGTCCTCCCCCTTGGGGGTCTCCAGGATCAACGGTACGCCCCCGAGCTCCGGGCGGTTCAATACCGCCGCGAAAGCGCCCTTGCCGACGTGCCCCTGCCCCAGGTGCTGGTGCCGGTCGATGCGGCTGCCCCGGGCCCCCTTGGAGTCGTTGCAATGGAGGACGCGGAGGTTGGAGAGGCCGCAGAGGCTGTCGAACTCGTCGAGCACCCCGTCGGCGATGGCCCGCCCCTCCGCGATCGTGCGCTTCTTGCCCGTGCCGTCCCCGTTGTTATGGGACGCCAGGTCGTACCCCGCCGCGAGAGCGTGGCAGGTGTCGAAACAGAACCCCACGCGATCTTTCGCGAGGATCCCGGCCTTTTCGTGGACGAGCTGGGCGAGGCGGGCGAGTTCCTCGAACGTGCGCCCGAGGGTGGACCCGCCGCCGGCGGTGTTCTCGAAGCACATGACGACCTTCGCACCCTCTGTTTCCTTGAAGAGGCGCGCGTAGGCGTCGGCGATGCGTTGCAGCCCCGCCTCGACGGCCTCTACGGGGTCCATCTCTTTGCGCATGTGGGCGCCGGGGTGGGAGACGAGGTGGGGGATGTGGAGCGCATCGCAGCGCTCGATCTCCTCGCGCATGAGGACGAGGGACTTCTCCCAGAGTTCGTCGTCGGGCGAGGCGAGGTTGATGAGGTAGCTGTCGTGCGCCACGGCCCGCCCCATCCACCCGAGCGCCTTGAGGCGCGCGTTCCAGGCGTCGCGCACCTCGTCGTCGAGGGGTTTGATCTTCCATTGGCGCTGGTTCTTGGTGAAGACCTGCACCGTGTCGAGGCCGAGGGTCTCGGCCTCGTCGAGCGCGTTGGTCATGTGGCCGGCGATGGAGAGGTGGGATCCGAGGAGCATGCGCACAGGGTACGCCAGCCCCGGGCGCGAGCCCGGGGGAGGAGTACGCACAACAGCAGAGGAAGCAGAGGACGCGGAGGGGGAGAGGTGGAGTAGGAAAGATGCATGTGTGCCACTGGTGGCTTGCCACCAGTGTTCCCATCGCCGCATCAGTGGTGGGTGGCCTGCAACTGCTGCCTCAGCAGATGTAGGGACCGGACGCGCCCAGCATGATTCGTTCCGGGATCTGCGGGGCGCATTTGCTAGCAACGCATCGCTCGTTGCAGCATTGCTTGTGGTCAAAAACTGAAGTATTCTGAATCGATAACGTGGTATCTGCAGAAACTCTAAACTGGAAGAAGTGAGAGGAATTCCATGAGACAGACACTGACAGGAATTACTCTCCTTGTGGTCATTGTTTTGGTTTCAGGCTGCGCTGCGATGCAGGCAAAGAGCCAACTCAAAAACTATAGCGACATGCTCAATCCTATTCTGGGCGTGGCGACCAAGCGAGACATTACGGCTAGATTTGGAATGCCAACTAGGACCGCATCAATTGGTAATGGCGAGGTCTGGGAATTTCACCAATCATTCGGAATTCGAGGAGGATTTAGCTCGTATACCCCTCAATCTCCGAACGCATATGGACCAACTTATACACACGGACAGAGCCGCGAGGTGTACGACAAAGTTACCCTGATTTTTGATGAAAACGGAATCCTCCAGAACTGGCGAGCCTACGTCCAGAGATAGGATTTGTATTCTCGCAGCGACCTGCTGTGAATTTCGACCAACCATAGACAGCCTGGATATTATTAATTGCGATCGCAGCCCTATTCATACAATACATTGAGCGTGTTTTATATTCTCGTGTGCCGCGGACGGCATAGGGAGACACTTAGTGGTCGAGCCACCGGCGGCACGCATCAATCGAGATCTACCGCGGGCCACATCAGCGCGTTGTAGTCGATCTCGCCGGTCTCGACGCCGAGGCGCTTGAGCATGTGCATCGCCTGCGCGCGGTGGTGGACCTCGTGAAGGGCGAGCTGGGCGAAGAGGTCGTTGTTGGAGGCGCGGTAGGCGTAGGGCTTGCCGTCCCACTCGGTGTGGAAGGTGTTGGGGGTGTCCCAATCGGTGACGGCGTCGAGGGCCGCCCGCGTGCGCTCGGATTCGGCGTGCCACGCGGGCTCAAGTTGTGCGAAGGGCATCGCGCCCTGTGTGGTCACCTCGGGGTCGTCTTCGGGTGCGGGGGGTGAGACGGGCGTGGTGACGCCGCGCACGCGCTGCATGTAGGCGTGCTCGGCGGCCTTCATGTGGTGCAGCGTGCGTGCGAGCGAGCCGAGGCCGATGGGGTGCTCGGTGCGGTACCGCGCATCGGTGAGGGGGCGAATCCAGTCGAAGAGGTGGGCGCGGGACGTCGTGAGGTAGGCGTAGGTGCGGAGTGGGTTCATAAACTTTGGGCGTGAGCAGTGGTGGGTCGATCAGCGGGAGTCAACGCGCCTGCGCCATTGAACGGCGAGCGCCATCGGAATAAGCAACAGCGCACCCGGCGCAGGGATGGTGGCGGTAAACACACCAGTTGTGAAGTCGGTGAAATACAATTCAAAGGCGAGCGTGCCATCGGCGCCGAGGCCACTGCCGTTGTCGAACGAGTCCGCGGGTTTTAGCCCGATAGACGCCACCTCGCGGAGGTCTTCGACAAGCGGGTCCGGGTCGATGTCGAAGAGGTCGCCCTCTTTAACGACAAGGAAAGGCCTGTCAGCGAACGGGTCGTAGAGCCAGAGGCTCTCGAGATCGGGGTCTGTCCCGGTGGGATCGCTGAGGGGCGCCTCGAATGCTGCCTGCCCGAGATCGTTGAATGCGTATTCATAGAATGCGTGGAGATTAAAAGTCCTCCCCGAGGCTCCTGGCGCAACCGCTCCATTCTCGGCGATCAGGCGTAGCTCATCTGCGTGTGATGACCAGAGTGATTTCTCGGTATCGCCGTCCCGGGAGAGGAAGGACACGAAAGCAACGTCTCCTTCCTCGTTCATCTGCATGTGGTCCATTCCCGCGAACAGCGCGCCGCCGGTGCCCGGCGCGGCGTCCCCTTCTCGCGCTATCAGGCGGAGTGATCCGGCGGAGTGCATCCAGATTCCTTCGTCGTTAAGGCTGTGGATATCGGCTCCCGATCTCTGCAGACGCGCGTTGATCGCCATGTCGCCGCGATCGCTCAGAAGGGCACTTTGTATGGTGGTGAGGACGCCGCCGTTCGTGTCAGGCATGGTGCCAAAGCGCTTGATAATCGGCTCGAGTACGCCGTCGGTCTCTTTGAAGAGCCATGTCTCAGCGACACTGCCGTCGTAGATTCCCGCGTAGATCGCGAGGTTGCCTTCGGCGTTCACGATCGGTGTGTTGAACGAAGTGAACTGTGCACCGGTAAACCCAGGCACGCCGTCGCCTTCTCGGTAGCGCAACTCAAGGCTGCCATCTCGGCTCGCCCAGACGCCCGAGTCGTTCTGCGCATTAATGCCGGGGCCTTCGAGGGTGCGGTAGATGCCGACCTCGCCCGAAGGGCTTGAGTTGTACCTCGTGTAGTGCGCCGTGCGTTGGAAGATCGCACCGGGGACGCCCGGGGCCTCGTCTCCGTCTCGAACTACGAGTCGCGAGGTGACCCCAGAGCCTTTCCAGATGCCAAACTGGTTGTTCAGATGCACCCCATCGCCATCGAGACGGACCAACGCGGATATCTCCCCGTCATCGCTGAGTGTCAGGTTGTCGAAGCCATAAAGAAATGCATCTCCGGTTGCAGATACGATGTCACCCTCGAGGGCGGCGGGGTGCATCTGACCACCCGCGTTCGTCCAGACTCCGAGGACAACACCGTCATTGCCGAGATGGGCGGCTGCGAAGGCCACTTCTCCAGAGGCGTTGACGACGACTTCTCGGAACCTGTAGTTGTATGTCCCGACGAAGTGTCCGAACTCGGTGCCTGGGGCGTCGTCGCCAGTGAAGGCTATACGGTCAAAGGTCACGTGAGATGTTGCAGAAGCGTGGCCTGCGCAGACGATCAGCGTCGCGGCGATGACAGCAGAATGGACGTACGGCATGTAAGTTTCTCTTCCCCAGAACGGCGATACACAGGGTGGCAACGGGATACCCGATCACCAGGCATATCACCACCGATTGACGTGATTCGGCGTGACGTAGACGCGTGTTTTCGAACTCACGATACTGGCAGCGGAATAGCGGTGCAAAGGAAAACCGGCGATTACCCGCTTCTCCTCGCGGACGTGCTGCTCATCGTTATGAGCTCAGCGCGGCGCGGTACGCCTGCGCATGCTCGTCGAGCTGCTCGTCGGTGATGGCCCCGGGCCCGTCGGCGCCGACGCCAAAGACGCACACGGGTTCGAGCCACTCGATGGCGCAGTAGCTCGCGGTGAGGCGCACGGGCAGGAGGATCTCGTCCACGCTGTGCCCCGCGAGGCCGTGGGGCGCGTAGTCGCCCTGGGTGCCGCCGAGGGTGGTGACGATGCGCCACGATTTGCCCTTGAGGGCCTGGCGGTCGCCGAAGGCCCAGCCCCACTGGAGGATCTGGTCCTGCCACGCCTTGAAGAGGGCCGGGCTGCTGAACCAGTAGAAGGGGAACTGCATGATGTGGACGTCGTGTGACTCGAGGAGCGCTTGCTCGGCGGGGACGTCGATCACGCCGTCCGGGTAGAGGGCGTAGTGGTCTCGGATGGTGACGTTGGGGAGTGTGCGAACGGCGTCCACGAGCGCACGGTTGGCGCGGCTGGTCGCGAGGCTGGGGTGGAAGAGGTTGAGGAGGACGCTGGTCATGCGGCAACCCTACCCCCGGGCTTCTGCCCGGGGTTCCACCGGGCGATCAGGCCGTCGCGGATTCGCCCAAGATCTCGACGTCGGTGCGCTTGTCGAGGTTGAACTTCACGAGTTCGCCGTCGGCTTTCTTGAGCTCTATGCGGTCGAGCCAGAGCTTGTCGTCCTTGCCGTGGGCGAACCAGGAGCCGGTCTTCTGCTGGCCGACGCGGAGCACCTCGCCCTCGACGCTGGTGGTGGTCTGGGAGCGTCCGAACTGGATGGTCTGCGTGACGCGGACGCGCATGCCCGGGGCGATGTCGTTGTGGGAGAAGCTCATGGGGCTGATCCTATCGGGGTTCTCGTGAGGCGGGCGAAGCGGCCCAGGGCCATGAGGGGGAAGTAGTGGCGGTAGAGGTGGTAGCGGAGGTAGAAGACTTTGGGGAAGCCCGTGCCGGTGTAGGACTTCTCGCGCCAACTGCCTGCGGGCTCCCAGACGGGGTGGTCCATGGGTTCGGGGTCGGTGTCGCGGTCGAGCTGGGTGCGCGTGAGGTAGTCGATGCCGCGCTGGACGGCGGGGTCGTGCTCGACCGCGTTTTTGGTTGGGTCGGGGGGGAGCAGGGCCATGACGGTCATCAGGGCCCAGGCGGTCTGGCTGGCGGTGGACTCGCCGACGCCGATGAGCGTGGGGTCTGCGTAGGAGTCGCAGCTCTCGCCCCAACCGCCGTCGTCGTTCTGGTGATCGCGGAGCCAGCTCAGGGTCTTCTGGAGGTAGGGCTGGCTTGGGTCCTCGCCTGCGCTGACGAGGCCACCGACGGCTTGCCATGAGCCGTAGATGTGGTTGACGCCCCAGCGCCCGAACCAGGTGCCGGAGTCTTGGAACTGCTCGGACTTCATGTAGCCGATCGCCTTGCGGATCGCGGGGTGTTGGCGGTCGAGGCCGTTGGTGATCAGGGACTCGACGATGCGCCCCGCGATGTCGGCGCAGGAAGGGTCCTGCATCGCGTTGTGGTCGGCGAAGGGGATCGCTTCCATCCAGGGGCGGTCCTCGGTGCGGTCGAAGGCGGCCCAGCCGCCGTCGTCGTTCTGCATCGCGAGCATCCAGCGAACGCCGCGCCTGGCGGCCTCCGCGGCACGGCGCTGTTGTTTGTCGAGGTCCTCGATGTTCGTGGCGCGCGCATGGAAGGTGTCAGGCTCCTGGGGCTCGGCGCTCCAGATGTCGCGCACCGTCGGGTCGGCGGCACGGCGCAGGGCCATGCAGACCATCGCGGTGTCGTCCACGTCGGGGTACCAGTCGTTGCGGTACTCGAAGGCCCAGCCACCACAGGATTTGGGCGTGTCCGTGGGCACGGGGCCCATGGTGATGTCGCGGTCCTCGGGGCGGAGGTTGTCGATCCAGTCGCCGACGCGGGCGACCTCTTTGTCGAGCAGCCATTGCGTGACCTGCGCTACGCGCTCGTCGTCGGCGATCGCGGGGCCCGCTTCGGTGACGGCGTAGAGCGCGGTGCCGGTGTCCCAGACGGGGCTGAAGCAGGGCTCGATGCGGCAGTGGTCCTCCTCCTCGATGATGAAGGCGTCGAGCTGGCGCTCGGCGTTCTGGATCACCGGGTGCGTGCGCTCGTAGCCGAGCGATCGGAGGGCGATCTGGAGGTAGGCCATCGGGGGGAAGATGGCGCCGAGGCCCTCGGTGGTGTCGTCGCCGCAGCGCTCAAGGATCCACTCCTCGGCCTTCTTGATGGATTGCGCCCGCCCGGGCGTGAGCCCCATCTTGCGGGCGAGCTTGAGGGCCTTGTCCACCGTGAGGAAGGCGTTGGTCCAGCCGATGGGGTCACCGTCGTCCCAGGGCTGATTCAAACGGTTCTTGCTGGCGGGGTCGAGGAAGAGTTCGTCGATGTGCGACCGCGCCGGGAGGGAGGTCACCGGGCGCCGGGCCGAGCAGATCGCCAGCGGCAGGATCATCGTCCGCGTCCAGGCGCTCACCTTGGTGAGGTGGAAGGGGAACCAGCGGGGCAGCAGGACCACCTCGGGCGGGATCGCGGGGCATGCGTCCCAGGAGACCTGCCCGAGGCAGGCGAGGAAGAACATGCTGAAGGTGTTGATGCCCTCGGCGCCGCCGTGGGCGCGGATCTGCTCTCGGGCGCTGGTCATGTGCTCGCTGTTCGGGTCATCGCCGAAGTGCTTGAGGACGAGGTAGGCCTTGACAGTCGCGGAGAGGTCGATGGGCGCGCCGGGGTACTGGCCCCAGGTGCCGTCGGGGCGCTGCATACGGCGGAGGCCCGCGCACATTTTGCCGAACTGTCGGAGCTGGTCGTCGGTGGCTGCGGGGGCGTTGTCCTGCTGGAGGATCATCTTCATCAGCAGGTATTCGCTGTTGAGGATGCTGTCGCCCTCGAGCTCGGCGCGCCAGTGCCCATCGGGGCGGAGCTTGCGGTAGAGGGCGTCGAGCGCGAGCTGGGCGGCTCGTGCGGCCTGTTTCGGCCTCTCGGTCGTGACGGTCCGGGTCTGGGTGGGGGCAATCGTCATAGATGCGATGGTAGCGGGGCGAGGGCGGTTTCCGAGCGGTGTGCAGGCCCGTTGATTCGGGCGGGCACGGGCCTTGCGGGCCGATAGGCATGGGTATGCCCCGCTCCCGATCAGGTCGGTTCTGGCCCCGCGCGATCACGGCGCTCGCGTGCTTGTGCGCCGCGGGCGGGGTGGTGAGCGGGCAGATGTCCTTCGAAGACGAGCCGGCGATGGGGGAGGGGGTCACGCTGCTGGGCGCGACCCGCGTGGTCGCTTCGTGGGACTTCGAGGGGGAGGACGACCGGCTCTTCGAGATCCCGCCCGGCTGGTTCCGCTCGGTCCACGACCCGTCGTCCGACCCGCCCACGTACCGCCCCGGGTTCCCGCCCTACAACCTCGCGGGCGTCGAGCGATCGCCGAGCGGGCGCGGGTACGCGATGCGGGTGCCGACCGACGGCGGGAGCGCCTCGCTGATGCTCGCGCGCGGGCGTGTGGTGGCGATGCCCGGGAGCGATTACATGCTGTCCGCTCGCGTGCGCACGGAGTCGTTGGAGCACGCCCGCGCCCGCATCGGCATCCGGTTCGTGGACGGGACGCTCGCGCCGATCGACGGTGCCGGGGCGATGAGCGAGGCGGTGCGCTCCGAGGGCGGCTGGACGACCGTCCGCGTGCGCCTCGAGGGGCACGAGCAGGCGGCGTTCGTCCAGATCGAGCTCCAGCTCGCGCAGCCACTTGTGCTGGACCCGACGGGCGTGCGCGAGCACGAGGTGCGAAGCGAGGACTTCAGCGGTGCCGCGTGGTTCGATGACGTGTTCGTGTATCAGGTGCCGCGGATCGACTTCTGCGCGATGCACGAACAGAACGTCGTCGTGATGCCCGAGAAGCCCGAGCTGTCGCTGATGGTGCAGGATTTCACGGGCGAGACGCTGGTGGCCGATGCGCGCGTCTACGACGTCGCGGGGCGCCTGGTGGCGGAGCACCGCATGGTGGATGGCGGGGCGACTGGTGCCGGATCGTCCTCCATAGTGGCGTGGACGCCCGACCTGCCCGCCTTCGGCTGGTACCGGGCGGTGGTGCTGCTCAAGAACGAAGACGGCATCGTTGGCCAGCGCGCGTGCGACCTCGTGTGGCTGCGCGAGGGGCCCGAACGGGACGCCGAAGACCGCGCGGCGTTCGGCGTGTCGCTGGGCGAGGCGGACGAACTGGGCGGGCTCGACGAGGTGACAACGCTGCTCGAGCACCTCAAGAGCGGGAGTGTGTGGCTCGGTGTCTGGGAGAAGGCCGATGGGCGCGGCTCCTCTGCGTGGGGCGAGGAGGAGAGCGAGCGCGTGCGCCGGCTCGTGGAGCGGCTTGTTGATCGGAGGGACGTGCTGACGTTGGTGCTGAGCGCTACGCCGAGAGAACTCGCGGACGCGGCGCGGACGGACGTGGAGGATGTTCTGGGCGTCTTCCTCGACGAGGCAGAAGCGGGCGTTTCGTCGCTCGCGCCATTGCTGTCGCGGTTTAGCGAGAGCGCATCGAGCTGGCACCTCGGGCCCCTGGGCTCGGAGCGTTCCTCGGGAATGGCCCGGTTGGACGACGCGGTGTCGAGCGCACTGGAGGAGATGGGGCGGCTGGCGCCGCGCCCGATGCTGAGCCTGCCCTGGAGCGCGACGGACCGGGTGCGCCCGCTCGCCCCTGATGTGCGGTCACCGACGGTGCGCGTGCCCGTGTGGGCGACCGCGTCGGGCGTCGCGGAGATCGTGCGCGGCTGGCGCGAGCAGGGCGTCACGCCCACGCTCGTCTTCCCGGTGGCCAGTGAAGAGCGCTACGGCGTGGACGCGGGTGTGCGCCGGCTCGTGCGACTGGCGATCGCCGGCTGGGAGGCGGGGCTCGGCTGGTCGGGCGGCAGGAGCGAGGGCGGGGCGATGGTCATCGAGAAGCCCTGGCGGCGCGCCATCGACGGGCGGGGCGGCGCGATGCCCACGCCCTCCTACGCCGTCTGGCGCACGCTCAGCGAGGAACTCTCGGGGCGCAGGCCCGTCGCAGAACTCTTTGTTGGCGAGGGCGCTCGTGCGATCGTGGGCGATGGGGGCGTCGAGGGTTCGGGCGTGATCGTCGCGTGGAACGAGTGGGGGAGGCCCGAGGAGGCGCAGGTGCGCGCGCTGCTGGGGTACGGGCCCGTGACGGTGCGCGACCACTTCGGGAACGAGGAGACGGTGTACCCAGTGCGCGGCGAACACGTGATCCCGCTGGGGCCGACACCGGTGTTCATCTCGGGGATCGATACGGAGTTGGTGCGGTTCCGCGCGGGGTTGAAGTTGGACCCGGGCTTCCTCGAGAGCCGTGCGCAGCGGCACTCGGTGTCGCTGACGATCGAGAACCCGTACCCGGAGTCGATCCAGGTGGCGGTGCGGTTCGCGTCGCCCGAGGGGTGGGACTTCGGGCCGCGCGTGGTGCGGACGAGTGTCAGGGGGAACGGGCGCGCGACGGTGCCCGTGGAGATCGCGCTGGGCGTCGGCGAGACGTCTGGCCTGCGCGAGGTGCGCGCAGAGGTCGCGCTCACCACCGCCGGCGGCGAGCAGCCGGTGCAGCGCGTGCCGCTGTTCATGGAACTGGGGATGAAAGACCTGCGCGTCTCTCCCTCGTACCGGTACGTGACCGGGCCGGACGGCGCGGTGACCGGGGTGGTGGTCTCCCTGCTCATCGCGAACACGGGCGACCGCGAGGTGCCCCTGCAGGCCTTCGCCTTCGCACCGGGCTTCGCGGCCCGCGAGGCGCTGATCCCCTCGCTCGCGCCGGGGCAGGCGATCGTCCGCCGGTTCAGCTTCAACAACGCGGGGGCCTTGGTCGGCGACCGGGTGCGCGCGGGCATCCGGGAGATCAACGGGAACGGGCGGCTGAATTACTGGGTGGAGCTGCGGTAGGGGGGAGAGGCACTTCGCGTGAGAGATTAAGTACTTGGTTTTGGTTTAGGGTGCTGTATCATGGAGCCATGTGGCGACTTGCGTGGCGCGCGATGTTGGTGGTGCTTGCGGCGCTTCCTTTTGTGTTGGTGGTGGGGCATCCGGTCGCCGTCGCGCTGTGGAGCAACGGCTACGGGCCGCTGGAGTTCGATGAAGCGAGTACCCGACTCCCGTTTCGCAAATCGGCGGTAGGTGAGTGGGAGGTGTACGAGACTTCGCGGGTGCCGGCAGGGTTGCTGCGGCCGGGCTTCCTTATGCTCCTGAATCAGTATCAATTCGCGGGTTTTCAACGCTTAGTCATCAACGACGAGACGCCGGTCACACAGACCGGGCGGACGGTTTGGGGACGTCACCGACTGCCTTGTACACGCGATTATTCTGCGGGCGTAACTTCGATCGGGTTTGGCTGGCCCGTTGTGAGCGCGGCGGTGGAGTATCCACACGGGCCTAAGCATCCACCTGAGGTGCGCGGACAATACGACCGTATTCGGATGCCGATGAACGGGATCGATCTGGGCGGTGGCTGGGATCCGCTCAACATGGGCTCGTCTTGTTACGCGCGGACGGTTCCCACACGAGTGGTGTGGGCTGGTGTATTAACGAATCTTGGCATATACGGAGTGGCCTGCTGGCTGGCCCTGCTCGCCCCAGCGTTGGTGCTGCCGCGACTGTTCCGTCGTCGTCATTGGTCCCGAGGTCTTTGTGGTGTGTGCGGGTATGACGTGGGAGAACTCGATCGGTGTTCCGAGTGCGGCGCTGTCCGCCCAGCCTGATACCCACGAATCTAGGTCCGGGAAGGGCGGGGCCTAAGGCGGGGAATCCGTGAAGTCGATGATTCCTTTGGATCCGGCGTCTGGGTGACGTAGACTCGGGTTCACGCGAGCGAGGACGGCGCGGCTTGGCGGGTGTTCCGTCGGGCGTCGTTCGAATAGCGAGTTTGTCTGTTGATCACCGCCGCACACGGAGTCGGAACCCCGGGAACCCCCGGAATCCCCTCAACCCCAGAGAACGCCAACACCGGCACAGGGAGCGCCTCGGACCACGGGTCTGGCGAGGGCGCTGGGGCGAGCCGCTCGGCCGACGAACCTCCGTCTAGTACGGATATCGAGGGTAAACACCCGCGCTCGAGGGAGCGTGGCGCTGTCTCCGTGGACGATCGTGTTGGCATGACGAGTACCGCCCTGGCGTGGTTCGGTGATCGCTTCGATCGTGTGCTGACCGAACTCGGTTGCACGGGCGAGGCCCGCCTGGCGATCGTTGGCGACCACGCGATGGCCCGCGAGCACGAGCGCTCGATGGGTGTCTGTGGCACGACCGACGTGATCACGTTCGATCTCACCGACGGCGCGAGCGCGCAGGACAGCGTGTTGGATGTCGATCTCTTGCTCTGCGCGGACGAGGCGGAGCGCCGGGCGACCGAACGCGGAATACCGATGGAGCGTGAGCTGCTGCTGTACGCCCTGCACGGCGTGCTGCACTGCCTGGGGTACGACGACCACGACGATGCGGCGTACGCCGAGATGCACGCGCGAGAGGACGAGGTCCTCGAGGCGATCGGCGTCGGCGCGACGTTCGGGCGCGAAGGGGGCGGGTCGTGAACGGCCTGTGGACACTGGTGGCGCTGGTCGCGTGCGTGGTGCTGATGATCGCCGCATCGCTGCGGAATGCGGTGCGCGACTTCTCGCTGCGCAAGCTGGAATCGCTCGCGAAGCACAACGGCGGCATGGACCACCTTGAGCTCATCGTCGAGCACGACGATGCGCATGCGCTCTCTCTGGGCGTGTGGCGGAGCGTCGCGGTCGGTGCGGTTTTCGTCGCGTGGTTGCTGGCGTTCGCGAGCGATTCGCCGGCGGGCGATCTGGTCGTGAACGAGTGGGACATCGCGTTCGGTGCGGTGCTGGGCGTGCTCAGCGTGCTGGTCTTCGGCTCCGTGCTGCCCGCAGCCCTCGCGGACCACGCGGGCGAGCGGCTGATCCACGGGCTGTCGTGGTTGATCCGTCTGCTGCACATGCTCGCGCTGCCGCTGCGCCCGTTGGTGGTCGTTGACGAGATGGTCAAGCGCCTCGTCGGTGCGCACACCGTGACGGAGAAGGACGAGATCGAGGACGACCTGATCGCGGCGGCGATGGAGGGTGAGCGTGGGGGCACCCTGGGCGAGACGGAGCGCGAGATGATCGAGAACGTCGTCGAGCTGGGGAGCACGACGACCGAGGAGATCATGACGCCCCGGACGGATATCGACGGTTTGGAGATGACCGATGACCTGAGCGAGGTCGCGCGGTTCATCGAGTCCGTGGGGCACTCACGCATCCCCGTGTACTCGGGCGATCTGGATCACATCGAGGGCGTGCTGTACGCGAAGGACCTGTTGCCCATGGTGGGGCGCGACGCGTCGGGCTTCAAGCTCAGCGAGTACCTCCGCGAGGCGCTGTTCGTTCACGAACGCAAGCCGGTCCACGAGCTGCTGGTGGAGCTCCAGGGGCGGAAGGTCCACATTGCGATCGTCCTCGACGAGTACGGCGGGACCACCGGCCTCGTCACGCTGGAAGACGTGATGGAAGAGATCGTGGGCGAGATCCAGGACGAGTACGAGACGGAGGAGGACGCGCCGCCGGTGATCGACGTGATCGCGGCGGACTCCTGCGCCGAGATGGACGCACGTGCCATGGTCGGCGACGCGAACGACGCGATGGACCCCATCAACATCGAACTCCCCGAGAGCGACGACTACGACACGGTGGGCGGCTACGCGCTGGCCCTCTTCGGGCACTTCCCGGAGGTCGGCGAGCGGGCCCTCTCGGCCGACGGCGGGCACACGATCTGCGTGCTCGAGGCGGAGCCGACGCGGATCCACAAGCTGCGTGTGGAGGCGGTTCGGGAGGAGGCGGCGGGTGCCGAGCCCGCTACAGAGCCCGAAGAAGAGCGAGCGGGAGCCCAGGAGGGCTCTTGATCGACCCGGCCCCCGGGCTATTATCTCGACCCCGCACCGCCCGGTGGGAGCCTTCGGGCTCGGGCATCGTGGGGAGACAATCAGGATCGGGCCCGTGCCATGTGTGTGAGAACCCTCACCTCCGGCGGGCAACGTTCGACCGAAGGCGCTCTTGAGTGACCGGCTGGGACGGCGTGAGCCCGCGGCTGCGTCTTCTACGGAAGGGGTAACAGGCGGGGTTGGTTTCGTTGTGTGCGCCCGCTTGTCGGCGGGTGAGACAGAGATATGAACGTGCATCCCGGCGGCCCACCGTCGCCAGTATGAAGGGATCGATACCGATGCGACAGACGACCTTTGCCAAGCCCGGGACCGTTGAGAAGTCCTGGAGGATCGTGGACGCGGAGGGCGAGCGCCTCGGGCGCCTCTCGACGCGGATCGCGACGGTGCTCATGGGCAAGCACCGCCCCGAGTACACCGCCCACATCGATACGGGTGATTTCGTGATCGTCACGAACGCCGAGAAGATCGAGCTCTCGGGCAACAAGGCGGCCCAGAAGCTCAAGGTCCGCTACTCGGGATACCCGGGTGGTCTGAAGGCCGAGACGTATGCGTCGCTCATCGAGCGTCGCCCCGAGTTCGTGATCGAGGACGCGGTCCGGCGCATGCTCCCCAAGGGGCGCCTGGGTCGTGCGATGCTGAAGAAGCTCAAGGTCTACAAGGGCTCCGAGCACCCTCACAGCGCGCAGCAGCCCATCGCCCTCGACGCCTGATCACCCCCGTACACCCACCGGGGGCATCCCCCGCATCGAACCAGATCCCAATCCCATCGCGAGACAGACCCATATGAACGACGAGATCCAGAACGAGCAGACGACCGAGACTTCGCCCGCGGGCGGCGCCGACCTCTCCGGGCTTTCGGGCCTGGGCGGCGCCCCGACCGC
>JAJDDE010000008.1 GCA_029260475.1 Phycisphaerales bacterium | reverse complement strand
ACCACGACATCACGGAAACCCCCCTCGCGACCCCCGCCGAGCCCTTCCACATCGATATCCCGTTGGGTGATCTCGCCTTTGATCCGTTCGATACCGGGACGCAGGTGATGGGCTTGGACCGCTCGTCGTACGTCACTGTCGAGGGTGAACGGCAGCAGATCAATCTGATCACCGCGTTCATCGATGCGTCCAACGTGTACGGCTCCGATGAGGAACGCGCCCACGAGCTCCGGACGAACGACGGAACCGGCCGCCTCAAGATGACGGCTGGGGATCTCCTGATCTTCAACACATCCGGTATGCCCAACGCTGGCGGTCCCGATCCGACGCTCTTCCTGGCGGGCGACGTTCGCGTCAACGAGCAGGCCGCTCTCTGCGCGATGCACACGCTCTTTGCGCGTGAGCACAACTACTGGGCCGATGTGTTCAGCCAAAAATTCCCGGGTCTCTCGGGTGATGAGATCTACGAGTACGCTCGTGCGGTGATCGCGGCCGAGATGCAGTCGATCACCTACAACGAGTTCTTGCCGCTGCTCTTGGGCGTGAACGGACTCCCCGCGTACAACGGGTACGACGTCGATATCGATCCGGGCATGACCAACATGTTCGCGACCGCGGCGTACCGCGTTGGTCACACCATGCTCTCCGCACGCGTGCTGCGTCTGGACTCCAGCATGCAAGAGGCGAGCGAGGGGCACCTCCCGCTCCGCGACGCCTTCTTCGCCCCGGACGAGATCAGCGACAACGGCATTACCTCCATTCTGCGTGGCCTCTCGGGTCAGCGTTCGCAGATCATCGACGCGATCGTGGTCGATGACATCCGGGACTTCCTCTTTGGCCCTCCCGGTGCGGGCGGCTTCGACCTCGCGTCGCTGAACATTCAACGCGGACGTGATCACGGCCTCGGCAGCTACAATGACGTCCGCGAGGCGTACGGCCTCGACCGAGTCACCACGTTCGAAGAGGTGAACAGCGATCCGGATGTTGTTGCTGCTCTAGGCGTGTACACGGGTGGCGTCGATCAGATCGATCCCTGGGTCGGCCTGCTCGCCGAGCCGCACGTGGAGGGCGCGTTGGTGGGCGAGACGCTCCACGCCGTTCTCGCGGACCAGTTCACGCGCCTGCGTGACGGCGACCGCTTCTGGTACCAGTCGTACCTCCCCCGCTACCTGACCCGTCTGATCGAGCGCCAGACGCTCGGCACGATCATCCGGCGCAATACACAAGCCGGCGTCGAACTGTCGCGCGATGTCTTCAAAGTCACCGAGCGCATCGACGCGGACTGGAACGATGACGGCAGCGTCAACATCCTCGATATCCGGGCTTACATCGCCGATTGGCGCAACGGGAACGGCGATGTCAACGGTGACGGCGCGAGCGACATCGATGACGTGATCGCGTTCCTCGAGGCGTGGGGCGCTGCTCTGGGCGGCTGAGTCCGTATCACGCTCTCAAGAGCCCCGTGATTCCATGAATCGCATGAGCCGCCCGGATCCCCGGGCGGCTTTTTTTGTTGGCGTCGGGTGATGTGATCGGGGTGGTTGATCCCGAATCTCAGCTCGGCCAGACCCGCCACTCTTTGCTGCCGTGGCGCACCGAAATCGCCCCGTCCTCGAGGCGGATGCGCACCGTGCGGGAGATGCTGCCGCCGGTCTCGTCGGCGCTGAGCAGGAACTCATTCGTCCACAGGAATTCGCGGAGGATCGTGCGGTTGCGCGCACTGACACTGGAGTCGCTGCTGTCTTCGAGCATCTCGGCACCCCCGACGGCGCAGACGATCAGGCGCTGCTTCTCCGCACCTAGCGCGTAGAGCGATCGGAACAGGAGCGGGATGCCGGTGTCGCCGAACATCGCCGGCTTCTCCTGGCCCCTCTGCGTGTCGATGGTGGTCGGGAGCATGAAATGCAGCATGCCGCCGATCCTGGCGACGGGGTCGTAGGCGGTGACGCCGATGCACGAACCGAGCGCGTAGGTCACGATCTCTGCGCCGGGATCGTCCGATACCGCGCAGTCGGCGACGCCGACGACGACCTTGCCGTCCTCACGCGTTGCTCGTCCTTTCACGACGGCGCTCATCGATCGCTCCTCCGGGCCGGTGATCACACGGATCATCGGAACTCAAATCGGGCGTTCGGTGCATCGACTTCACCCGTCACGGACCTTCCACCCCTGATGCCGGGCAGGTGCCGGGGATGACTGCTGGTGACCCGGGCGTCACCCGCCGCACGGGTTGATCGCCTGCGCGGAGGGCCTTCGAACACTGCACCACGCCTGATCCGGACGCATGCCCGGGATCTTCAACGGAGCCGCGCCGAGCACGCTGCTGGTCGTGCCGATGACCTTCCATCGTCAAGACCCCCCTCACCGGGCGAGAGCCTTCGTCGTTTCTCCCCCCCTTCGCACCCGTCACAAGCAGAAGGCGGGCGGGGTGTTCCTGCTGAGAATCAGAGCTCTGACCGGACGACCGGCCGAAACCCAGTCGATAAACAGAGTTGAGATCAGGATTCCGTGAGGAGCGATACCGATGACCGAGGACATGTTCTCCGTACTTCAACGAGCGGGTCATAACACGTTTCGCACCATGCTTGGTGCAGCGCTGACCTTCGGGGAGCCCGACTCGGACCAGGCGTGCGGCGCCGAGTACGACATCTCGGGCATCATCGGCCTGACCGGTGACATGGTCGGATCCGTCGTGATCAGCATGCGTTGGATCACCGCTGAGAACTGCGTCAAGGCGTTTACCCGCAGCGATAACGATCCGAAAGAGGACGACGTATGCGACGCGATCGGAGAACTCGCGAACATGATCGCCGGCTCCGCCAAGAGCCAGCTGCACGGGAAGCGCATCTCCATGAGCTGCCCCTCGGTCGTTCGTGGTAACGACATCGCCGCTTCACTCTCAAACTCCGCTCCCTGCGTTCGCATCCCGTGCTCGAGTGCGCTCGGCGAATTCGTGCTGCTGCTCAGCCTGCAACCCGCCAACACGAACGCCGCTGCGGCTTGAACCGGAGCACACCGCCGTGAAGATTATGGTCATCGACGATTCCAGCACCATCCGCACCGTCATCTGCGGCACGCTCCAGCAGCTCGGCTCTGTAGAGACCGAAACGGCCTGCGACGGCGAGGATGCGCTGAGCAAGGTCTTCGTCTTCGCTCCGGATGTGATCCTGCTCGACTGGGACATGCCCAAGATGAACGGGCTCGAGTTCCTCAAGAAGTTCCGCGCCAAGAACACCAAGACGCCGGTGATCATGGTCTCGACCGAGGCGGAGAAGCCGCGCGTCATCGAGGCGATCCGGGCGGGTGTCAACGACTACGTCGTCAAGCCCTTCGCGCCCGACGCGCTCCTGAACCATGTCCGAGCCGCGTACGAGAAGATCAAGGCAGCCGCAGCCTGATGGAGCGGAGAATCCCGAGTACGGGAGGAAGAGGGCCTTGGCGAACGCACCGGCACATACAGAAATCACCGTCCAGATCGCCAGCGATCGGCTCACGGCATCGGTGCTCATCCCCGCCGGGTACGACCGCTCTCTCGTCAGCACCGAAGCCCTGTCGGAATTGGCACACGCCGCGGGCGTTGTGATCGATGCGCCCGAACTGGCGAGACTCGAAGCGATCTGCGTGGCCTATCAGGACGATCCCTCCGAGGTCGATGCCGTTTTCGCGGAAGCGGCGCTCCCCGAGTCTTGCGGCGAGCCGGCCTGTGTCTGGGACGAACGCTTCGATCCCGCCATCGAGCCGGCGGTCGAGGCCGCGGACGGTGTGGACCATTACATCACGAACTCGCTGCGGCTGGTTCGTGCCGGTGATGTCGTTGCGACGATCCATGAGCTCCAAGACGAGCGCGAGGGGCGCGACGTGCTCGGCAACACCATCCCCGTGCCGCGCTGCAAAGACGGTTCGATTGAGTTCGATCCCGCCTCGTTCTCGAGTGGTATCGACGGCACACGGGTGGCCCTGCTGGACGGTGTCCTTCGATGCGGCAACGGGACGTACGCGATCGATGAGGTGCTCGAGGTCCGAGGGAACGTTGACTTCCACACCGGCAACATCGACACGCAGGGTTCGGTTTTGGTTTCCGGAGATGTCAAAGACCGGTTCACCGTGACCGCGGCGAAGAACATCGAGGTCCGAGGTCTGGTGGAGGCGGCGTCGCTGGTAGCGGGTGGCGATGCGCTCCTGCACAAGGGCATGACAGGTCGCGAAATCGGGGCCCTTCGCGTTGCTGGCAACCTCGAGGTCGGTTTCCTGGGTGAAACCACCGCGGAAGTACTCGGCAACGTGCTCGTGAGACGCGAGATTATGGCCTGCACCGTCACGATCGGCGGCGATCTGATCGGCCCACGCTCCGCGATCATCGGCGGCTCCGTGAGCGTCGGCGGCTCGATCGACATCGGCAAGCTCGGCTCTCCATCCGAACCCCCAACGCTGCTCCGTGTCGGCTGCCTCCTGATGCTGGAAGCCGAACTCAAGGAAGCCAAACATCATGCGCACAAACTCGAGCGCACCCTGACCTCCCTCATTGCCGAGGAAGAAAAGCTCAAGGCGATGCCCGCTGACATGTCGACGCAGCTCACCGAACGCCGCAAGGCAGTCGAATTGCAACGCACCGAGGCGACACTGCACCTGACCGCGGCTATCGACCACATCACCGAACTCGAAGACCAGCAGGCATCACGTGTACGGGTGGATCTGGTGGTACGCACCGCGATCTATCCGCGGGTCACCATCGAGACAGAATCGTACAGCGTGACGGTCCCGGTTCCGATCAAGGGCCCGGTCGCGTTCGGCTGGTCGAAGGACCGACGGCTCATGATGCACCGCCTCGATGGGCACTGGTGCGACACGCAGGCGATCGTGCGTCGGGCGGCCTGACGTCGGGCAAAAGCAAAACCGGCTCGAGCGGGGGAGCTCGAGCCGATTGGTTGACGCTAAGTACGCGCTCCCGAGACGTGGGAACGTGGCGGTGGTGTGGTCGGCCGACTCAGGTCAACGCGTGACAGCGATCGAACGATTAGCCGAAGCTACGTCTCGAGTAGAGATGTCTCAGGCACGTCGGCGGCGAGCGGCACCGAAGCCGGCGAGCAGGCCGAAGCCGGCGAGCGCGGAGGGCGCGGGGATCACGATGGTGTCCGCTGTGATCTCGGCGATGAGATACTTGTTGAAATCGGGGCCGCCGGCGCGGAGCGTGTTGTCCGGCTCACTGCCCATCGGGACCACGAGGGTGTCGTACGAGAACTCGCCATCCATCGCCGTCACGACAAACTCGAAGGTAAAGAGTTGCCCACCGGTACCGAGACTGTTGTCAGGGTTACCAGGGAGGCGGAACGTCGTCAGGTTCAGGCCGTTGTCGTTGCTGACCAAACCGTCCGGGCCCGGGAGGAAACCCTGGAGGGCGGGGGCGATGGTGATGCTGTCGGGATCGACGGTACCGAAGGGGCCGACCGCTTCGAGGCGGAGTGCCGCGAACTGAATAAAATCACCGGCTTCGACCGATTCGATCGTCGCGTTGATCGCGAACAGAATCGTGTCACCGGGCATGACCCCAACGGTGTTGACGGTGCCCGTGGGCATCGCCGGCGTGCCGTTGACCGCGAGGACATCGACGTTGATGGACGCGGAGCCGAAGAGGGCGCCCGCCATAGCGTTGGATCCAATAGCCAATACGAGGCCAGCCGCGAATACGTGGTTGTTCATCTCTCTGCCTTTCCGGGATGGTCCCCTGTGCGAAGGACCGTCTCTCATCCCTGTGTCGTCTCTCTCGATCACTCCCCGAGACAGCAACAGCGCAGGTATAGCTTCCGGTGGATCGGTCGTGCTCTGTGCGTACACGATTGATCCGAAGACCAGCGCGTGAGTTCCACGCAACGGGTCATGCTCTGATTTGGAAACTGTACCGAGCCTGTGCCGCTCGGACAGATCAATACTACACCTCTATTCCGACGACACAAGTGCCGATGTCGGATTTTTCGCTGATACCCGCGGGTATTCGCGACAATTGTGTGCCGGCCGACACGAGTGTCCGCGCGAGCTGACCACACCGCGCCGAGCGCTGTCGCCCACCGGGCTTGCGCGGGTGCTCACCACGGGTCCGCGTGCCCTCGTTCGCCTGGTGCCGTCAGACCGAAGAAGTGCTCCCGGTCCAGCGAGCTGGCCACGAGGGAATCACGGGCCCGACAGGTACAAAGAAAACGCCCCGCGATTTCTCGCGGGGCGTTTGAAGGTTCTAGTCGCGCCCGGTTCTCACCGAGCGTGGGTGTTCACTCGAGCCGGATTCAGCGGTGGCCGGCACCGGGATCGGTCTCGATGTCTTCGCAGCCATCAGTGATCACGCAGGGGTAACCGAACTTGCGGAGCACGACGAAGATGTCGTCGATGTCCACGTCGCCGTCGAAGTCGGTGTCGCCTTCGCAGGAGACGAGGATCTCGGTGAAGGGATCCTGCTTGAACTCGTAGGCACCCATGTCAACGGCGTCGCAGGTGTGGTTGCGGCGCCAGATATCGACACCGGTGTTCTCCATGCCCTCGTTGACGAGGCCGGTGGAGGGGTTATCGACCTTGTCCATGGCACGACCCTTGTCGTCCTTATCGAAGCAGAGATCCTCGCAAGCGCGGGAATCGCCGGCGTCGATGACCACGGCGGAGTAGCAGGGGTTGCAGACGAGGTTGAAGTCGCAGTTGGCGGCGTCAACAAACATGTCGGCGGGGGTGGTCTCGAAGGGGAGGTCGGCGAGGCCGAGGTTGCCGCCCGAGTCGCGAACACGGGGCTCGCCCATGAAGTCGCGGTCGTAGAAGGAGTAGAAGACCTCCATGCGGATCGCATCGGCATCGGCCACGTTGCCGCGGACGTTGTTCACCAGACGAGTGGTGACGATGATGGAGTTGGTGAGGTCGGTCTTGGAAACGGGGTCCGAACCGAGCGAAGGCGAAGCGAGCTGCTCGATGCCGCCGCCGGAGAGGGACGTGTTGTTCCAGAACGTGGAGAACCAAACGTCAACGTCGCCGTCCTCGTTGTAGATCGCGCCGCCGCCACGGATGGCGGTGTTGTCGCAGAAGACAGCGTTCTTGATGGAGACGGGTGAGAGGAAGTTGGAGATCGCACCACCGAAGCCGGCGACCGTGGTCTCGGCGTCGTTGCGGATGAAGCAGGAAGCCTCGATCGTCACGCCGGCAGCGGCCAGGATGTCGATCGCGCCGCCGGAGCCGGTCGCGTCGTTGTCGATGAAGTCAACGTCAACGAGGTGAAGGTTGGAGTTCTGACCGGCCTGGATGGCGCCGCCGAACTCGGCTTCGTTGTTGGCGAAGGTGGCGTTGTTGATCCACAGCGAAGCGTTGCGACCAACGTAGACGGCGCCGCCGTCCTCGTCGGCCTTGTTGTCGCTGAAGTAGACGTAGGACAGGGTCGCCGAGGCGTTGTCACCGATCTTGAGGGCACCACCGTTGTCGTGGCTGTCCTTACCATTGGTGAAGCAGATGCCGACGATCGTGACGCCGTTGGCGTTGATCAGGCTACCCGCAGCGCCGCCACCGTCGACGGACGCGAGGTCCTCGCAGGCGGGGCGGGAGTTGTCCTGCAGGTCCTTCTTGTTGACCTTGAAGTCAGAGCCCTCGGGCTCCTCGGGGGACGCGGGACGGAGGTCGTTGCCCTTGATGGTCAGGCCATCAGTGTCAACGGTGAAGGGGGCGAAAGGGCCGGCGCCCAGGAGGCAAATGATGTCGCCTTCGGCGGCGGCATCGACGGCTTCCTGGATCGTGTCGAAATCACCGGGAACATTCCAGGTGGTCGGCTCAACGGGCATCATGTCATCGTCACCAGCGACGGCAATACCGGCGCAGGCGATCAGACCAGCAGCAACAAAAATACGGTTCATCTCACTTCTCCTGTGAACGAGTCTGGGAAACGCTTCCCAAATACCCAAAACGATTAGATTGACTAGATTGCCAAGCTTTCCCACTTTGCCTGGTTCAATCTCTCCTCCGGACGGGCACAAACGAACCCGTCCGCTAAATAGACTACCCAATGCGTGGAGGCCCTGCAAGCTCGCAAAGCGGACTTATCCCGGACCGAACCCGGTTTATACGTGATATGTTCGGGTTATCGGCGAAGCGGCTCTCAACGATAAGTCTAGGCGGAACTGATGTTTACCGATTCTTGGCGAGAACAGAAGGTACGAGTTCTCGGACATCAATTGGAGTTGATTTTTTTCCCACGGATGCTGGCATTTCCCTCAACCTCTTCGTGTGGTATGGGTCATCGCCGAAGCATCGAACGTGGTGAAACGTTTAACCTATCACACGCCGACGGCGTGAGACGTAGTCCCACAGCACGAAGCGGTCCAGATCCTCGCCGCCGGTGAAGAAGACTCGCCCCTTGGTGGTCTCCGCGAGCCGGTGGGCGAACTGCACGTCCTCGCTCGTCTGGCTCCAGCTCGGGATCAGGAAGATGTTGATGGTGATCCCCTCCCGATGACACGCCATCGCCTCGCGCATCGTCGCCCGCTCGGTCAGCGGATCGGGCGGATACAAGAGGTACAGATGCTCGCCCTCGAAGTGCGCGGTCGGCAGGCCGTCTGTGATCAGCATCACCTGTCGATTCGGGGTGTCCTGCGCCACCAGTGTCTGCCTGGCGAGGCGCAGCGCGTGCTGGATGTTCGTGAAATGCGGCGGGATCATCGCCTCGCTCACGTTCGGATCGCTTAGATCGGCCCGGAGCCGCACCACCGGTTCGCGGATCGTCACGGGCTTTGGCATCAACTCCACGACCCTCCCCGGGTCCACGTGCTTCGCGATGGAGTAGGCCTCGAAGAACCGCAGCACGTCGCCCGGGTACTCCTGCCGGATGATCTCCTCGACCTGCTCCTGGAAGGACCAGAGCTGATCGACGCTCGCGTCGTCTAGGAAGTCCTTCAGGGCCTCCATGTCGATGACGACGATCTTCGCGTTCTTGAGGGCTTCGTGGAACTGCTCGAGCGGCCGATCGATCGTTTCGAGCTCTGCTTTGACCTCGATCGCCTTCGGGACGTCCATCGCGGTGCGCCCGATGAAGTCGTAGGACGCGCCCAGGTCCTCGGCCTGGAGCTTCTCAGCAAGACGCTCCATCGGGTGGAAGAGGGTCGCGGGGGTTTGCCGCAGCAGAGGTATCCTGTTGAGGTGCAGGTGATCCCCCTCGATAGTGTTGTGTCAACGATGGACGAAGCCCGCTCCCGGCTCGAGGCGGGTGTTTCACCCCCGTTCGCGATCACCGCGCGTCAGCAGACCGGGGGACGCGGGCGACGCGGGGCCCGATGGCACTCGCCAACCGGCGGCGTCTGGCTCACCGCGGTGATCGAGGAGCCGCCTGCCCCCCCACCATTCGCGGTGCTGGTTCCTCTCGCGGTCCGCGACGCCATCATCGAGGCCTGCGGCGTTGAGCCCGAGCGCCTCGAGGTGAAGTGGCCCAACGATCTACTCCTGGACGGAAAAAAGGTGAGCGGCACGCTCTGCGAGCGCACGCACGACGGTGTGCTGTTGGTTGGCATCGGCGTGAACGCGGACTTCGAAGCGCCGCTGCTCGAGCTCGATGCGGGCATCCCCGCAACGACGCTGCGTTCGTCATTGACGAAGCGGGTGAACCCTACGTTGATGAGCGAGTCGATTTTTCAGAGGCTTCAGAGCGTGCGCACGATCGAGGAACTCAACGGGTGCCTCGCCTATCGAGGGGACCGCGTGGGAGGCGTTCAGCCCGACGGCACCCGTGTGGAAGGCGAGGTGCTCGGCGTCGCCTCCGATGGGGCGCTGCGGCTGCTGGTCGGCGGGCAGGAGCGCCACATCCTGAGCGGCGCGATCCATAACGTCCGGGCGACGTAATCCACCGCTCACCGAGCGTCCCACGCCTCCAAAACGCGCGTTTCGGTCGCCTCGTCGATACCCGCGCGTTGCTGGATGCCCGCTTTGTCGTCGTCATCGAGACTGTCGAACCACTGGAGCGTGTCCTCGATCGTCTCGGCGAGCGGGCGGATGCAGAGGCCCGCGGCGATCGCCTTGTCGATGCTGCGGTAGCCGAAGCCATCGTACTCACCTCCCGCGGGGATCCAGCAGGGCATCTGCATCCATGCGCCGATGTTCTGCTCTTCGAGGAACTCCGCGGAGGCCCACGTGAACTCGGCGTCGGACTCTGACACCCGCTTGCACGCCTCGAGCATCCGCTTCATCGTGAGCGGGTGGCGCGGGTGCGGGCCCGTGACGTTGTAGGTGCCGTGATGACCGCGCTCCATGCAGTGGAGCTGGAACTCGGTGAGGTCGCGCGCGTCGATCATCTGGACCTGGTCGGAGCCGTCGCTGGGCGCCAAGACGCGACCGCCCTTGCGCACGCGCACGGGCCAGTAGCCGCCCCGGAAGCTGGAGTCGCGCGGGCCGACGATTAGGCCCGGGCGGTAGACGGTGTGTCGATCGCCCGGGAAGTGCGCACGGACGCGGTTCTCGCACTCGGCCTTGAAGTTGCCGTAGAGACTCATGTTGAACTCGGTATTGTCGGCGTCGGGGGCTGTGAGCACCTCGGCGGTCTCGTCGGCGTTGCGCACGGAGTGGTCGGCGTACGCGGAGATGGACGACACGTACATGTACCGCTCGGCGTTGTCCTTGAGGAGCTCGGCGGTCGCGGAGACGAGGAAGGGCAGGTGGGGCCAGACGTCAAGCACCACGTCCCAGGTGCGCCCGTTCTTGACCTCCGCTTCGAGCGCCGAGAGGCCCTTGTCCCGATCGGGGAAACGGTCGCCGACAATCTCTTCAACGCCCGGGAAGAGCTCGTCGTTGCGGTTGCCGCGATTGAACAGGGTGACGTCGTGCCCGTGCGCGATGGCGCGACGGACGAAGTGCGGCCCGGTCTGTCCCGTGCCGCCCAGGACGAGGATCTTGAGCTTGGAGGGCATCGAGGCCTTTGTGGGGTCGGGGTGCGTCAACGAAGCGGCGATCGCGCGGGACGAGAGCCCGGCGGCGGCGCTCGCGGTGATGGCGGCGCCGAGAAAGCCGCGGCGTGTGGTCGAGGTGGCGGTGGTGCGTGGCATAGTCGTCTCCGAGATCGGTGGTGCAGCGCGCGCGACGCCCTGCGTCGCACGCTCGAGATCTCACCCCTCGGAGCGTTGGCTGGTGGAGGGTACCGGAACGGTTCGAGTGAGGTTGCGACAGCCGTTCGTCGTGCTGGGACACGGAATCGTGTTCGACGAGGTCTCGTTCTCAGGGGTTCGAACCGGCGTCACCGTAAAGACGCCTTCGCTCTCGCCTTCACGTCCCATTCCGTTCGCGAGACCGAGCTGGTAGATCGAGTTGAAGCACGAGAAGAAGACATAGGCATCTGCGGCACGCTCGGTCGGTCCGCAGTTCTTGCCTTCGAGCGTGACGATGAAGCTGCTCGTGAAAAGCGAATCACGGCGTTGAGCCGGGGCATGCCGCCCACGGAGTCCGAGCGGGCGGCAACGAGCGGCACGGCGACGTTGTTGCCCACGCTTTCGACGAGAAGTACGGTCAGACTCACACTCTCCAGCTGGGCGTTGTGGCCCCAGCGAGGCCCCGCAGCCTGAGGCTGGTCGCTCTTTTTACGCTGCTCCCTATCCATCGCGGGGTGGTCTTGGGACGGGCTTTCGATACGGTGAGACTCGAAGACGGTCTCCTGAAATGCCTGACGACGTGTCAGCGTTCTTCTTGGCAGGTGCGGAAGGAATGCAAGAGAAAATATTTCTCGGGCTCGTTGAATGCACAGGATTGCTGCTGCGTAAATCCGACGAGGGCCGCCTGAATTCACCATGGCGGATGACACTCAAGGATCGCGTTAGGGTCAGCTTCGTGCTCCCTGAAATGCGCCCTCTTCCTCGTTCGAAGGGGTCTGGATTGCCGATGATTGCCCCTCGACATCGTTCCTGGGTCTCTCGGAGGGCGTTGTTACCGTTACCCTGAATCCTGTTCCGAACCTCCTTCGCCGAGCCCCGTACCCGGACCTGTCATGACCACCACGCCATCCTCCAACGTGTCTCTTTGGCCGAGGGTCCGCATGCTGGCGGGTGCCTGTCTCTTGCTGGTCGCGGTGGCGTACTTCTCGATGGGGTTGCTGTACCTCGCGAAGGGGCGAGCGATCGATGTCGAATACCGGTGGCAGGAGACCCAGTACGTTCTGAAAGGCGTGAACCCGAACGAGGTATTGCTTTCCAACCTCGAAGTGAGCAAGCCCGAGATTTTCAACAGCATCGATCGGGAAGCGATGTTCGATCGCCTTGATGCTATGGGCTCTGGCCTCGAGCAGGGAGCGGTCCCGATCGACCCCGAAATCGGCATTATCCGCGGGGGCAGCTATCCGCCGTGGTCCCATATGACTCTTACCGCCTACTGCTTCTCCAGCCTGAAGGTCGCGACGGTTCTCTACGCGTTGTTCTCGTTAGCGGGGCTGGTATATATCGCCTCCTGGTCGTGGCGCACGCTGCGGAGATTTGGCGCTCCGGTTGACTGGGCATTCTTGACACTAAGCGCGGTGCTCGCGTTCAGTGCCTACGGCGGCGCAATCCGATGGGGCAACCTGCCGATCGTGGTGTTCGCGCTCGTCCTGGCGTCGATCTCGCTGTCCGATCGGAAGCGATGGATTCTCGCGGGCCTGCTCCTCGGTATTGCCTGCGTCAAGCCGACCGTTGCCTTGCCGTTTGCGGGCATCTTTGTGGTTCGCGGCCGCTGGGGCTCTCTGGTTGTGGCCGCGGTCTACAGCGCGATCGCAACTGGATTCACGTGGTTCAAGACTGGGACGGCGCCGCACGTATTTCTTGAGCAGTGCAGTGATATCAACCTTGCGATCACTATGGGCAAGGGGGTCGGACTCGTGCAGACGTTCATGTCGGCGGGTGTCGATCGAGAACTCGCGTACAAGGGCGTCCTCCTGGGAGTCGTCACTCTCACCGCCCTGGCATTGCTGCTCATTAGAAAGAGCGAGAGTCTTGTTCTGGTGGCGGTTTGCGCCTTGGGTGCTAGGCTCTGGACCTACCATCACTACTTCGACAACCTGATCTTCACGCCATTGCTGCTCGTGCTCTCCCTCCTCGCGTACCGCGAGCGTTCTCGCACTTATGCGGTCCTTGCGACTGTTCTCGCTCTGACACTCATCCTGCCGAACGTGGTGCCGAAGGCGCCGTCGCGATTCAACGACATCTACACACCTGCCCTCTTCGCAGCAGGTCACCTTGTGTGGATCATTGCGACTATTACGGTGCTCGCTGCTGTGTTGCGACGCGGAAGCGGTACCCTGTTCGAAGATTCCACGCCTGACCTGAACACCACGAACCAGCACGAGTCCGAAGCTTCATGACTACCCCAGCCGCCAAGGTCGCCAATCACCATCATGACGATGTGCACGAGGAGCCACCGCGATTCAGCGTTGTCGTGCCCTGCTACAACGAGGAGGGCGCGGTGGCTGAGACCATCGATGAACTCCGTGCCGCCTTGGGGGATGTTGAGGGGTGCGAGCTCCTCATGGTGAATGACGGTTCCTCTGATCGCACGGGCGAGATTCTCCATGAGTTGGCGGCCAAGCCCGGCTATCCGGTGATCCGCGTGATCGATCACGATCGAAACCTCGGGTACGGGGCGGCTCTCAAGACCGGCATCCGGCGTTCCGATGCACCGCTGATCGTGATCACCGACGCGGACGGGACATATCCGAACCACCGCATCCCCGGGCTGGTCGAGGAGGCACACGACGCGGACATGATCGTGGGCTCTCGCACGGGGCCGGGAGTGACCTACTCGAAGATCCGCAAGATCCCGAAAATTTTCCTCCGTGCATGGGTGTCGTGGATCGCGGGCGTGAACGTGCCGGATATGAACTCTGGACTTCGCGTACTGCGCAGGGAGGTGGTCCTGAAGTTCCTCAAGGTGCTCCCCGACACCTTCAGCTTCACGACGACGATCACGCTGTGCATGCTCTGCAACCGGTACCGCGTGAAGTATATCCCGATCACATACAACGCCCGTGTCGGTAACTCGAAGATCAAGCCGATCCGTGACACACTTCGGTTCACGCAGCTCATCCTGCGCACGGGTATGTACTTCGCGCCGCTGCGCGTTCTGATGCCCTTCTCGGTCGTACTGAGCCTTGGCTTCGCGGCGAGCGCCGCCTTCGACGTCTACAACCGGGACCTCACAGATAAGACGATAATCCTCCTGCTCTTTGCGATGAACACGGGCTTGTTCGCGCTCATCGCGGACATGATCGATAAGCGGAGCCCTTCCTGAACCATGATCACGAAGGTACGAGCCCAGTTCACGGCCCAGCGCATACGGTTCCTGATCGCCTCTGGCGTGAGCTTTGCGCTGATGATCGGGATCACATCGCTGTTCGAGGAGACCGGGCTTCTACCCGCCGATATCGCATATGCCGTCGCGATCGCGATCACGATTACCGTGAATTTCTGCCTCTATCGGTGGTATATTTTTCCGGGCGACCACAAACCGATGCGCGTGCAGGCGGTGCAGTTTGTCTCTTCCGTGATCGCGTTCCGTCTCGTTGAACTCGCGGTGTTCACGCTGCTCTACCGGGTCATTGGCCTGCACTATCTCATCGGACTCGTGCTGGTACTCAGCACATCGTTCGTGAGCAAGTACCTGTTCATGGGCCGATTCGTGTTCCGATCCAATCCGAAGATCGCAGTTCCGGAGCAAGACGAACAAGAGCCGAGTCCGTCCCATTCATTCTCAGACAAAGTCCAGCGCACGGCGTGATCACCATGACAAGCCCCACGAAAGACACAACAACCACACCTCCCGCCGCCGATGGCTTCGAAGAGCGTGACATCGCGCTCTGGGATGCGATCGCCGAGAAATGGGCGAAGAAGGATCGCGCCGCCTCGAGCAGGGCGGCCCGCAAGCAGCGCCTTCTGCGCACGCTGGACGCCATCCCCGTTTCGATGGGCACCGACGCACGCCTGCTCGAGGTCGGTTGTGGCGCCGGATATTCCGCGGATTATCTGAAGGGTCGGTACGGCTCGTTCGTGGGCATCGATTACTCAGATGAACTGATCAAGTGCGCCAGGCGTGAGAACGACCTGCCGAATTGCACGTTCGAAACCGCGAACCTCAAGGACTATCAACCGGAGGCCCCCTTCGACGTAGTCTTCATGATCGGTGTCCTGCACCACGTAGATGACATGGACGCGGCGATGTCACAGATGGTGTCGCAAGTGAAGCCTGGGGGCTGGATCGTTGCGAACGAGCCGCAGCCACTCAACCCGCTCGTGCACTTCCTCCGCACTCGTCGGAAGGGGCACGACGATGATTACTCGGATGAACAGCGTGAAATCCGTCCGAGCGAGTTCCGCACGATGTTTGCCGATGCCGGTCTGGAGTCGATCCGCGTCGTCCCGCAGGGACTGTTCTCGACGCCGTTCGCGGAGGTCGTGATGAATCCGCAGGCCGTCACCGGCCCGCTGTCATCGTTGGCCTGCGCAGTTGATTCTGTGTGCGAGCGTCTGTTCCGTGGACTGCTGATGCCGTTGAGCTGGAATCTTGTGGGTGTGGGGCGACGCCCGCTGTAGCCCGCCCACTCAGGTATGCCGGATCACCGTGCCCTCGACGAGGAAGACGATCTCCTCGGCGATGCACGCGCTGAGGCCGCCGATGCTGTCGAGTTTGCGTGCGATGGAGAGGGCGTCGATTGCGAGGACCGTGTGCTCGCTGTGATCCGGCTTTTCCTGGGTGGCCCAGACGAAGACTTCGCGCTGCAGGGCGTTGATCCGGTCCTTCGAGCGGCGCACATGGGCGGCGGTCCCGATGGACTCGTTCGTGAGCGCCTGGTTGGCGCTCTGCAGCATGTCGAGGGCGACCTTGGCCATGGAGACGAGCGACTCGGGGAGTGTGCGCTCGGTGATACCCGCTTTGACGTCCAGCTCGTGCAGGTCGAGGGCTCGCTTCGCGACGCCGCTGACCTGGTCGCCGATCTGTTCGAGGTGGCCGCTGATGCGCATCGCGACGAGCACGCGCCGGAGGTCCGAGGCGACGGGCTGCGTGAGAGCGAGGATGCGGAGGCCCTGATGCTCGATGGAGACCTCCATCGCGTCGATGGCGTCGTCCCCGAGCATCACGTCTCGCAGCGGCTGCGGGTCGTTGAGTGAGACGGCTGCGACGACCGTCTTGAGGCGGTGCTCGACCTCCGAGCCCATGGCGAGGATCGAGGCGCGGATCTCTTCGAGTTCGGCTGCGCGATCGACTGGCATTGCGAGTCCTCAATTTCGAAGCGGTGGTAGCGAACTGCCCGCGGCGCGTGGGGCAGGAGTGAGGATAGACGGGCGCCGGCGAGATCTTGGCCGAAGAAGGCCGACGGGCGTTATCCGAATCGGCCCGAGATGTACTCTTCGGTCTGCAGTTTGGCGGGGGCGGTGAAGATCGTCTCGGTGTCGCCCGTCTCAATGATCTTGCCCTCGTAGAAGAACGAGGTGAGGTCGGAGATGCGGGCGGCCTGCTGCATGTTGTGCGTCACAACGATGATGGTGTACTTCTTACGCAGCTGTGAGATGAGCTCCTCCACACGGGCGGTGGACTTGGGGTCGAGCGCGGAGCAGGGCTCGTCCATGAGCAGGACCTCGGGGTCGCCTGCGATCGCGCGAGCGATGCACAGGCGCTGCTGCTGCCCGCCCGAGAGACTGAGTGCGGAGTCTTTGAGGCGGTCCTTCACCTCGTCCCAGATCGCCGCGCGTCGGAGGCTGCTCTCGACGAGGTCGTCCAGACTCGCACGGCTCATCTTGAAGTGGAGCCTGGGGCCGAATGCGATGTTGTCGTAGATGGACTTCGGGAACGGATTCGGTTTCTGGAAGACCATCCCGACGCGGCGGCGCAGGTTGACCACGTCGATCGAGCGTGACATGAGGTTCTCGTCGTGGAGTTCGACGGAGCCCTCGGCCCTCGCGGATGGGATGAGGTCGTTCATCCGGTTCATCCAGCGGAGGAAGGTGCTTTTGCCGCAACCGCTCGGACCGATGAAGGCTGTGACGCGCTGCTCGGGGATGTCGAGGTCCAGGTTGTGCAGCGCTTGGAACGAGCCGTACCACGAGGAGAAGTTGCGGACCCTGATCGCCACCTTCGCGCTCGAGAGGTCAGAGGGCTCCTTGTTCTCGAGCGACCCCGCGTTGGGCGAGGCGTAGGGCTGAGCGGCATTGTTCATGACGTCCCCGATGGGGTTGAGTGTGATCGGCATGGTTCCACCAGAGGGATTGGGCGCGAGTGTCTTCATTGGAGAGGTTTCTGCAGCTTGTGGCGGATGATGACCGCGAGCGCGTTGAACGCGAGGAGGATGACGAGCAGCACGATGATGCCGCTGGCGGCGACCGCGTGGAACTCTTCCTGAGGGCGACCGGCCCAGTTGTAGATCTGCAGGGGCATCGCGGTGAACTGGCTCATCAGGTTGTCGGGCCGGTAGAGGATGAAGATCGTTCCCGCGATGACGAGGATGGGCGCCGCCTCGCCGATCGCGCGGCTCATTGCGAGGATGGCGCCGGTCATGATGCCGGGGATGGAGGCGGGGAGGACGACGCGCCGGATGGTCTGCCACTTGGTCGCGCCGCAGGCGAGCGAGCCCTGGCGGAGCGAGCCGGGGACCGCGCGGAGCGCCTCGACCGAGGAGACGATCACTATGGGGAGGATCACCAGCATCAGTGTGAGGCCGCCCGCGAGCGCGCTGCGGCCGAAGGGGATCTGGAAGCGGTACCAGTCGTCGTATGGATCGCCGATCTGCAGCGCCGGGTCGCTGAAGCTGCCGAAGAGGCCGAGCATGTTGACGAAGACGGTCAGCCCGATGATGCCGTACACGATGGAGGGCACGCCCGCGAGGTTCGAGATGTTGAGCTGCATGAAGGCGTGCAAGCGGCGGAGCACCGGATGGCGTGGCTTGAACTCCTCGAGGATGATCGCGGTGGAGACGCCGATCGGTAGCGCGGTGAAGGCGCACACGGCGCAGATCCACACCGAGCCCCACATCGCGGGCATGAAGCCCGCCTTCTCGGGCTTGCGCGACGGTGTGCCCTTCAGGAAGCCCAGGTCCAGGTACTCGAGGCCCTGAACGATGAGAATCACGAGGAGTGCGCCGAGCACCAGAACGCTGGACATCGCGAGGACGGCGCAGAAGATGTGGAACAACAGCGACTTGCGCTGGCGTGCTTCGAGGCTGCGATGGACGGCGTCCGCGGGGAGGCTCATTCGTACACCTCCCGGAATCGGACACGGATGAGGTGGCCGATGTAGGTGATGATGAAGGTCATCGCGAAGAGCACCGCGGCTACGGCGTACGCCGAGTGGTACTCGGCTCCGAAGTTGCTGACGTCGCCCAGGAAGATCTGCACCATGTAGGCGGTCATCGTCTGGCCCTGCTCGGTCGGGTTCCAGACGAGCCGGGCGAGGTTGCCCGCTGCGAGCGCGACGATCATCGTCTCACCCACCGCTCGCGCGATGGCCAGGAGCGATGCGGCGATGATGCCCGAGAGCGCAGCGGGCGTCACGATCTTGAAGGAGACGTCGAAGCGCGTGGCCCCGAGGCCGTACGCGCCCTCACGGAGGCTGCGGGGCACCGCCCTGAGTGAGTCTTCGGAGATGGAGCAGACGATGGGGAGGCACATGATGCCGACGGCGATGCCGGCGCTCGTGACGTTGTAGATCTCGAAGCCCGGGCAGACGCCCTGCAGCACGGGGGTGATGACGGTGAGGGCGAAGAAGCCGTAGACGACGGTGGGGATACCGGCGAGCACCTCGAGCGCTGGCTTGAGCGCGGCGCGGAGTTTGCGCGGCGCGTACTCACTCAGGTAGAGCGCCGTCGTGAGGCCCAGCGGGATGGCGACGAGCATCGCGATGAGGGTGACCATCAGCGTGCCCGAGATCAGCGGCCAGATGCCGAAGTGCTTCTCGGAGCCCAGGAGCGGGTTCCACTCGAACCCGGTGAAGAACTCCACGACGGAGACCTCTTCGAGGCGGAAGAACTTGTAGGACTGGTACGACAGGACACCGATGATCGACGCGGTGATCAGTGTCGTGAAGACCGCCGACGCGATCAGCGACGACATGATTCCGCGTTCGGAGACTCGGCGGAACGCCTCGGACCGCTTGACGAGTTTCACTGTCCCATCGTGGTGCTCTGGCATTGGGAGTTCCGTAGGGGTGAACCGAATTCGGGGCTAGAGACACGCAGCCGGGGGAGCACGGTCTCTGCGGATGCCGGCAGTCGCTCACGCTCACTCGACAGGGCGCCATCGCATGACGCGGTTGTGGCTTATCGGTAGACGGTGACGAGGGGGCCGGAGACTTTCTCGCCGTTGGCGTCGATGTAGCTGGTACCGGTTTCGAGGTTCTCGAAACGGGCCATGGCACGCTCGCGGACCTCGCTGGGCAATCGGACATAACCGACTTCTTCAGCGAGTTCGGGGCCGAACTCGAAGTAGAATTTCACGAAGGCCCGCACCTCTGGACGCAGGGCCGACTCTTTGCTGAGGTAGATGAAGAGCGGGCGGCTGAAGGGGGCGTAGTCGCCGCTCTCGATGGACTCGGGCGTCGGGAGGACGGCCTTGCCGAGATCGTCGTTGACGATCGCGACAGAGCGGAGCTTGTCCTTGTTCTCGAAGTAGTATGCGCAGCCGAAGAAGCCGATGGCGCCCTTGTCGCCCGCGACGCCGCGGACGAGGACGTTGTCGTCCTCGGAGACGCTCATGTCGCTGCGGATCGAGCCGGTCTTCCCAGCGATGATTTCCTTGAAGTAATCGAAAGTGCCCGAATCGGTTCCGGGCGCGTAGACGGTGATGGGCGTCGCGGGCCAGGCGCTGTTGATGTCCTTCCAGGTCTTGGCGGCGGAGTCCTCGAGGAAGATGGTCTTGAGGTCATCGACGGTGAGCTCGGTGGCCCATGTGTTGGCCTTGTTCACGACGATGGAGAGTCCGTCGTAAGCGATGGGGATCTCGATGAATTCGACGCCGTTTTCTTTGGCGTTCTTGTGCTCCTTGCCCTTGATAGGACGGGAGGCGTCGGAGATGTCGGTCTCGCCCATTGAGAATCGCTTGAACCCGCCGCCGGTGCCGGAGATACCGACCGTGACGCGGACACGCGGGCAGACGCCCGCGAACTCCTCGGCGACCGCTTCAGTGATTGGGTAGACGGTTGAAGAGCCGTCGATCCTGATCGCGCCACGGAGTGCGCGGTCGTAGTCCTGCACAACGCTCGCCAGAGCGGCGCCGGCGGCGATGACCGAAACGAGGCTCATACCGAAGATCGAGTTCCACTTCTTCATGGTGCGGCTCCTTGTGAGGGTGGGGTCCGTGGTATCCGGAGGTGTGAGGACGCGTTGGTGCGCCCGTGATTCGAGTGATGCGTCGTTCAGAACAGGAGCTGGAATTGCGCGCGGAACGTGATCTCATCGCCCTCCGCGCCGCTGCCCAAGAGGCCGATGCCGGTGTTGCGGCGAACGAGGCCGCCCGTCCCCGCGATGTCGTCGAGGGACCACTGGACATCGAAGGTAAACTTCGCGGCGTGGCCCTTCATGTAGTAGTTCGCGCCGAGGGTGACGGTCGTGAAGTCGTCGCCGAAGTCGTCGTCATTGAAGAACTGGTCGTACCGACCGATGAGTTCCCAGTCCTCGGTGATGAAGCAGCCGCCCTGGACCACGGCGCCGTAGGTGTCGATGGGGTTGTCTGAGACGCCGCCGAGGGTGTCGATGCTGCGCCCGACGAAATAGGCGAACGCGTTCCAACCGTCGCTCTCCCACGAGGCCTCGAGGGTGTAGCTCAACGTCTCGAATTGGTCACTGATGCCCGGGAACCTCTGCGACTCCTCGAAGTGCAGCGCGGCTGCCAGCATGAGGGCGTCTTCTGACCCTCTGCGGGATGTGAAGTCCTTGAACTGCTCCCACTCGCCTAGTGCGAGCCACTCGAATCGCCCGGTCATGCTGTATTCCGCCGGGCCTGTGTTGTAGTCCGTGTTGCTCGAGCCGAAGCCGTCTGAGAAGTTGGCGAGGACGTTGATCTGGTCGTTCTTGTACTGAAGCTCGACGGCCTGCGAGAATCCCTGGCCAAAGAGATTGTTGACGTTGGAACGATCGACCATGAGCTGTCGCTTGCTGGATACGGATTGTTCCCTGAGGAACGCCTCTTTGAACTGGCCCCATTTGATGAACCAGCCGTCGTCCCCGAGCTTCGTGCGGACGAACGCGTTCTCGAGCACGAAGAGGCCTACCGCCCGGCTGAATGCGCCGGTGACCTCGTACTCGAGATCGTCGAGCACATGCCCGGCGAAGGTGAGCTTTGTGCGCCTCAGTTGGAAGCCGGCCTCGGAGTCGTCAATCCCCGCGTCGTTATCGCGGAAGGTCGCCATGTAGCGGAACTGGGTCTGGCCGCTGATCTCGAGGCGGTAACGGTCGTCGGCCGAGGAAACGAAGAACTTGCCGTCGTGCCCAACCGCCCCCGGGCTCTGCTGCAGACTCGTCCGTGTCTCCGCATCGGCGAACATCTCAGCGACGATCGCCCGGACCTCGTCGGCGCTCGTTCCCGAAGCGTTTGCGCCCGCGGCGATGATGAGCGTGGTTGCGGCGATACCGGTCTTGAGTGTGGCCTGTCGATTCATCGAACTCCTTAAGCGGATTGGGAATATCCCAGCGGGCTGCGTGAATCACCCGTGACGCACTCCCGACGCGCTTCTCATCCTGCGGGCCATCCGGATGGACTGTGAAGACCGATCCTTCAGATTGCGCTAAGGCTCGGTGGGTGGTTTGTAAAGAGTGACACCGATAGCGGATTGACGACTCTCTGACTCTCGCCGCTCACCGAGGCCCGCGGCTGACAACGAGCCCAATTGGGAGAGCGGTCGCGGGAGCGATGTGCCCCCGCGTCGAGCCGCAGATGTGGTGGCGGCGGTGCTGTTCGATTGGCCGATGGGGCCCGAGCAGGATGCGGATGGCGAGGTTTGTGAAACGGCAACAGATCCGTGGCGAGGCAAAGGCATGTCGATGCGGGCTGCCGAACGAGTTGCCAAAGCGGGTGACCGGACTCGAACCGGCGACATTCAGCTTGGGAACGCTGCAGAAACGGCGATTCCACACTGCAAATGGCGATTCACTACAATTTTCAGCTTCTCGCCACCGTGGCGAGTTCTTCATCGACCTCGACAGAGTACCGCGACGTGGCGAAGCCGGCTCGGAAGAAACGAGTGCCTCAGTTGAAGTACACCGAGCTGCGAGGCATCGGCTGGCATGTCTCGTACCGGGATCCTTCCACCGGCTTGCCGAAGAAGCACCGCTTCGGTGACGTCTCTCAAGCAGAAGCGGAGCGGGCGTATCACACGTGGGTCGCCGCGTACCTGGGGTACGACGAGCGGACCGCAGAGAAGGTGTCGAACGCAACGCTCGGTGGGAATCGTAGCGAAGCCTCACGTCGGAAGTACGCGGGGAAGAACGGACAGGACGCCGCAGTCCCTGGTTCAATCGCACACATCGGCTCGGGCCTCATCCGATACGAGACCGATCGAGCTCGCGAAGGTGGTGGTTCAAGAGCGGCCGGGACGATCTCGCCCCGAACGCTGCTCGATCGCAAGAAGGCGGTCAAGGACTTCCTCGCTCACATCAACGAGCGGCACGGCGTCGGTGCGGCAGGCCGCATGCGGCTCGAAGACCTCGCGATGGACGACGTCGAGAGCTACAACCGAGAGATGGTCGAGGCCGGAATCGCCGCGAACACGCTCAACCGGAAGATGCAGGCGGTCAAGAAGGTCATCGACCGGGCCGGACGGCCCGAGTACGGCCAGCAGGTACTTCCGTGGAACTGGGACTCGCTCGATCGCATCCCCGGCAAGGGTACGAAGGCAAAGAAGCTCCCGACAAAGAAGCAGCTTGAGGCGATGCTCAAACAGTGCGACGCCCGCGGCCGAGCTCTGATTTGGATGGGCATCGGCCTGGGCTTCGGGCAGAGCGATCTGGCCAACGTACGCGTCGGTCAGATTGACAAGAAGTCCTACGATCTCCGCCGCGGGAAGACAGGCGTCGAGCGGTACGGCGAGACACCACCGCGAGTGTGGGCCGCGATCACTGAATACCTTGAGGAGACACCTCGCGATAATGGGGAGTTGCTTTTCGTGACCGAGACCGGGCACCCGCTTGTACACACCAAGTCCGACTCGATCTTCCAGTGGTGGCGACGGCTTCGACTCGCCATAGGTGAGAGCAAGGAGTCGCTTGACGGCTTCTACGTGCTCCGTCACCTCGGGGCAACTGAGTATGGGTCACGCCGTGGCTGCTCGATCGCGGCGATGAAGCGGTGGCTTGGTCACTCAGCAAGCTCCCAGATGGCCGACCGATACATGAAGCCAGTCTCGCCAGAACAACGCCAGGTCGTCGAGTGGGTTCGCAAGCGACTCAATTAGGGCCTCTCAATAGACTGGCGTCGCACGAGGCACCATCAATCGCCGTCGATCTCGACTTCGACCTCGGTCTCGATCCCAAGCTCCGCTTCTAGTTCTGCAACTGCGACCTGGAGTGGTTCGTAGATGGGGATCTCTTGCCCAGCAATCTCGATCGTTACCGCGAAGACATATCGAGCAGTGGCATCCGGGTCCTTGCTCCAACCTTTGTGCCCGCGAACAGCAAAGCACAGATCGCTCGAAAGCTGATTGGATTTGACCACTGCCCAGTCCTTCTGGACCGTACCAACATTCCTGCGGGCTTCTGGAATCGAGCCCCACTGCCCGCGAGCTTCCAGCGACCATCCGAAGCTCGACCCTTCGTCAACCTTCTCATCGGCTTTCAGCGCCCGCGTGAGAAACGCATCAAGACTCTCTTCCTTCCGAGAGCTGATCCAGTCTGCCCACACCGACAGATAACCGCGATGTCGACGGCGTGTTCTGCGGGGTTCGGCAGCATATGAAAGCGTGGCATCTACCCTGATGTCGAAGTCGGTGCCTGCTCGTCGCAGCTCTTCGGGGATTCGCACTTGATAGATGTGGCAATCGCCCGGGCAGATTTCGCGGTCACCATCGGTGATGAATGTCGTGCGGTGGTCCGTATTGGTTGTTGCTCGTTCCAGGTCAGGAACTCCGAAGCCAATTCGACGGAGTAGTGCGGCACGATCGTCAGCACCTAGAGCGTCCGACCAATCAGGCCAGCGAGCTGATTGAACGATGAGAGCACGATAGAGAAGGGCTGGTTGTTCAGGGAGTACCGCCTGCACAGCCGCCGCAACTCGCGACACCTTGGGCGTGGAGAAAGACGAGCCAACACCGCGTCCATCTCTGGCGACAGCAGGTCCACCCTCGGCCGTGGACCGTAGAAGGTTGGGGTAGCAGCCGTTTGCGACATCGGGAGTCGCAACGCGTGGTGGTGTACCCGTGTCGTATAGAGCGTCGCCGCCAAACTCGACCACCTCAGGCTTGACAGACCCCCAGATACCAAGTCCTGAGCGAGTGAAAGCAGACGGCATCCCAGTTCGCGTCGCAAGGCTTGTCCACCCATTGGATGAGTAGATCTCCCCGGCAACGGAACCAACCGTCAGAGCTTGAAAGCTCTGGCTTGGGTTTGCGAGTCGGCACGCTCGTTCATCGAGGTAGCTCGGGTATGCCTTGCTAGATGCGAGGTGCTGAGCTATGCCCAAAATGGGCGGAGGGCCATCCATCGGGATGTTCCCGATGCTCTGGACGATGAGGATGTCATGCTCGAAGCTCAGTCGGTCAATCTCGGAAGCCCAAGCTGACATGTGGCGAGTCCTGGATGGTCCCGCTGCATTGATCGAGTGATTGAAGATCTTCGTTCGACGCTTCCCCCCAGAATACATCAGGACGATACTCCGCATTAGCTCGGGCGGGAATAGGTGCTCACTCAGCCTGCAGTCGTGGTCCAGGACACGGGCATTTTGAAGCCATAACGGCAAGACGACAGTACCGTTATCTGGGATTGCGTCCCCATAGAGGACTGCCCCGGCAACTCGGGTTCCGTGCCCACCGTTCGAGACTTTGTCGGCAACCGTAGCTTCTGGTTCATTGACGAATGTTGATGATGAATCAGCGTCGATTGCCTCCGCGAGCCAAAAGTGTCCTTCTTGCACTCCGCTGTCGATGATGCACACAGAAGGTGCATCCGAAGGTGGCGGTTGAAACTCAACGCCCTGCATCGTTTCAGCTTCCGCACGTGCCACGCCTTGCGGCGTCTCGATGTCGTCTGGTTCGAACGCCTCAAACACATACGCACAGTTCAGGACGAGGTCCTTTAGCCCGCGGCCAACGATCCGAACGCGAACTGTGAAGCTGTCGGGAATTGCATCATCACCGTTGGAGCCAGCATCCTCGACAATCCCCTCGATGCTTCCTGTGTAGGCTTTCACGAACTCCCGAATGAGATCGAGACGCTCGGTCTGGAGCACTTCCCAATCGTCGTAGGCCTTACTTCTTCTCGCGGCCCACTCGGCTTCTTTCTTGGCCCAAGTGCTCTGTTTCCATCGGGGGTTACGACGAGGCTTCTTTGGCGGGAGCCAGTTCCCTGAGCACGAGATCCCGACGTCGCATACGTACACTTGCTCTTCATCAAGTGCTGACCAAGTGTCGTAGAGGTCATCAGAGAGAATACGTTTGAGACGAGCATCTTGGCTCGGGTCGTTGTCCAAGTCGTGAACACCGGCAACAACCGCAGAACCTCGAACGTCCTTTGAGAATTCGTCCAGACGCTGGAGAAACGTCGTCAGCTCCAGATCCGTTGATGCGACGATTACATAACCATCTGCTTCTTCCGAGACAACCTCAAAACCAAGCTTGTCAGTGAGTTCGTCGATGTCGAGTCCTGGGTCGATCTGAAGCAGGAGTGGGACACCGGCCGGCAGAGGCGGTCTCGCATCAACGAGGCGGGTCGTTTGCGATGTGCTCCAATGCTGCCCGAACGCAGAAGCTGACCGGTTGAGCTTCCTTGAGTGCTCCGGCCGGTCACGTCTGGCCTCGTCGGTAGCAGGAATCCCTTGGGGTGCAGGCGAGAATCGGGCCGGGCCATGCTCTCGAAAGAGTAGTCGAAGGTGTGCAAAACCATGAGAGTTGGCCATCGCGAATTATCCCGTGTTCGTATGGCGAAGCTCTGCAATCGCAGTTTCAAGGTGTTGCTGTTGAATCAATTTTCTTCCGGAGAGGACAGCACCCTTTGCCGCGTCGCGAGCAGCCTTGACCACCATCGCGGCCGACGTGCCCGAAAGGAGCTCAATGATTGTCGGCCATTCGAGAGCTCCGTCAACGGCGACAGAGGAGAGCGTCATGCGAAGCAATCTTTCAATCTCTTCTCGGCCAGGAGGCGGAACAAGAAGCACTTCGTCGAAACGGCGAAAGAGAGCGTCGTCCAGCGAATCTTCAACATTCGTGGTTGCTACAAGGAGACCAGGGGCGTCGTACTCCTCCATCAATTGCAGAAGCGAGTTGACTATCCGACTGGCTTCTCCAATATCTCTTTGCCCAGTTCGTGAACGAGCAATGAAATCACACTCGTCAAGAAGCAGAACACAAGGGTGCTCCTTCGCAGCCACAAATACTGATCGTAGATTCGATGCGGACTCACCAAAGTAGGAGGAGAGTAACGCGTCAAAGCGAACTTTTAGTAGTGGGAGGCCGGTGTTCCAAGCAAGTCTCTTCGCACCCAGCGTCTTTCCACACCCAGGTTGACCGTGCAGCAAGATCGTCTTTCGAGGCCTGAGGCCGTAGGCGTCGAGTCGTTCACGTGCCGCAAACTCGCACTCAATCCTGGCGAAACGAGCCTCGACATCGGCTGGAAGCACCATGTGGTGCTCTAGGTCATCGCGTTCGATTACGGTGAGTAGTTCCTCACCATGGCGGCGACTTTGCGGCAGCTCGGTCAGGTGTCCGCGTGTGCCGCGAGTTGGTCGTGCCTTAGCCGGCTGGATTCTTGTCGTCTCGGTGAGGATGCCTTCAAGCTGGGCCGCGAGGCGTGTGTGCCCAGTCTGCTTCTCAGACTCGACAACCTGCTTGGCAAGTTCATCAAGGTCACGCTGGGAACCCTCGGCGATAGCTCGGACGAGACGTTTGAGTAGTTGTGCTTTCATCGTGTCGTTCCCGCTTCACTCCGAGAGCTCTCAGACTCAGAACGTCGAGTAATTTGCTGTGATATCGGCGTCCGAGCATTGTTCGAGAGAGAATACTGCCAGCCGCGGCCAATACGGGTCGCTTCGATCTGGTGCCCCTGCTCTCGGAGTGCCTTGACGTCTCTCGCGACTGTCGGCACTGAAACGTCTAGTGCTTCAGCAAGCTGGGGCGATGACCGGCCACCCTCTCGAAGGAGCTGTAGGAGACGGTCGAGTCTCTGCTCGATGGTGAAAAGGCGTGAGTACTGCATGTTGGGGGTAATCGGGATGGAGGCCATGGAGTCTATCATAGCATGATAGACATGGCGGCGAGTCCGCTAGCCTCAACTTTGTGCCATTGAGTAGTCCAGCAGAGTGCGCTAATCTCGGCCCAAACACTGTCTCGCAAACAGCGTTTGCAGAACGCCGAGTCGGCCACCAGCCGCCTCGGCATCCGCACACTGACTCCGACACCCAGGAGTTCGGCCTCACCAGCCGAGCGAAGGGATGCAGGGCTCATCACCCTGACCACCAACCCAGAGATGGGTCCGTGGACGTCGGAGACGCGTAGAGCCGGATGCGTGGAGACACGCTTGTCCGGCTCGACGGAGGCTGCTGCGAGTAAAGCCTCATCGGGACCAACCCACGAGAACAATCCGCAGCTTCTATCCGATGTCCCGACCGTTGCGGAACCGGGGCGACCTGGACAGACTCGTGTCCGTGGATTCCGTACAAGGGTCTACGGCACGAGCCGTCATGCATGAAGCGGTGAGGCGACGCGAGGGCTTCGGCCCGAGCTTCGCGTAATCCGTCGCGGGGGGTTCGGGGTGCTGTCCTTCGGGACCCGCACCTCGCTCAACCCGTGCCGCCGTGGGGAGTTCGTTCGCAGCGATGCGGACGACCGGGCGTAGACCACGCCCGGCGACCGGCCGAAACAGCCGGCGATGAAGAGCTCAACCATGAGAGGCCCGCGAGGGCTTGGCGGTGAATCGAGACGGAGACGGTGCCAAACCGCGTAACAAAGCCGTCTGTCGAAGGGTAAGCCGGAGCTTCTAGGTTCTGCCGGCTGAAATCACGCGAGCATCCGCTCTCGTGCAAACCTCGCGGTGGAGGAATCCACGGCGTGCGACAGATGGCCGAGCGACGTGACCGTCTCGGTGACACGCATGGCTAACAGGGGAAGGTCTCGGGCTTCCGGTCTGATGAACCGGTGCCGGGTGTGCTCTCGCATGAGAGCGGTCAACCCGGTGATTCAAACGCCTGAGACTGGGAGTGTGCCGCAAGTAGACAGTTGGATTCGGCCTGGCCGAGTCCGAACGGTGACCGCTGCAAGGCAGTGGCGGCCCGTTCGCTCACGCATCGCAACATCACGTGGTGGTGCCTGTGGTGGATGCTCGGAGCGACGACGAAAGCGGCGACGCGTACTTCAGTGTGCGGATGCCGGCCCATCACGCGGAAGCGTGTGATGGGCGGTTTCCAAGGCGGTCGGCGGGTGGGCGAGAAGAACCGGGAACGGTTCTTCCGCCTGCTCGGCCGGCGGCGTTCGCAGTGTTGCGGTCCGATGGCCAATGGCCTGAAGCACCGCAACGTCCATGATTGTGCAACAGCAATACATGGAATCTAGAGAAGCGGTGCAGCACCGGCTTGCCAATGGGTGAGCCGTGGCTGTCCGCGAAGGTTTGGGTCGTATGGCCGCGAGCTGCCTGCAGGTGGTTCGCACGCCGATGCGGCTGATGGTTTCCGCCCGGGACACTGCAGATGAACGGGCGAGCAGGGTTGTAGAAGAGGTTTTGCAAAGGGGCTTTGGGTGTCGTGCCAGGACGAAAGGCCGAAACGACACCCCACTTTGACTGTCAACAACAAGGATCGATATGACCTACCACTACCTCCCGACGAGCGTCCCCGGCTTCGTGCAACAGCTCGCCGTCGCCTACATCGCACGCGGCTACTTCTTCTATGTTGCCGGGCACATACCACCGGGCAAGCGGCCCGAGGACATCGACCGCAAGCTGCTCGACCAGTACGGCGTGCCGATGTCTCGCTGGCAACGAGCCCGGCGGCGTCTCACGGGGCGTGCCAGCATGCAGTACCTGCGGTACGGCTCGTTCTGGCTGCTCATCGCGACCCACGGCAAGCACGAGTTCTTCGAGCGGGAGCGGGCGGTCATCCGCGACGTCCGCCGCGAGCCCATCTCGTTCGCCGGCTACAGCATCGGCTACCGACGCGGCCGCGACCTGAAGTGGCACGCCTCGGTCCGCATCCACCCCAACGAGTACCGCTGGCTCAAGCAGTTCATGGTGCAGTTCTCCAGGAACGCGACGACCGAGGAGGTCGAGGAGGAGTTCGCGAGGTTCCGCTTCGAGCCGTACGCCCCAGTGGTGCGACAGCTCTTCAGCGTGCTGCGGATGGTGAACCGCACGCGGAAGAGCCTGGGATTGGAGGCGGTGCCTGCTGAGGCCGTCCGTACGCGGCGGCAGGTCGTCAGGGCCTTTGAGGACGGTTCTCGGAGCTTCCCGAATCCGCTTGGGAACGGGACCAGAGCTCCTGAAGGGGCAAAAACGGCGATTCAGTGGCCTCGACTCGAACAATAAAGCAGTTTCGTTCGTTTCGTTTATTGCGGATACTGCGTTTAGGCGATAGACTCTTTGGATTGGAGACCGGCCATGCTTGCTGAACTGACACTCCCTGAAACCACGCCGACGGATGCGGAGATGCTGCAGGCCCAGGAGTCGAGCCGCCAGCTCTCCCGGGTGGTGTCGCGGGGACATTCCCTCCGGTTCACCACCGAGGATGATGGGCCAAAGACGGTCGAGATCCCGGCGTCGGCGGCCCAGCTCCTCGTCCGCCTTCTCGCGGAGATGGCCAAGGGCAATGCCGTGACGCTGATCCCTATCCACGCCGAGCTCACGACACAGCGAGTCGCTGATCTGCTCGGTGTGTCTCGCCCCTTCGTGGTCAAGGAAATCGAGGATGGACGACTTCCGGCTCGGAAGGTCGGAACGCATCGTCGCGTTCTCTTCGAGCACCTGATGGCCTACAAGAAGCGAACCGACGCGAGCCGGCAGAAGGCACTCGATGAGCTCTCCGAGCTCGATGAAGAGCTCGGGCTGGAGTAACTGCCAGCGGGTATCCTGATGCAGGATGCACAGCCATTTCACAGTGATCCTTGATGCTTGCGTGCTCTATCCGGCGACGCTCCGGAACGTGCTGATGCAGCTCGCGACGACGAGCCTCTTCCGAGCGAAGTGGACCGATGCCATTCGCGAAGAATGGACGCGGAATCTCCTTCAAGACAAACCGGACATCACCGGCGAACAAGTCGCCAAGCTCTGCGAGTTGATGGAAGCCGCGGTGCCAGACTGTCTTGTCACCGGCTACGAACCGTTGGTCGATGGACTGACGCTTCCGGATCCCGACGACAGGCATGTGCTTGCGGCCGCCATCCGGTGCCACGCCGCCGTCATCGTGACCACAAACCTGAAGGACTTCCCCGCGGAGGTACTCGCACCGCTCGGCGTGCGAGCTCAGCACCCGGATGAGTTCATCACACACCTGCTCGACCTGGATACGGGGGCCGTGTGCAACGCGGTGAAGACCGTGCGAGCACGGCTCAAGAAGCCGCCGCGCACCGTCGAGGAGCTGCTCGACCTGCTGCAGAAGCAAGGCCTTCCGGAGAGCGTATCGGTGCTCCAAGACTTCGCAGAGTTGCTCTGAGATCCCGCGTGGTTACGACAGATAGAGCACGCACGATCATCTGATTCCATAACGCTTGGCAACCGGGAAGGGCGTCCAGAGGGTTCAACCCAGAAAGGACGGCTCGCATGACCAGGAGAAAGCGTATGGAAACGTCAGACAGCAACAAGCCCGCGGCGGAGTTCAGGATCAACGGCCTCAAGGCCGTGGTCTGGGAGAACGAGACCCGCAACGGCTCGATGTTCAACACCTCGCTCGTCCGTGTCTACAAGGACAAGGACGACGAATGGCAAGAGACGCACAGCCTCGGAAGGGACGACCTGCTCACGGCACGCAAGGTGCTTGATGAAGCACACTCGTTCATCCTTGGCGAGGAGCGAAAACCACGCACGGACGACTGATCAGACTCGAACCGACTCGATGCAACTCGACATGAGGTTTTCGCGGACAGGACGTTCCTGATCGCGAAACGGTACGTGGACGCCCTCCCGGCCTCCACTCTCGTCACGCTCATGGTCTCTCCAGACCGAGGCCCCGGCAGCCACTCTCGAACACCTGCTGGGGTCTCATTTCTTTCGCAACGATTTCAAACACAAGTGTGACGCCACCCGCGTCACGGCCAGCCCTCGCCGCGGACCATTGCGGCGGGGAGCAGGGCCTCGCGAAGCGAGGCATACGCTCCCGACTCGATGGGCCGCGGCGGATGCCACCATCAATAGAGTTTGACTCCACCGCGAGTTTCATAGAGCCATGCAGACGCATGGCTTTGCAACAGCTTGCGTCGGCGGTCTTGGTACTGCATGAGTCCACGACCTAAAGCACCCGCTGACAAGACAGTGCCACTGACAGGTTCGATAGCCGACCATGCCGTCGCGAGAACAGCGACACCAAACTCCTTGCTCAAGATCATCTGCCCGGCTTCACGCCCGAGGTACTTCTTCAGCTCCCTCAGGTCTCTCTCCATATCCTCGGTGAACTGCCCGACAATTTCATCAATGACATCAGGCCGTGTGGCATGGGATGAGATTTCGTGTACACAACGGTCCACCGCGTCAAGATAAGCATTTCTCATAGACCATTGCAGATCCGTCTCATCTCTTCGTAGCTGAATGAGCCGGCCAAGAGGGATTGTGTCGAAGTCGAAACCTCCAAGAGCGACCGTCAGCAGAGGTGTTCCGGACTGGTCGTCCGTGCGGTCGCGTGCCGGTGAGATATCTGCAAGCGAACGGTATAGCGATTCGTAACCGGCAATCTGATCCGTAACGAGGCGTTTTCGGCCGGCTCCGCAGGAAGTGGCGAGCATCGACATCATGTAGAGGCCAAGTGTGTCTTGGACCATAAAGTTGTTCTGTCCGGCGTTGAATGCCGTGGCACCGTCGGCAACAAGACTGTCCCAGAGTGCTATCTCGAACTTGCCAGGATAAATGGCGTATGTCTGCGAAGCATGAGGATTTGAGAGTGTCAGATCATTGCCCTTGTCGCGGGCAGATTCGAGGAGCTGGCGTATCTCCTTTGTCGCTTCCTGCTTTGCTCGGCTTGATGGAATCAGCTCTTTCCCGACAAGCTCAAGAGCTTCGTCTACCTCTTCGTCGCCAGTGCTCCCCGCCATGTTCTTGTGGGGCACGATGAACGAGAGACTGTCCCAGAGGAACAACGCGGAGGAGAGCAGTCCGCGGTTAGTGCAGCAGATACTCGGGTAGTAGATAGCGTCATGCATGGCATCCCTTTCGCTCTAGACCGAAATCATGGTGCGAGCATGCCCTCTTCGACGAGCGTCGGGCCTAGTTCAATCAACTGTGCCTGGATCCGTCGGACCTCGTTCACTTGGTCTTGCGTGAGTTTGTGGAAGTACACGTTGTATCCCCACTTGGTCCGCTCTTTGTCGGGATGGCCCCGGCCGCTCTTGATCCCGTACAGCAGTCCATTCAAATCCGAGACGCCCTTGGCATTCGCGACGATGAGGAGCCTCTTGACGCCATCGATGGTCTCCTCCAAGGCCCCGAGCTCCAACAACGCCTTGTGAGAGATCGGCTCGGCATCGAACCGTACATTCGGTCCCTTGTCGCCCGGCTGCCAGGTCCCCTCGTCCAGGAACGGCCGCAGGTCACGCTGCACCGACGCGGAGCGGCACTTCGCCACCAGCAGCATCCGCTGAGCCTCGTCGTCGATCTCCTGAGCTTCGATGATCGACTCCACGTCTCGCTGCTTGCGTGCCGCTTCAGCGAGTCGGTTCAGCCGGTCGATCTCGGCGATGCGTTCGGCGTACTCCCGCTCTGCAGCCGCGGCCCGCTCCTTTATGATCGCGTCCTGCTCGCGGAGCTTGCGGTCGAAGTCGAGCCGCTGCTTCTCCAACGCTTGCGTGGCTTCACGCAGCAGCTGCTCGGTCTCGAACAACGCCCGCTCCAGTTCGACCTGCCGTGCGTTCTCCTTGATCTCCGGGGCGACCTGCTCTGCCGCGATCCGCTTGCCCTCGACCGTGTTCTCGACCCAGAGCTGATGCCGCCGGGCGAGGTAGTTCTGGATGAGCTCTTCGAGCGTCGGCATCTCCGAGACATCCGCGTCAAGGTCCGCGGTCGCGAGCGAGGTCTTGAGCCACGCCTCGGTCTCGGCGACGCGGGCGAGACGGTCGCGTGCCCAGAGGTACGCGTCGTCGGCCTCGCGGACCCGTTCGGCGTCGGGGACGTAGCCGACCTGGGGCGACGCCTGCGACTCCTTCAAGAAGTTCTCCAGCTCCGCGAGGTATCCACGATTGGCGTCAAAGTCTGCCAGCCGCATCACGGGCTGCTCCTGATACGCCACGAACTGAATCGCCACCGTTGGGTTGAGCCCGAGCCGCTTGCCGTCGTCGCTTGTGAGCAACGATGACATCCATTCGGTCAACGACGTGTGCCGGCGTTCGAGTTCGGCGAAGAGGTCGGAGGCTTCTTTCACCCGATTCTCGAAACGGGTGACGTTCTGCCGTGTCCACAGGTCCTGCTCGGCGGCCTGCGTGCGAGCGAGTTTCCGCTGCTCCGCCTCGGCTTTGAGCTGCTCGGCGGTCGCCGGAGTCGGTGCGTCCTGGGCAGACGCGGGGACGACGCACAACGCCAACACAAGAAATGGAATTAAGGTCATCAATCGAATGGGTGCGTGCATCATGTCAGCCTCCTTCAGCCGGCGGGGTCTGTGGTGGTTCATCGAGGGAAGTATCCAGTGCGTTCTCCAGACGCAGGTTGCCAAGCATCACGCGGATGTGCTGGACATGGTCTTGCAACCCGTTGGCTTGTTCTGCCCAACTCGAAGCCTCGTCTGTCAGGGCAACCAAGTCATCCAGCGGCGCCTTCTCTGGAAAGTAGCTCGCCCGTTGCAAGCGACCGTTCGCGTCGGTCGTCAGCGTGTCCAGCCGGGTCACGCCATTGAGCAACGCGGCCCACGCCTCGGCGACGCTGGGGCGAACCAGGAAGAGCTCGTCGAGTTCGGCGGAGTACGACGATGCGGCGAGCGGGAGCCCGGTCGCGTCCGTGACGCCCCGGCGAACCGCGTCGGTCGCCGCGACCGCCAGCGTGACCTGTTGCTGAGCGGGCTCGATGATGGTGAGAGCCGCGGCACGCTTCCGCTTCGTCAGCTCGCCGGTGTCCACGCGTTGCAGGAACGCCGTGACGAGGCCGCCGGGGCCATGCATATCTGCAGGTGCGACGAGCCCGAGCGGAACAGCAGCGGACTGCAGGCTCTCGACACCGGCGACCCACCGCTGAGGGGCTTTGCCGTAGAGGCCTGGCTTGTCGCCGGTCGCGAAGTTCACAACGAGCAACGCGAGAGCGACCATGGCCACCCGCGTCGGGACGGATCGCCGGCAGACGCTCATCGGACCACGCGGCTTCAGCGTCTCGACTACTTCGGCAAATCCAACATCTTCTCCCTCATCGGGCCTGACCTGCTCGGTGGCTCGGGCAGACTCGGTGCGACGCCGCACCTCATCGAGCACGCCGTCATCGAGCAGGTCCGCGGCCAAACCGAGGTCTTCGTAGGCCGATCCGACGTCTGCACCGACGGACGATGCGACGTCTGCGGCAATCCCCTCAAACTCGCCGAGCGATTCCACGCCCTCAAAGTCCTCGGTGTCCCACTCGTTCACGCTCCGGTCTCGCATCGTCTGCCACAAGGCGACCACAGACAACACAATCAAGAACAGCCCCAACACGCGGGTCCATGGCAGCACAAGCAACGCAACACCAACGAGACACAGCCCCGCGGGTTCGTGGCGTTCGAGCAGGGTCCACTCGTACTCGGCCTTGAAGCGGCCGCGAAGAAAGTCGCCGGCCGCACCGGTGAAATGCCTGTTCGGGCCGTGCAGGTGCAGCGGCCCCGCGTACCTGAGCATCCCGAGCGTGCGTCCGCACCAGATGGCAGTCAGCCCGATCGCGAAGAGCAGCATTGGCACCAGGACCGGCACATCGAGCAGCCCGCCGCCTTCACTTCCACCGACGAAGCCGCGGAGGAAGAGCATGACGACCGTGTAGAGGAGCAACGCCGAGAGGGCGTGCAGCAACGCGATGAAGCCACCGTTCAACCCGCCAACGTACTGACGGCAAAGAATGGCGACGATACTGAAGCAAGCCCGCGGGAAGTTGATCATCCGTACCCACCCCCGCGGCGTCGCCGCGGCGTGCTCGGGTTCTGCATGAATCGGACGCGTGCGAACCCACGCCCGGTCTCTTTCCAGAGCTCCCCGGCACGGAACACGATTGCCTCGGTGTAGCCCCGCTCGAACCCGCCCCTTTGCAGCTCGGTGAAGACGCGTGCGGGCAGCAGCGACTCCATCATCTGGCTCGATCCGTGCGTCGTTGACATCGGCGACGCGTTGTCGCCGGGGCCGTACCCGCTGGGATACGAAGTGTTGACGCTCCTCCGCCACTGCAGGTCACGCCCGCTGAGCTCCTCGGCGTACCGGTTTGTTTCCGGGTCGCCGTTGGCGTGGAAGACCTTGAGCCCAAACGACCCGAGCAGCTTCTTGGTGCGGTCCCTGCCACCGGCGTCTCCGCCGAAGGCGTCGTAGTAGTTCGGCAGGTTCTGGGTGAGGTAGACGGTGGCCGTCTTGGTCGAACGGGCGGTGGTCTGGAAGGTCGGGTCGTACGGCGTCGAGAAGAGCTGGGCCTCATCGGCCCACAGGAAGACCGGCCGCGTCGTGTCCTTGGTCGCGTCCCGCCGCTCGACCATCCGCTGGAAGACCGTCTTCATCAGCACCTGCACGAAACGACCTGCATCGCGGTACTCGTGGACGGGCATGTCGATGATGAGAACCACGCCCCGGTCGATCAGCTCCGGCACGAAGGTGGTCCCGGTGAGGAGCAGCTCCCGGACATCACCGCGGAGCAGCGTGTCGGTCAAGGCCCCGACCATGCTCACGATGCTCGACCGAGGCTCGGGGTCGAGCGGGGCGAACTCGTCGAAAAAGTACCGGGTGATGGTCTGCAGGTCCGCCTCGCCGCGGGCGTCGCCCTCGACCCGCCGCAACGCTTCGCGGAGCAGCTGCGAGCACCGCGAGGTCTCCCGCCACTCGGGGTCCCGGATCTCGGCGGTCGTCCGCGGAGCGGACCGGATCACCGCGGCGACCTCATCGAACGTCACCCGGTCGGTCCCCAGCCGGACAAGGTCGATCGCGTTTCGCAGAAGCTGACCCCGGGCCTCACGCCAGTAGGGGTCGCCTCCAAGGACCTTGCCGGGGTGCTGGACCTCCAGCACTTCCTCCAGCAGCGACACAAGGTTGCCGGTGATGCCGGCACCCCGGCCGTCCCGCCGCATCTCGTAATCGATGAAGTTGAAGCGTTGACCGTGCCCCGGCCCGAACTTCATCATCGAACTGGCCCGACCGGTCTCCTCGCAGTACCGCTCCCAGGTCGCCGGCTCATCCGGCTTGGCGGTCAGCACGATGCCACCGAAGCCCGCCTTGAGGAACGACCGGGCGAGGGTTTGCCCGCTCCCCGACGTCTTGCCGCTGCCGAGTCCACCGAAGATGTGGATGCCCTCGAACGCATCACGCAGCGTGAGGGTGTCGGCTCGTGTGAGCCGAACCAGCGGCGAGGACAGCGGGAACCGCGGCCCCGGCCGGCGGGCGGTTCCGGGCTGGCCATCAGAGGGTGTCATGTGGCCCGATTATAATGTCCCGAACCGCCGAGAGTCGGCCCCCTACTGGGCCACCGAGATGACGCCCCTGGGCCCTAAGCGGCTGCTTAGGGGAGACGTCTGACGCGATTTCGACCCTCAGCTCAGACGGCATGACTCACGACTCATCGTCTGCCACCTCACCCCGCTTGGTCTTCTTGGTAATGGTCAGCTTCTGGATGAAGGCGGTCCCTTCCCTGTCTTCCTCGATGTAGAGCTCCTGGACCTCCGAGAGCACCGAGGCACGTTGTCCGACGACAGCGAGGTACAACCCTTCGAGGTTTCTGCCCTGCACCTCGATGGTGTGGGAGCTGAACTCAATCAGCACCGCGGGCCGGCGGTCGGGGTCGTACTCCACCCGTCGGAGGGCGATGTACGGCAGGGCGACCCAGGGGCCCTTGCTCGGGCGGATGTCGAGCATCATGGGCCGGGGCATCGACTCGACCGACGCGTGTTCATCCCCGTGGATGGCCCGTCGCAGTTCCTGGCTCCGCTCATCCATAGCTGTGTCCTCTCGGCTGGTCGTTCTGCATGCCCTCGAACCGGCGTTCATAGTCCTGGTACTGGAGGTCCACCGACTCCGGGTCCGTCTCAAGGTCGGTGGCGTTGAGCTCTGGCCGGACACGGGCGAGGACACTGACCAGGGCCTCATCGTCGTCGGCGAAGACCTTGAACTCCTTCCGTGCCGCCTCGGCGGCGACCGTCAGGTCCTTGGAGTCGGCGTTGGCCCACCCGCCGTCGAAGCCGACGAAGGCGACGGCATCGGCCCGGCGGTCGTGCATCCGGTGAGTGGTCGTCGCGTAATCGTGCTCGAAGTGGCCGAAAGTCCTTGGGAGGATCTTCATCCCGTCGACAACGATCTGCTTGAACGGGTTGAAGCCTGTCACCGTGACCACCGTGCCGCTCTTGATGGGCTTGCCCACGAGCGGCGTGATGTGGCGGTTGATGCGGATGCGGTCGCCCACCGCCAGGTGCGAGCGTGCCACGGTCGACACGGTGAATCGGTCCTCGTGGGCGAGGTTGAGCTTCACGGGGTTCATCGCCTTGCCCCACACCCAGACCCCGAGCGGACCGCTCGCAATCACCTTGGTCCGCTGCCCGGACGCGAACCCGCGTGTGGGCCGGTAGAAGTCAACGACCATGCCCTTCTTGTAGCTCATTGGGTCGCGACGCTCGCTTGCCGACATCCACACCTGTTGCAGCTGCACGACGCTCCGGTCTTTGCCGGTGAGCACGCCGGCGTCTCGGAGCTGCTCGCGCGCCAACGCGTTCAGTGAGCCGGCGGCGTACCGCGACGGACCCGCCAACAGCACCGAGCGGCCCTGGTCGAGCTGCTCCTTGAAGAACGATGCGGCGGCGGCGAGGGTGCCACCGACGTCGTTGCCGATGACCAGCTTAGCGTGCTGTCGGAGCGTATCGACAGCACGTCGCGGGGCATCGTGGCGGACCGCATCGACCACACGCTCCATCCCGTTCTGCTTGTCGAGCATCACACGGCGTTCAACGGTCGTGAGCCGAGCCTCTTCTCGCAGCAGGCGGAACGGGTCGCCCCGCTCGTACCGCTTCGAACGTCCGCCGTCACCGGAGAGCACAATGCGTCCGCCGCACCGCTCGGCGGCCTTGGCGAGCTCCGCGACGGTCCGTGTCCCCAGACGACCGGCGTCCTCAATCCAGAAGACGGTCTTGCGTGCCTTCGGCACGATGTTCTTGGCGACGCTCTGGTACTCGTCGTCGGCGAGGACCGAGCCGATGGTGCGGACCGCCTGAAGTCCGTAGTCCCGCTCGGCACGGCGAGCCGCGGCGGCATCGGCAGCCACGACCTGCAGCACGTAGCCCTTCTGTTGGATGCCCGTCATGGCGGCCCGGCTGAGCTCCGGCTTGCGGCTCGGACCGGAGTGCTTGAAGAGCGTGACCCGGTCGGGCGACGCCATCAGTTTGTCGAGCACCTCGGTGTCGCGGCGGTCGAGCTTCCACGCGGACAGGCTGAGCGGGCTCCGGCCGAGCGGCTTAAGACTGTTGCGGCCCTGCTTTGCGAACCGCACGAGCTCTTGCTCTTCGCGGACCGCTTCCTTGGTCGTGAGGTACCGCACGCCGTCCGCGGTCCGGCGGATGAGCTCGGGCCGCTTGGCGATGGCATCGACAAGCTGGTGCAGGTCGGCTTTCCCGTAGCTGCGTTCCATCGAACGCACGAGCAGCTTCTGCTCGGTGATGATGGCGTCGGTCTGAAAGAGTTCGCTTATGGCATGCTTGACGGCGTTGTTGGCCGAGAGCGAGACGAGCGGGTGCCAGGACCGGGCTCGCTTCTGCTTTGTCTTTGTGTCCACCTCTGCTTTGGTCTCAGCCTGGGATTCTCGTTGTTCTTCGTGCTCGGCTTTGGCTTCGAGCACGCGGTCCTCAAGCACACGGGGTGTCGGCTGGGCCTCGGGCTTCAGCGGTCCGGCGTGCTTGAGGTTCTCGATGACCGCGATGTCCTCGGCGGCGAGCCGGTCTCGCCAACGCGTGCGGAGCTCGTCGAGACTCAGGTCGTCCCGCTTGCGTTCACGCGTGAGGGCGCCGAGCCGGGCCTTCTGCTTCTGCTCGAACCCGAGCTCGCTCGCGATGGACTCCAGGTGCATGGTCCGCCGCGAGTACAGCTCGACCCAGACGCGGGGGACGCGGGCGAGCTCGAAGGCGGACTCGGTCGGCTCGACCTCGTAGCCGACCGAGACCAGGTTTTTCGCAAGCCGCGAAAAGAAGACAGTCTGGAAGTACGGTGCGTTGCGTATGAGCTCCGCAAACTGGCCGGCCTTCCACCGTTCCTCGACGGGGTCGTGCGTGCAGTTGAACGTGAAGCAGTGCGTATGCAGGTGCGGGTCGGGCTCTCCGTCGATGGGTCTGGTCGTGAAGTGCAGGTACTCCGCCGAGACCATGTTGCCGGTCAACCGGTCCTCGTCGGCCCCGTCCCTGCGGACTCGCGTCGACATCGACGTCTCCATGTCCGCCATGGTGTCCCACACAGACTTGGAGAACGCCCACAAGATGTCTTTGTCGCCGGTGATGGCGTAGGCGAGGGAGACCGACTTGGGCACCGCGAAGCTGATGTCGTACCCGACCCGCCGGCCCTCCTTGGTCCGAGGGGTGAGCCGCTCGTCCTGCGTCGGGTGCAGGTTGTCGGTCATCCGGGCGAAGTGCTCCCGCTCGACTCGGCCTTCGAGCCCGAGCAGCTCGGTTCCGTGCCCGCGCCACACCCCGGGCATCTCGGTGCCCTGCTCGTAGTAGTCGTCACGACACAACGCCTCGGTGAAATACTGCCGCACCGTGGCGGCCCCGTACTGAGGGAAGATTCTGAGCATGCGGCACGCCTCCGATGAATGGCCTCTATCAAAACGAGGGCACAAGCCGACCTATTCGCTTTGAGTTCCGATTCGGTTCTGAGGGGTGCGTTTCTGGGCCAGAAACGCGGGTGCGGGTCGTACTCAGGGCGGGGAGCAAAATCCTTACCAAGCCTCACATCGCTGTGAGGCCGGTTTCTACTCCTTCCGCATCACGATGCAGTACTCGTGCTTGATGGGCACATCCGCCATGCGGCCGTATCGCTTCGCATCGGACGTGCAGTTGTGCTGAGCCTTGATGATGACCGACTTCAGCTCGCCGATTCGTCCGGCGAGCGCCATCACCTCATGACCGATGCAGTAATACGTCCCCTGTCGACGGACATCCCCGACGAGAACGGCGAGCCGCCCCCCTGGCGCCAGT
>JAJDDE010000007.1 GCA_029260475.1 Phycisphaerales bacterium | reverse complement strand
ATCCGCACCTACCGCTACAAGGAATCCATCGGTGTGGACCACAGGCTCAACGAGAGCTTCGCCCTCAAGGACCTGCTCGAGGGCGACCTCGATGCGCTCATTAAAGGCCTCACCGAACGCGAAACCGCTAGGCGCCTCGCGGCCCTCTGACGGACGCAACACCTGCGTAGGAGCCACGACATGCGCCCGACCCTCACGCTCACCACCCTCACGCTCCTGTTGTCGTCCCTCCTTACCGGGTGTGCGCACACGAATGCGCCCGCACCCCTGCGCCACGAGGTCGTCGTCCTGGGCATGATCCACTCCGGGCACACCACCAGCGAGCGCTACTCCACCGACCAGCTCGCTCGCATCATCCGGCGCATCGACCCCGACGTCGTGCTCTGCGAGATCCCGCCCGAACGCCTGCCGATCGCGGAGCGTGAGTTCGAGCAGACAGGCGAGATCACCGAGGCGCGCGTGCGCGTCTTCCCGGAGTACGTGGACGTGCTCTTCCCCCTCACGCGCGAGATGGATTTCGAGATGATCGGCTGCGCCGCGTGGACGCGCAAGATGGCGAACACGCGGAGCGCCCTGCTCACCGAGTGGCGCACCTCGCGCCACGATGACACGGAGCGCGTGAACAGCGCGATGGGCCGCATCGACCAGCAGATCAACACCGTCGGTCACGACGACGACCCGCTGCTCATCCACACCGACCAGTACGACGAGTGGGTCCGCGAGGGCATGGCCCCCTACCAGGACCTCTTCGGCGACGACCTGGGCCCGGGCGGCTGGGACAGCATCAACGCCGCCCACTACGCGCTCATCGAGGGCGCGCTCGACGCGCTGCCGGACACGCCACAACGCGTGCTCATCACATTCGGTTCGTGGCACAAATACTGGTTCCTGGACAGGCTGCGCGAACGCGGGGACGTGATCATCATCGACGCGCGTGACTTCATGCGGTAACGCACGCCGAGCCGGTTCAGATCGAGATCAACCCGTACCGGATCGCATCCGACACCTCGATCAGCCCCACCGTTACCGGCACGATGCTGATCGACACCGCGGCGTACGCGATCAACCGCCCCGTCTCTTCCCTGAGGCGACCGGTGTACTCGCAGATGAGCAGGACCACGACGACCGTCGTGAACTTCAGCATCGTCGCGCCGGTGATCCCCGCCCACGCGAACGCCGCGCGCCCGACGGCGTTGAGTTCGGCGCCGCCCGTGCTGAGGATGAGCGTCGTGAGGAGGACATCCATCGCCGCGAGGGCGATGTAGGCCCAGTACATCCTGGGGAACAGGATGGGTTCCCGGAGGGTCATCGCACCCCCTTATACGTCAACCCCCCGGCGGGGACGCAAGAACTTCTTCACCAACACGCGTCATCACGCCCTGAGGCGCTGCGACACCCGTCCAAAGCGCTGATTGTGCGCGTGCCTGCTCGACGAACATCCTGAGGCCTTCGATCGTCCGCAGACCCAACTCTTCGGCGGCAATAACCAACGGCGTGCGCGCCGGTGTGTACACCGTCTCGAAGACCACGGGCCCCTCGCCCACGCTCGACCACGCTTCGAGCACACTTCGATCGATCGAAAGTTCTTCCGGTGCGGGGCCTTCAGCCATCCCCACAGGCGTGCACTGCATTACTGCGTCGAAGCGCTCGCTCGCGATGTTGGCGAGCGTGATCGCCTTCGCGCCCGTCTGCTCAGCGAGCACTGCGGCCTTCTCGTGCGTGCGGTTGGTCACGAAGACCTCAGCATCAGCGCACGCAACACACGCCGCCCGCGCTGCACCGCCCGCGCCGTAAACGAGCACACGCTGGCCAGCGAGTCCGCCCAGCGCCTCATCCAAAGGTCCCCGTACTCCAACGACATCCGTGTTCGTGATGCGCACCGCGTCGCCATCGATCACCAGCGTGTTCGCGACGCCGCACGCGCGCACGCTCGCGTCGATCTCCCACCCCCGCTCCTCCGCGAGACGCAGCAGGTGCTCCTTGTGCGGCATCGTCACGCTCGCGCCCGTGAAATCCAGATGCGGGTCCTCCACGAGCGACAGCACCGTTGCCTTGAACGACTCCCACTCCGGGGCGATTGGCAGCGGCAGGTAGACGCCATCGTGCCCGACCGCCTCGAAGGCCGCGTTGTGGACATCGGGGCCGATGGACTGCTCCGCGGGCCAGCCGATGACGCCGTACACCTTCGTGGAGGCCCCGATAGAGCGGAAGCGGAACCGGTTCAGCAGCTCCGCGATCGTCGGCTGCCCCGGCGCGGTCGCCGACTCGTCGCGCAGCGACGCGAACGTCAAAAAACCGCCGAACTTCGGCGCGAGCACGCGGCTCATCAGCCCGAACCGCCCCATCCCCAGCGCGATCGTCGGCTTCTGACGCTCCGCGAGCAGTTCGAACAATTCCAGGTTGTCGCGCAGGCTGCGCGCACGGAAGGCGATCTTCGCGATCGTGGCGCTGTCTTCTGCGATCATCGCGCCGATCCGGCGTGACAGGTCCGCCGGACGCCCGTCGAAGTCGTGCGACGACAGGATGAGCCGCGTCGCGAGGTCCTTCTGCTGCCCCGGGTGGACAACGCCCAGACGCACTTTCTGGCGCAGGTTCGCGGAGCGCTCGAACGTGCTGAGCTCGAGGTCCACGTACGCCGGGGGCTGGTCCATCACGCCCAGCGCCTCGTACAGGCTGATGCGCGCGCTGTCGTCCCCGTCGTACGCGCCGCCCTCCTCGGTCCCCCGGCACGTCACGATGCAGGGGCAGGGCGTCTCTCGCGCAAGGCGCAGCACCGCGGCCTGCCCTTCGTCGTCGCCCTCGCCGTGGAATATCTGATCGACGCGGTACTCCACGAGGTCCGCGCCGAGCGCCTGCGCGAGGCGCGCCTCATCGAGCGCCGCGTGGACATCCTCGACCGTGAGCGCCACGCAGAGCAGCGTGCTCACGAGGGGATCTCGACGCCGCTGGTGCGCAGCAGCGTCTTGAACTGCTCGCCGAAGACGAAGTTGTGCTCGGGGAAGACGACGCCAGCGCGGTTGTGATCGATGTTCGCGAACATCAGGTCGATCGCGCCGACCTCTTCGCTGTGACCGTTCGCCGGATCAACATACTCAACGATGCCCTTGGTCGAAGCGCCCGATGCGTCCATGCGCTCGACTGTTGCGGTGTAGCGGATCGTGATGCCCGCCGGCGCCTCGCAGTCCAGCGTCGCTTTGCTCACCTTGGCGAGGATCACCTTCTCGCGGAAGGCCTGCGCGTGCCCGACGAGGATGCCCGCGGACTGCGCCATCCCCTCGATGATCAGGCTCATCGGCATCACCGGCAACGCGGGCGTGTCACCGCTGGTCGCGAAGTGGTCGTGCAGGTGCTCCTCGGCGAGCGACACGTTCTTGATCGCGACGAGCCGCTTGCCCTCGTCGAGTTCGGTCACCCTGTCGATCCACATCCAACGCATCGGCTTAGCCCTTCTTCGCTCGCTTGGTCTTCCGCATGAACGCGATACGACGAAGATACTCGGCGTCGCGCGTTGTGCGTTGGCGCCCGCACTCGGTGCACACATCACCGATCTCTGACGACCCCGGATACCCGCATTCCCAACACAGTTGGCCGTCGTGCTCCCAAACGCGACGGGACACGGGACGGGCGAGCAACTGGTTCGCCAACAACGCGATCAAGAACGGCACGCCCTCAGCAGTCCCGGACCACATGGTTCCTGACGGAACAATCCACCATGCGACAAGCATCAACGCCCCACCCAGGAGCACGTTGCCGAGTTGCATGCGCTGAAGCTGCCCCATGCCGTCCGGGCACCACGCCCAGATCACGCGTTCGCGGTTTCGCCCAGCTTGCGCTCCACATAGTTCACCAGCCCGTTCACCGTGAACACGTTGCCGATCTTCGCCAGCTCCGGGTTCGACTTGAAGCCCGTGAAGTCGAAGTGCGGCATCTTCTGCTCGAGTTCCGCGAGGCCCGCCTCGGTGACCTTGCCGTTCTCCACGAACCGGTCGTCCTGCGCCACGCCCTCGGGGAACATCTCGCCCTGCGGGATCTTGAAGCCGAAGGTCTGCTCCAGCTTGAACGCGATGTCGAGGAAGTCGATGGACTCCGCGCCAAGATCGCCGACGAGCGTCGCCTCGGGGGTGACCTCGTCCTCATCGACGCCCAACGCGTCTTCCAGGACATCCTGCACCTTGCTGAAGATCTCGTCGCGCGTCATATATGCGTTCCTTCGCGTTGCGTTCCGTGGGGCGTTCGGGTGAATGACCATTATCGCCCCTCCGACCCCGTTTGTCAGGGACACCCAAAAACCGTCCCTCATTCCCCCCCATTGGCCGCTCAGGGGCCCGTGACGCCCGTCCACACCCGCGCCGGGCGCAGCACCAGACGCCCGGAGACCGCGATCGCGTCCTCCTCGCCCTCGCTCTGGCGCGTGCCGAGGGCCTTGATCGTCACCGAGCCCTCCTCGCCCCGCTTCTGTACCTGCACCTCCGCACGGAGTGTCTGACCCGGCTTCACGAAGCTGCCGTACTTGAGCGCACGCACCTCGCTGAGCACCCAGCGCTGGCTGGCGTCGCCACCCGACAGCAGCTCGCGTGACGCCTGAACGAGCGCCTCGATCATCATCACCCCGGGCAGCACCGGGAAGGTCGGGAAGTGGTCCTGGAGGTACTCCTCCGCGTTCGAGACCATCTTGATGGAGACCAGCCGGTCGTCAGAACGCTCCAGCACGCGATCGATGAGTGAGAAGTGCATGGGGGGAACGATACCGCGAATCGGGCGGAATCCTTGCCCACCGGTCCCGCGTTCTACGATCACCCCATGCCCCCTTGGCGACGCAAACCCGAATTCGCCGACACGAAGCGCTACTGCCCGGTCTGCCGGGAGTCGCTGGCGTACACCGCCTCGCCCCCCTGCCCCGGGTGCGGGCGCGACTACGACCCCAACGACCTCGCCACCACAAGCCCACACCCGAAGGTGTACTGCGCCAACTGCACCTACGACATGGTCGGCATCGACGCCGGCCCCTGCCCCGAGTGCGGCACGCTCTACGACCCCTTCAACCGCAAGACCTTCGAGACCAGCCCCGTCGCCCATCGCAAGCAGCGCGACACCGCCTTCAAAGTCCTCGCTGCCGTCGCGCTCCTCCTGGGCGTCGGCTTCCTCACGCAGCGCACCATCATCCCACGACCCGCCATCCGCACCGACGGCTCCTGGACCTGGACCGTCTGGATGTGGCTCGACGAGCCCTACGGCGTGCTCCACACCCAAGCCGCACCCTTCGGCAGGCGCGTCCACTTCTGGGAGGGGACGGTCCTCAGCATCGAGGCGGACATGCCCTCGGGCCCGCCTCTCCAGCGCCTGCGCACGCGGACGACACCGCAGCGCTTGACGATGCGCGTGCTGGAAGACGCCGCGGAGGTCGATCCGGATGCCCCGCTCGTCATCGTCGGCGAGACGATCCTGCCGGAGACTCCGGCGCCAATCGCAGAAACCTCGCCACCGCCCGCCCCCTCGGTCCCCGCATCACCACCAACCCCCGGTTTGCCCACCCTCGCCTACCGCGTGGACCGGAACGGCGACGAATGGACGCTCACCGTGGCTCGGGACGGCGTCTCGTGGCAGCAGCTCCTGCTCGGCTTCAACTCCACGCGCACCGTCAACGAGGTGCTGGGCGTCCGCATCACCTCGTGGGACGCCGAGCTCAACACAGAGCCCTTCACCGTCGCCGGCGACGACCTGGCGATCTTCCAGAAGCTCATCGACGTCTACGGCATCACCATCGAACCCGGCTACACCTACGCCGACCCGGACAACGTCTGGGTGCAGGACGACGACCTGCAGCTCGTCCGCGTGCCCATTGAGAAGGCGCGGGAGATGGGGTTTGATCCCAGGCTCGTCTCGGGCGCCAGCATCTCACGCCTGCGCCCCCGCCTCCGCTGACGGACCGCGTATCCTGCCCGCATGACCCCGCCCGCCGACGACAAGGCCTCCCTCACCTACGAGCAATCGGGCGTCTCCATCGACGCGGGCGACGATTTCGCCAAGCGCATCCGCGCCCACATGCGCCGCACCCACGGCCCCCGCGTCATCTCCAACCCGGGCGGCTTCGCGGGCCTCCTCCGCCTCGATTACAACGAGTCCCTCTTCCGGCGCAACTTCAAGGACCCCGTCCTCGTCGCCTGCACCGACGGCGTGGGCACCAAGGTGAAACTCGGCGCCGACCTCAAACGCTGGCGGGGCCTCGGACAGGACCTCGTCGCGATGAACGTCAACGACCTCGTCGTCGAGGGCGCCGAGCCGCTGCTCTTCCTGGACTACATCGCCACCGGCAAGCTGGACCCCGTCGCGCTCGAAGAGATCGTCGCGGGCATCTGCGACGCCTGCTCCCGCTGCGGCGCCGCGCTGCTCGGGGGCGAGACCGCGGAGATGCCCAGCGTCTACGCCGAGGGCGACCTCGACCTCGCGGGCTTCGCGGTCGGCGTCGTCGAGCTGGGCCGCGCGATGGACGCCGCCCGCGTCGAGCCGGGGGACGTCATCTTGGGCCTCGCCTCCGACGGCGTTCACGCCAACGGCTTCAGCCTGGTCCGGCGCATCCTCGAGCACGCTCGCCTCGATCCCACCAAGGCGTACCCCGAACTGCAGACCGAGGGCGAGCCCGAGCGAGACCTCGGGGATGTCCTGCTCGCGCCGACGCGCCTCTACGCAGCCCCCGTCGCACGCGTGCTCCGCCGGTACACCGTCAAGCGTGTGGTCACCGGCATGGCCCACATCACCGGGGGCGGGCTCGCCGACAACCTCTCCCGAACCCTGCCCGGCAACGTGGACGCAACCATCGACACGACCGCCTGGACGCCGCCCCCGATCTTCGAGTTCCTCCAGCGTCACGGCAACGTGGAGCCCGACGAGATGCGCCGCGTCTTCAACATGGGCATCGGGTTCTGCCTGGTCGTCCGCCCCGCCTTCGCCGCCAGCATCGCGCGTCGGCTCGAGCGTTTCGGCGAGCGCGTCAGCACGCTGGGCACGATCGAAACGGGCTCGGGCGACGTCGTCCTCCGATAACCCACCCCCACCCCGACAGCCCCACCCCACCGGCGAACGTGTCTGCCGCGACTCCCCTCCTGAGGTAAAGACCCCCCTTGTGCGCGGTCGATCTCTGACCGACACCAAGGAGGGTTCGCTCATGCAACCGCAAGGACAAACAACGCCCATTTTCAGCAGCCTGAAGGGCGATCCGGACATGGATGACCTCGTCACGATCTTCGTCCATGAGATGAGCGAGACGGTCACGACAATGCAGTCGAGCTACGAGCAGCGGGACTGGGAGCAGCTCCGCAACGTGGCCCACCAGCTCAAGGGCGCCTCGGGCGGCTACGGCTTCGAGGAAATGGGGCAGGCCGCCTCGACGCTCGAGAAACTCCTGAAGTCCGGGGACGACGATCTGGACGCCATCGCGCTCGAGCTGTCCGCACTGACCGATCTCTGCCTGCGCGCCAGCGCGTGAGCCAACCGGAGCACCCCGTGAACCAAGACCTCAACGCCGCCAAAGCACTCCCGACGCTGCTGCTCGTCGATGATTCGCCAGCGATCCACCGCCTCCTCGCGGTCAAGCTGAAAAACGAGGGCATCGATTTCGTCGCCGCCTACTCGGGCGAGGAAGCGATCTCCGTCGCCAACGACATCAAGCCCGCCCTGGTCCTGCTCGACGTGAACATGCCCGAGATGGACGGATTCCAGGTCCTTCACGCGCTGAAGGCGGACCCCGAGACGCACGACATCCCCATCATCATGCTCTCGGGCGACGACGAGCCCGAGGCCAAGGTCCGGTGCTTCGAGCTCGGCGCGATGGACTACGTCACCAAGCCGTTCCAGGTCGCCGAGCTCCGGGCGCGTATCTCCAACGCCATCCGCATCTCCAAGCTCGTCGAGCTCCTCGAGAAGCAGGCCAGCATCGATGCCCTCACGGGCCTGGGCAACCGCGCCTTCTTCGACCGGCGCCTCGAGGAAGAGGTCAACAAGGCCTCACGCACCAGCGACTCGCTCACGCTCGTCATGTGCGACCTCGACCACTTCAAGAAGCTCAACGACGGCTTCGGGCACCCCGCGGGCGACGCCGTCCTCGAGACCTACGCCCAGATCCTCAAGGACCAGCTCCGCACCTACGACATCCCCTGCCGCTACGGCGGCGAGGAGTTCGCCATCATCCTCCCCAACACCGACAGCCCCGCCAGCAGCATGATCTGCGATCGCATCCGCGTCGCCCTCGAAGCCGCGGAATGGCCCAAGTACCCCGGCATGAAGGCGACCAGCTCCTTCGGCGTGACCAACATCTCGCACGACGGCTCCCACGACTCCGCCGCCTGGATCACCGCCGCCGACCAGGCGCTCTACTCCGCGAAATCCAACGGGCGCAACTGCATCCACGTCTTCGAGAACGCGGACAACATCGTGCCCGCCTTCAAGCTCGCCGGCTGAGCCTCACACACGCCCCGGCACGAACGCCTCGCGCAGCACCGACGAGACATCCCCGTCCGTGCGCGCCGTCACCACGCGAGAACCCGTCCGCATCGCCACCGCGTGCAGCGCCGAGGCGTGCGCCTCCAGCGCGCTGCGCACACCAGCGCCCGCGCGCACGCGAACGCCCGTCTCCGGGTCCACGTACACGCGCACCGAACCGCCCGGAGGCGCCAGCTCGTCCGGCGTCAGCGTGCGCACGATGACCACCGTCGCGCCGCGCGCAGACGCCAGCGCGAGCGCCCGACCCAAGGGCTCCACAGGCTCGAAACCGTCACCGACCAGCACGATCACGCCCCGGCGCGAGGCGGCGTCGCCCGTGTCGAGCACCGTCGTCAGCGCCCGCGCGAGCGAACCGGGCGCATCGGCCGCATCGCCGGCGCGTACGCCCGCCTCGCCGGCGCGCGTCACCCCCAGCGCCCCCACCGCGCGCACCAAGCCGGTCCTGCCCGGCGCGGGTGGGATCACGCGCACAGGCACCCGCCCGCCATCTATCACCACGAGCCCCACGCGATCGCCCTGACGAGCCCCCAGCGCCAGCGTCGCGGCCCCCACCTCCACCCCCAACTCGAGCTTGCTCAGACCCTCCCGCGCACCGGGCAGCCCCCGGAACTCCATCGAGGCCGAGGCATCCATGGCCAGCGTGATCGTGAGGCGTGCGTCGTGCCGGAACCGCCGGACGTAGTGCCGGTCCGTCCGCCCGAAGAGCCGCCAGTCCACGCTCGCGAGCGCATCGCCCTCCTCGTAGGGGCGGTAGTCGTAGAACTCGGTGGAATCGCCCCGATGGGCGGTGCCGTGCCGACCCTGCTCGACGCCCGCCGCCAGACGCATCGCGCGGACCAGCAGGCGCGGATCGCTCGACCCGCCCCGCTCCAGACCCCTGCGGGCCGCCGACCTGAGCGCCTTCAGCGACATCGCACTGTCATACCACGTCAGACGCCGGTCGTGACACAGAATCCGGGCCTGTGCGCCTACGCTCGACACTTGAGCTCGCCCGCCAACGAACATCACGCCCAGACGATCTCCTACCTCGGCATGGTCGCGATGATCACCACGCTCCTCGCCTGGACCGCCTCGCCCCTGCTCAACAAGTACTTCACGCAGCACTTGGACGTCTGGAACCTCAACGGCTGGCGCTACGCGATGGCCGCCCTCTGCTGGTCCCCGCTGGTGCTCTGGCATCTCAAGCAACGGACGCTCAAACGCTCCGTCTGGAAGAGCGCCCTGCTCCCCGCGACCTTCAACGCGTCGGGCCAGGTCTGCTTCGGCGCCGCCTTCTACTTCACCGACGCAACGTCCGTCGCCTTCGCGCTGCGCGTCCAGCTCATCTCCGTTGCTGTCGGCGGCGCGATCTTCTTCGCTGGCGAGCGGCGCGTGATCCGCGACCCTCGGTTCCTCGTGGGTATGGCCTTCGTCGCTCTGGGGGTCGGGGCCTATCTCGTGCTCACGCCGGGCTACCTCTCCTCCTCCACGCTCAGCCTCCTCGGGCACAGCGATGTCGCAGCGATGCTCTACGGCAAGGGCAGCGACACCACAGCCCTGCTCACGGGATTCGGCCTCGGCGCGCTCGGCGGCGCCCTCTTCGGCGCCTACGCCCTCGCGGTCCGCCCCATGATGAAGACCACCGGCCCAATGCTCTCCTACGCCGTCATCAGCGCCTACACCGCGCTCGTGATGGTCACCCTCATGCTCATCCTCAGCGACCAGCACGGCGCCGAGGCCATCACCAACCTCACGCCGAGCCGCTTCCTGCTGCTCATCGCCAGCGCCATCATCGCCCTGGTCATCGGGCACCCCTGCTACTACGCCGCGATCCGCTCGGTGGGCGTGACCGCGACTGCCGCGGTGCTCCAACTGCAACCGATCACGGTCGGCATCGCCTCGCTGCTGATCTTCGGCACCACCACGACGCTCCCGCAATGGGGCGCGGGCCTCAT
>JAJDDE010000006.1 GCA_029260475.1 Phycisphaerales bacterium | reverse complement strand
GGGCACGGCGGATGGCCTTCGAGATCGCGTTGATCGCCTCGTCCTGCGAAACGACCTTCTTGTGCAGCTCCTCCTCGAGCTTGAGCAGGCGCTTGGCCTCCTCGTCCTCGAGGCGGGTCAGCGGCACGCCGGTCATCTTGGAGACGACCTCGGCGATGACCTCTTCGTCAACAACGCCGCCGACCTCCTTGGTCCGCTCGCGCCACGCCGCCTGGATGTCTTCCTTCTCCTTGCGGAGCTTCTCGGCCTGATCGCGCAGCTCCGCGGCCGTCACGTAGTCCGCGTTCTTGACCGCGTCCTCCTTGTCGATCGCGAGGCGTTCGATCTTGGCCTCGAGGTCGGCCATGTCTGGCGGCTTGGTCATCGTCTTGAGCCTGGTGCGGGCACCGGCCTCGTCGATGACGTCGATGGACTTGTCGGGCTGCACCCGTCCGGTGATGTACCGGGCGCTGAGCTCGACGGCGGTCTCGATCGCGCCGTCGGTGATCTCTACGCGGTGGTGCTTCTCGTACCGCTCGCGCAGGCCCTTGATGATCTCGACCGTCTGCACCGCGTTGGGCGGATCGACGGTGATGGACTGGAAGCGACGGGCCAGGGCGGCATCCTTCTCGATGTACTTGCGGTACTCGTCGAAGGTCGTGGCGCCGATGCACTGGATCTCGCCGCGAGCGAGCGCGGGCTTGAGCACGTTGGACGCGTCGATCGCGCCCTCCGCGCCGCCGGCGCCCACGAGTGTGTGCAGTTCGTCGATGAAGAGGATCAGGTTCTGTGCTCGCCGGACCTCGTTCATGACCGCCTTGATGCGCTCCTCGAACTGGCCGCGATACTTGGTGCCCGCGACCATCATCGCGAGGTCGAGGACGACGAGGCGACGGTCGTGCAGGAGGTCGGGGACCTCCTGGTTGACGATCGCCTGGGCGAGGCCCTCGACGATCGCGGTCTTGCCGACACCCGCTTCGCCGAGCAGCACGGGGTTGTTCTTGGTACGACGGCAGAGGACCTGGATGACGCGCTCGATCTCGTTGGCGCGACCGATGACGGGGTCGAGCGTTTGCTCGCGAGCGAGTGCCGTGAGGTCCCGGCCGAATGAGTCGAGCGCGGGGGTCTGTGACTTCTTGCCGGAGCGCTGGCCCTGGCCGCCCCCACCCTCGCCCGAGCCGGAATCGTCGAGGTCGGGGCCCGCGCCCTCTTCCTTGTCCATCCCGGCGCCGAGCAGGTTGAGCACCTCCTCGCGGACCTCCTCGAGCTTGAGCCCGAGGTTCATGAGCACCTGGGCGGCGACGCCGTCGTGCTCACGCAGCAGCCCGAGCAGCAGGTGCTCGGTGCCGACGTAGTTGTGGTTCAGGTGGCGCGCCTCTTCGATCGCGTATTCGATCACCTTCTTGGCGCGCGGGGTCTGTGGCAGTTTGCCCATCGTGACCATCTCTGGCCCCGAGTGGACGAGCTTCTCGACCTCCAGGCGGACCTTGCGGAGGTCCACGTCCAGGTTCTTGAGGACGTTGGCACCGACGCCAGAGCCCTCCTTGACGAGCCCGAGCAGGATGTGCTCGGTCCCGATGTACTCGTGGTTGAAGCGCTGGGCCTCTTGGTTGGCGAGGGCCATGACCTTGCGGGCCCGATCTGTGAAGCGCTCAAACATAATGATCTCTCCCGGTAGGGGACTCTCGTATCAGGGCCCTGTTTGGGCCCTCTGGGCTCCTCGTCGATCTCCCGAACGAGGAGACCGCATTCTATCGGGCCCATGGGACCCGGCGGCTGATCACAGTGCGATCCGCGTGCCACCCGGTACCAACCCCTGAAGGGGCCCGATTCGTCCATCGGCGTTTTCGCAGTCCGCGTGTCGGCGGAGGCGTCGGATCACCCGAATCTGGCATGCCCTTCTGGCAGATATCGCGAATGCCATCTTTTACGATGTCGTCCGATAAGCCTCTTTGGGAACGGGTTCGTCGGTGGATGTGCATGCGTGAGCCGCATCCGAACGAATGGAGATCTGTTAAGACTGATGTGGCGAATACCGCGCCGTTGTTGCGCTGACGTGGGGAGACGTCAGCGCGAACCCTTTTCGTGACCCGGACCGAGGGGCGATTGCCCATCCGGTGTCACGCCCGATGTTTCTTTCATTGAGGATGGAGCCGATGGATTTGAACAGCCTGACCCGTAAGGGCCTTGTCGCCGCGAGCGTGATGCTTGTGAGTGGGATCGCCTCGAGCGCACTCGCACAGAAAGACGATTTCCCGCCCTTTGAGAAGGTGTCCGAGGGCTACGAGATCGTCGATTCGACCGCCGATGACTCCCCCACCATGCTCAAGCTGTGGAAGCGGGACAAGGACGGGCAGATGCTCGCCGAGCTCCCGCGCGGCTTCGAGCGCAAGAAGTACTTCATCGGCATGACCGTGGCTTCGGGCGATGTCTGGGCCGGCCTCCAGGGCGGCGACTCGTACGTCTACTGGCGCCGCTACGACGACCGCCTCGCGCTCATCCAGCCGAACCTCAATTACCGCTCGTCGGGTGACCGCGAGTCGCAGGCCGCCGCGGAGATGACGTTCACCGACCGCGTGCTCATGGAAGTCCCCATCGTGTCGATGGGCCCCTCGGGCGGCCCCGTCATCGATCTCGACCGCCTGCTCGTCGATAACGCCGGCCAGTTCTTCGGGCGTCAGGCCGCGGGCATCAACTCGCGTCTCGCGAAGATCACGAAGGCCAAGGCCTTCCCCAACAACATCGAGATCGCGATCGAGGCCCCGGTGAGCTCCGCCGGCGGCACGCTGCGCACCTTCCACTACTCCATCTCAGAGATCCCCAACTCCTCGGGCTTCAACCCCCGCAGCGCCGACCAGCGCATCGGCTACTTCACCACGACCTACATCGACCTGGGCAAGTACAACAACGAGACGAAGTACAAGCGGTACATCAACCGCTGGAAGCTCGAGAAGGCGGACCCCAAGCTCTCGGTGAGCCCGCCCAAAGAGCCCATCATCTACTACATCGATCACACCGTCCCCGTGCGTTACCGCCGCTTTGTGCGCAACGGTATCGAGTACTGGAACGAGGCCTTCGAGGCGATCGGCATCGTTGACGCGATCCAGGTCTACCAGCAGGACGCCCGCACCGGCGCCCACATGGACAAGGACCCCGAGGACAACCGCTTCAACTTCATCCGCTGGGTGTCCAACGACGTGACGACGGCCATCGGCCCCTCACGCGTCCACCCCGAGACCGGACAGATCCTCGACGCCGACGTCGTGCTGACCGACGGCTGGCTGCGCGTCTTCGAGTACCAGTTCCGCGATCAGTTCCCCAAGATCACGACCGACAGCTTCACCCCCGAGACCTACGCCTGGCTCGCCCACAACCCGCAGTGGTCCCCCGAGGTCCGCATGGCGGTCCCCGAGCAGCGCCGCGAGGTGATGCAGATGGTGCAGGAGCGCGCTTCGCTCCCCGGCGCCGGGCACCCCCTCTTCCAGCCCTCCCAGCACCTGCTGACCCCCGACCTCGAGGCGCAGGCCCTGGGCACCGGGCGCTTCACGCAGATGCACCTCAACTGCCAGTGTGCCGAGCTCAAAGAACTCCAGATGGCGGTCATCGCGCAGTCCCTCCAGCTCGACGGTCTCATGAACCGCGACGACGATGGTGACGGCGAGCCCGACGACAAGGGCGACCTCATCGATGGCATCCCCGAGAAGTTCGTCGGCGTCCTCCTCCAGGACCTCGTCGCTCACGAAGTCGGGCACACGCTCGGCCTCCGTCACAACTTCAAGGCCTCCTCCGTCTACACCCTCGACGAGATCAACTCCCCCGAGATCCAGGGCAACGAGGCCTACACCGCGTCCGTCATGGACTACAACCCCACCAACATCGTGCTGCCCGACAAGTTCCAGGGCGATTACGGCATGATCAAGGTCGGCGTGTACGACATGGTCGCCATCGAGTACGGCTACGGCGACGGCAAGAACAACGACGCCCTCTTCAAGCGCATGGCCGAGGAAGGCATCCCCTACCTCACGGACGAAGACACCATGACCGCCGACCCCCTGGCCAAGCGGTACGACTTCTCGAAGAACCCCCTGGACTTCGCCAAGCAGCAGATGGACCTCGCCCGGTACCACCGCGGGCGTCTGCTCGAAGACTTCGTGAAGGACGGCGAGAGCTGGGCCCGTGCGCGTCAGGGCTACTCCATGACGCTCGGCATGCAGCTCTCCTCCAACTCCATGATGACCAACTGGATCGGTGGCGCTCACGCGACACGCGCGAAGAAGGGCGACCCGGTTGACGGTCCCCCCATCCAGCCCGTCGGTGCCGACATCCAGCGCGAAGCGCTGGACTTCGTGCTCGAGAACTCCTTCCGCGACGAAGCGTGGGACCTCAGCCCCGAGCTGCTCAGCCACCTCTCGGTGGACAAGTGGTTCGGCGGAGGCGGCTTCGCGGCCGATTACGCCTGGGACGTCCACGACTCCATCCTGGGCTACCAGGCGAGCACGATGACCCAGCTCTTCAACCCCACCACCGTCAAGCGGGTCTACAACAACGAGTTCCGCGTCCCCTCCGACGAGGACGCCTTCACCCTCGCCGAGCTCATGGAGACCGTCGCCGCCGAGGTGTGGTCCGAGCTCGACGCCGGCACCAACGGCCGCTACACAGCGCGTCAGCCCATGATCTCCTCGCTCCGTCGCAACCTGCAGCGCGAGCACGTGGAGCGCATGATCGACCTCGCCAGCCCCGACGACTTCTACGGCGCCGCCAAGAAGCCCGTCACCAACCTCGCCCGCCACTACCTCCGCGAGATCAAGGAGATGGTGGACGACACGCTCGAATCCAACGCCTCCAAGCTCGACCCCTACACACTGGCCCACCTCTCCGAGATCAGCCACCGCATCGACGCGACACTCAACGCTTCGGTCATCTACAACACCAACGACATCTCTTCGGGCGGCGGCTTCAACTTCGGCGGCCTCTTCGGCGCCGAGAACTGATCAGCACCCGCTGACGACACCCCGAACGCTCCATCGAGCCGGCCCGAAGGGGCCGGCTTTTTCGTGCGCTCAGTCGTTGCTGATGCGCACGAGGTCCTCGAGAGCACGCATCGCGTCGCCCTCTACGATCGCCTCGTGCGCGATCGCGTAGCCGTTGACCATCGTGCTGCACACCCCGCTCACGACGAGGCCCGCCGCCGCGTTCACGAGCGCGATGCTGGTCTGCGGGCCCTCATCGCCCGCGAGGATCGCCTGGATCGCGTGCGCCCCCTCCTCAACGGTGCTGACCTGGAGACTCTCGAGCGGCGTGCGTTCGAGCCCGAGAGAGCCCGGATCGAACGTCTCGCGCGACACACGCCCGTCGAACAGGGCGTAGATCGTGCTCGTGGTGGTCGTCGTGATCTCGTCGAGACCGTCATCGCCCCGGCACACCATCGCCCGCTCCGCGCCGAGGCGTTGCAGTGTCTGCGCCATCGTCTCGAGCGCCTGGGCGTCGAAGCAGCCGATGACCTGACGCTTCGCGCCCGCGGGGTTCGTCAGCGGGCCCAGCAGGTTGAAGATCGTCGGGTGCCCCAGCGCCAGGCGGGAGGGCATCGCGTGCCTGGTCGCGGGGTGATGATGGATCGCGAAGCAGAAGCAGACGCCCGCCTCCTCCAGACACCGGGCCTGCACCTCGGGGGAGGCGTCGGCGTTCACGCCCAGCATCATCAGCACCTCTGCGCTGCCGCGCCCGGTGCGCGAGCGGTTGCCGTGCTTCGCGACGCGGATGGGCGTGCTCATCGTGCGCCCCGCGCCCGCGACGATCAGCGCCGCGGCGGTGCTCACGTTGAAGGTCTTGGGCGCGCCGCCCGTGCCGCAGGTATCGATGAGCGAGTCGCGGATGTCCTCGGCGACGGGGACCGGCGTGACCTGTTCGCGCATGACGCGCGCCGCGCCGGTCAGCTCGTCCGTCGTCACCGGACGCTGGGCGAGGAGGGAGAGCAGGCGGGTGATCCGGTCTTCGGCCACATCGCCCCGCATGATCGCGGAGAAGGTGGTGTAGGCGAGGTCCTCCGAGAGGGGCGTGCCGGCTTCGAGCGTCTGGATCGCGTCGTCGATCATGGAGCAAGGGTAGCGGACCCGTTGACGCGTAGACTCGCGGCATGCCCCCCCCGCACTGGAGACTCTCGCCAACCCGCGTTCTCACGCTCGATGTGCCGCGCGTGATCGCGATCCTCAACGCGACGCCCGACAGCTTCTCCGACGGCGGGGAACTGCCCACGCCCGAGGCGGTGGTGACCAGGGCCCGCGAAGCGATGGAGCAGGGCGCTTCGATGCTCGACATCGGTGGAGAGTCGACGCGCCCGGGCTCGCGTCGCGTTGATGACGACGAGCAGATCGCGCGCACCATCCCCGCGATCCGCGCGATCCGGGACGCGGGGCTCGAGATCCCGATCTCGATCGACACCACCCGCGAGACGGTCGCCCGAGCGGCGCTCGATGCGGGTGCCAACGCGATCAACGACGTCTCGGGCGGCACCGAGGACCCCGCGCTCCTCACGCTCGCGTCGGAGCGCTCCTGTGGCCTCATCCTCATGCATCGCCTCCGCGCCCCCGACACCGACCGGTACTCGGACCGCTACACACACGACGCGCCGCGATACACGGGCGGCGTTGTCCGTGCTGTGCGCGATGCCCTGAAGGACGCGTCGGCGCGCGCCAAGAACGCGGGCTGTGCGCACGACACGATCGTCCTGGACCCGGGCCTCGGGTTCGGAAAGACCGTCGAG
>JAJDDE010000005.1 GCA_029260475.1 Phycisphaerales bacterium | reverse complement strand
TTGTTTGTTCTTTCTTCGCCATAACAACTACAAGATACAAGGAAAATGGCTACTGTAAAGCTCTATTGAAAGAGATCGAATGGAATATCATATTCCAGGCCAAGCCGGAATTCATGGGTGCTATACCCAAAATCATATGTGCCGACTTCGATATCCGATGTGCCTAAAAGGCGGTAGTTTCCCGTAAAGGCCATGCCCGGATTAACTTTGTAGCGTAGGCCTGTGCCAATTTGCCATGCAAAGTCTTTTGTATTTCCGAGAGCGTCGGGGACGAGGCCGGACGTGTCTTCAATTTCAGTGTCATTAAAGGCCAGCCCGCCGCCAAAGGATATAAAGGGCTTTACATTTTTCCATTTCATGTCGAAATCATAGTAAAAATTAATCATCCAAAGCCATGTTTCCATGCTGCCGCCGAGGGCAAAGGTTCCGGCATTGCTGAAATCGATACTATCCATGTCCGCTTTGCGGTAGGAGACTTCTCCTTCTACGCGCCATCGCGGCATTAGTCGCAACCCCAGTGCGCCGCCAAAAGATTGTGTGTTTTGAAGTTTAATATCACCACTGGCCGGTGTGCTTTTTTCATTAAAGCCGCTGTCACGAAAAGCGTTTAACCCGAGATAACCCGCAAAATAAAGACGGCTCGACTGTGCCTGTGCAGGATTTGTCAGGAATAAAAAGCCAATTACGGCTATTAAAGCTGTGAGCGCCTTTTTCATTTTTTATATTCCGAATAAATAGCGACCGGACAGGCCAAAAGGAATTTCTACTATGTAGAGTTTATACTAACACAGTGCCCGGAAGCAAGGGTGGACGCTATGAGAGTGCAGAACGAAAAAATATTATGCGATAGGGACGTCAACTTTAACGGGTAAATCAGCGGCAATGGGCTCATCATCCAGCATTTCAATCATGCCACCCGGCTGTACTGCAAAATTGGCGATAAACAAAGCGTTTGAGTAAAATACAACGCCGTCACACAGATATTCACCCTTGTCATTTTTTCCTTCATAGGTCGCAGGACGGATTGTTCCTTCGATAACGGCCCGGGTCTGATCGTCTATTTCCTGCGGCATATCAGGGTTATCAATTGATTCAACGATAAGGAAAGGCCCCTCTTCCCCTCTGACGAAAAAACAGAAAAAATGGAGATAATCCAGTATGTTTTCTTCTGTTAATTTGACAGGTGCGGCATGGTTCACTTCATGGATTGGCGGGGAGGTTCCGTTCAAACGGAATAAATTACCTTCCAGTGTCAGGTAATAAACATTGAGGTTTTTCGGTGTCCAGTTGGGATCGCGCACACGAACCAGAACAACCTGATCGTAAAAAGGTAAAGCGCGCCATGACACTTGCGTGGTTTGTGGCGATGTTTTGAATTTTCCATCAATAGGCTCAACTTGCTCTAAAAAGCCTTGTAATTCTTCCCCGGTTACCGGGTTCCATTTATCATCATCGTACATGTACGGTTCCTTTTAATTCTATTACGCCGCTAGCTTTAAAAATACACCCTGCTTATCATGCCAGACAGAGTTGTTTTGTGCAAAGCTTGATTTTCAGAAAAACTAAGTCTTTTGTGCGGCCCGGTCAAAGAAATAATTTATTTATGTTCTGAAATCGTTGACATATGGCAGTAGAATCGTTATACACCCATCTTATTCTTAACACTGACTATTAATATTGAAGAAACGGAGCGCCGTATTATGAAACGTACATTCCAACCTAGCCGCTTAATCCGCAAGCGCCGTCATGGTTTTCGTTCCCGTATGGCGACAAGAACGGGCCGTGCTATTTTGGCACGTCGTCGCGCACGAGGCCGTAAGGTTTTGTCAGCCTAGGCGGTTGTTACCGCTATGCATGCTTTGAAACAGGAAATGAGAATGTTGGATCGTTTGAAAAAACGGTCTGATTTTTTGCGTGTTGCCCAAAGTGGTAAAAAATGGGTTTCAAAGAGTTTGATTCTGCAGGTTATTGAAACGGAAATAGACAGGCCGCGTTTTGGCCTTACGGTGAGTAAGCGTGTGAGTAAACGGGCTGTGAAACGAAACCGTGTGAAAAGGCGTTTACGGGCTGCTGTATATGATATTTTTCCATTTCATGCCCGTGATAAGGCGGATTATGTTTTAATTGGCCGTCCGGGAACAGAAGATCGTTCTTATGATGATTTAAAAAATGATCTGAAATGGTGCTTGAAAAGACTGGAGTTTGAAAAAGAACGATGAGGATTAACTTGTTTTTTATGCGTGCGGTCCAGCTTCCCGTTAAATTTTACATCTGGTTTATTTCGCCGTTATCCGGGGGGCAGTGCCGGTTTCAACCAACATGCTCATCTTATATGTTACAGGCGATTGAAAAACACGGTGTTTTAAAAGGGGGGTGTCTTGGTGTGATACGTATTTTTCGTTGCCAACCATGGTGTTCTTCTTCTATTTGCGATCCTGTACCGGAACGGTTTGCGTGGAGCAACATCTTCCGTTATAAACGCAACCATTGCGACCATGATCCGGGAATGAAATGCCATGATGAATGATAAAGACCAAATGCATCCTGACGATATACGTAACCTCATTATTTTTGGTGTGGCGGCGATGTTGATGTGGTTTTTTTTCGATACCTATCTTTTAGAGCCACGACTTGAAAAAATTAAAGAGGCACAAGAGGCGCAACTTATTGCCGTACAGCATCAAGAAGAATTAGCGCGTTTGGGAATTAAAGAAAGCGTTGTGCC
>JAJDDE010000004.1 GCA_029260475.1 Phycisphaerales bacterium | reverse complement strand
GACCTTCCAGCCCTGGCGGTTCCCGCCGCTCGGAGCGAAGCGGGCGTTGTCGAGGATGCGACGAAGGGTGACGTCGTCGACCGGGTCGTCGGTGAAGACCCGGGCGGCGAACGTCGTCCGCATCACGTCGTAGAGTTCCATTCGGTTCTCCTTCGCTCGGTGGCCGGCGCGCACTAACCGGCGGGGCTCACGGGCGGCTCGGTCTCGCTCAAGCGATCCCACACCTCCTGGTCGGGAAGTCCCATCATGGCGTCGTAGATCTCGGGGGTCGGGAAGAAGAGCTTCGGCTTTCCCGGGCTCGGAGCGGGCTGCGCGACGGGCTCTGCCGGACGCTCGAAGCGGGCGGGTGCCTTCATCGCCGCCAGCTCCTCTGCCGAGATGTGGCACAGCCCCTGCACCTCCGGGTCGATCCAGGCCTCGGCGCTGATGTTGCGGCCCGTGCAGATCTCGAGGTTCAGCCCCTCGGGTCCCGAGAAGTACATGGACTGGATGAACCCGTGGTCGATCGGTCCCAGCACCGGGACGCCGCGGCTGCGCACGCGGTCGCGCATCTCGAGCAGCTCATCCATGGTGTCGACGTGGAGCGCGAAGTGCTGCAGGGCGCCCCGGGTGACGGGCATGCTGCCGTTGCCGGCATGGGTGAGGCCGAGCTGGATCTCCTTCGCGTTCTCCGGGTGCTGGACGAACGCGATGTAGCTCTCGGGGCCGAGCTCCACGAAGGCGTGGAAGACCCCCTCGACGGAGTGCATCCAGTACAGAGCCTTCAGGGGGCATCCGATCACGTCGCACCAGAACTCGAGCTGCACCTTCATGTCGCAGGTGGACAGGGCCATGTGATTGACGCCATGCGGACGTAGGGTGGTGCTCATCGATCGACTCCTTTCTCCATCGAGCTCGACACTCTCACGCCAGGATGGCGCGGAGCACCAGCTCCGTCATTTCTTTTGCCTGGGCGCGCAACGTCTCTTCACTGCGTCGGGAGCGCAGGCCCAGGTGCGATCCCAGAGGGCGGAGACACAGGTAGGCGCCTCCGCCGTGGCAGAGCAGCAGGAAGACGGTGGCGGGTGAGATGTCGCGGCGGAACTCACCCGTCGCGACGCCCGCTTCGAGGGAACGCCGGAATTCGCCGAAGCCCGAATCGAGGAACTTGTCGGCAATGTAGTCGAGGCGGTCCGAGCGGCGCGCACCCTCGTAGTTCATCAGCTTGAGCAGGGACGGCGTTCCGGCGAGCGCGACGAGGAAGGCGTTGGTCGCGGTGCGGAAGCGTTCGGTGGGCGTGGCGCCGTGCTCCAATTCGTGACCCGCCTCGTGCGGCTGCGCGCGGACGCGCTCGAGGCAGTGGTCGACCGCAGCTTCCCACAGCGCCCGCTTCGAGCCGAAGCGCGCGTGGAGCAGGCTGTGGCTCACGCCCAGTTGCCGGCCGAGCTGCAGCACCGAGGTCCCCTCGAAACCGAGGTCGGCGAAAACCTCGAGGGCGGCCTCGAGCACCTTCACGCGGTGGACCACATCGGAGGTGCCCGCGCACGGTCGCCCGCGCCGCCGAGGGTTGCGTCGTGCCTTCGCTGCGGCTGCCGCGCTCATCGTCTTCCGGGTCCCTGCATAAAAAATATGATAGACGTCTATTTTTAATTTGACAAGTATCTATTTTTGACCGACCCTGCGAATCTCATCCGGAGGACACATGGCACTCACCGGAGCAGCTCTCCTCGAACGCGCTCGGGCCCTCGCACCGACCCTCGCCTCACGTGCCAGGGTCACCGAGCAGCAACGCGCCCCCCACGACGAGTCGATCCGCGACTTGATCGAGGCCGAGATTCCGCAGCTGCTGGTCCCCCGTCGCTGGGGCGGTCACGAACTCGGACTCGAGGCGATGCTGGAAGTGGTCGAAGTCCTGAGCGCGAGCTGCATGTCGACGGGCTGGATCGCCGCCTTCTATATTGGGCACAACCTCCTCGCGGCGCGCCTGTCGGAGAAGGCCCAGGCGGAGATCTTCGCCGATCGACCGTTCTGCCTGATGCCGGCCGCGACGGCGCCGACCGTCCAGGCGCGCGAGGTGCCCGGCGGCTACGAGCTCACGGGGCGGACTCCCTGGGGCTCGGGCGTCATGCACGCCGATTGGGTGCTCATGGGCGGCCTGACCGCAGAAATGCAGCCGCTCATCTTCGTGCTGCCCATCGACGACATCGAGGTCGTGGACACCTGGCACATGAGCGGGATGGCCGGCACCGGAAGCAACGACATGGTCGTCGACGGTGCGTTCGTTCCGACGCACCGGGTCACGCCCATGATCGCGTTCGCCGACGGCGAGACCGACGGGGCGAAGATCCACCCGAACCCGATCTATCGAATGCCACTGATGCCCTTCGTGCAGTGCGAATCCCTGGGCGTCTTCACGGGTGGGCTCCGGGGAGCGACGACGGCCTTTGACGAGGCGCTGCGGGTGCGCGTGCGCGGGCACACCCTCGCCGCCGTGCGCGAGCATCCGCTCGCCCATCTCCAGCTCGGAACGGCGCAGGTGCACGCCGATGTGGGCGGCGCGCTCGCGCACGAGCACGTCCGCATGGCACGTGCGTACCTGGAGGGACCGGGCTTCGACATGGCGGACCGGGTCCGGCTGCGCGGACACGCGGGCTTCATCGTCGACCATTGCCGGCGGAGCGTCAACGAGCTGATGGGCCAGTCCAGCTCGGGCGCCTTCCACGCGGATCTTCCCCTCCAACGCATCTTTCGCGACATGAACATGCTCGCGACCCACGCCTTTTTCGACTGGGACACGTCGCGGGAGCAGGTCGGGCGCTTCGCGCTAGGCCTCGACCCGACCACGCCCCTGCTCTGAACCAGGAGGAACGTCATGCCCTACGAGATCGAAACCCTGCTCACCGGATACACGCTGGCCGAGGGCCCGGCCGTCGACGACGACGGGCGCCTGTACTTCAGTGACGCCCGCGGCGGCGGCGTGCACTGCCTCGAACCCGATGGGCGTGTTCACACCGTCATACCCGATCGGATGCGAATCGGTGGCATGGTGCTGCATGCGGACGGCGGGTTGGTGGTGACGGGCAAGGACGTGAGCCACATCCGTGGGGATGACGTGCGGGTGCTGCTCTACGACATGGACGGCGGCGCCTTCAACGACCTCTGCGCCGACGCGTCGGGTCGCGTGCTGGTGGGCACTCGTCGCTTCGAACCGATGGTTCGTCCCATCGAGGTCGTACCCGGGGAGCTGCACCGCATCGGTCTCGATGGCTCCTCCGAGGTGCTCTACGACAAGGTCGGGCTGCCCAACGGTGTCGGGTTCTCCCCGGACGGCAGTGTGCTCTACCACTGCGACAGTGTCGCCACCCACGTGATCGCGCACGACGTCGACGCGGACGGCAAGCTGAGCGGGCGCCGCGCCTTCGTCGAGATGGAGACCGGCACGCCGGACGGCCTCGCCGTGGACGAAGACGGCGGGGTGTGGCTGGCGATCTTCGGGGGCGGAGTGGTGGTGCGGGTGACGCCACAGGGCCGCATCGACGAGCGGATCGAAGTGCCCGCGCGAGCCCCCACCAGCGTGTGTTTCGGAGGGCCGGAGCGCCGCGATCTTTACATCACGACCATCGATAATACGGACGACGCGGCACTCACCGGCTGCGTCTTCCGCACGTCGGTGGGCGTCGCGGGTCTGCCGCTCGCGCGCGCACGGGTCTGACGGTTGGAGGCGTGAGCGTACCGAAACTGGAACCCCTGAAGCCCGAAGCACTGGACGCCGAACAGCGAAAGCTCTACGACGCGGTGCTCGACAGCCCGCGCGGTCAGGGCCCGGCGCGGCGCCTCGTCGTGCGCGACGACGAAACATTGGGAGGACCCTTCGACGCCTTCCTGCGCACACCCGTCGTCGGGCTTCACCTCGAACGCGTGGGGATGGCTTTCCGCACCGATACGACACTGCCCGACGCCGCGCGAGAGATCGCGGTGTTGGTCGTCGCCCAGGCCTGGGGCGCAGACTTCGAGTGGTGGGTACACGGACTCGTGGCGCGGCGATTCGGCATCAGCGCTGAACAGATCGATGCGGTCGGCCATGGCGATCGCCCCGACTTCAGCGACGATGCCGTCGCCGCCGCCCACGACGTGGCCGTGGCCCTCGTCCACCAGCGCTCCGTCGACGACGAACTCCTCGAGCGCGCCCGCGGCGCCCTGGGCGAACGAGGCCTGGTGGAGGTCGTGACGCTGGTGGGCTTCTACCAGCTCGTGTCTGGTGTGCTCACCACATTCGAGCCCCCGCCGCCGTCCGGAGATTTCGATGTGGTGGGGCCGCCCACCAAAGGAGCACGTCGGGGATAGGACACTCGAGCACGGGACGAATCCAACCACGGGCCGCGCTGACAAAGCGGCACGACGATCAGCAGGGATCACAACATGCAGGAAGTCATCCTCTACGCCGCGCCCGCGTCGCTCTACTCGGGGAAAGCCCGCAGCTACCTGATCAAGGCCGGGATCCCGTACCGGGAGATCTTTCCCCGGACCCGGCACTTCCATGAGGTGGTCGTGCCGAAGGCCGGCATCATGACGCTGCCCACGGTCGAGCTGGCGGACGGTACCGTCATCCGAGACAGCACGCGCATCATCGATCACTTCGAAGCGCATGAGCCGCGTTTCGCGACGCGGTCGCCGCGTCAGTCGGTGGTGAGCCTGTTGTTCGACGTGATCGGGTCCGAAGGCCTGTTGCGGCCAGCGATGCACTACCGCTGGAATTTTCCGGAAGCCAACGAGGCCTTCATCCGGCGCCATGCCGAGATGATGGCGCCAAAAGGGGTCGACGCTGGCCCGATGGCTGAAGGCGGCATGAAGCGGATGCGCAGCAGGGGCGTCGCGCTCGGTGTCACCCCGGAGAACTTCGCAGGAATCGAGTCGTACTATGAGGGATTCCTCGAGCTGCTCGACGCTCACTTTGCGGAGCACGGATACCTGCTCGGCGGGAAGCCCTCGATCGGCGACTTCGGGTTGATCGCGCCGCTCTACGCACACCTGGGTCGCGATCCGTACCCGGTGAGAATGATGCAGACGAAGGCGGTCCACGTCTTCCGCTGGGTCGAGCGGATGAATCGCCCGGAGCTCGACACCGGTGAGTTCAGCGACAGCTCGCGCGACTACCAGGCTGACGACGAGGTGCCGGAGACGCTGGTCTCCGTGCTCCGCCACGTCGCCCGGGACCTCGTACCCGAGTCCCTCGCTGCGGCGGATCGCATCAACCGGTGGCTCGACGTCAAGTCACCCGTGGCCGGCACCGCGATTTCGAAAGATGTCGGCGAGATGGCCGAGTTCGAAGCGGCGGGCATGGCGATCCGGTCGGTCGCGAAGCCCTACCGGTTCTTCCTGTTGAAGCGCGTGCAGGATGCGGTCGATGCACTGGATCCGCAGGCCAGCGGGGACGTGCTCGACCTGCTCGCACGCTGCGACCTGTCCCAACTCCTCGACGTGCGACTCGATCGGGAGGTCGGCTGGGAAGGCAACCAGGAGGTCTGGCGCTGAGGTGATCGAGCCCACGCAAGCACAGCGAAGTACCCTGGCGGCGATGCGGAAGCCGCTCGGGATCCTGACGTTCCTGGCGCCCACCGACGAGTCCGCCGGCGCTCGGCATCTGGCACGCTCGGCCCTGGCGGTGGCCGAAGCCGGAGGCACCCGCCTGTTGACGCTGTCGA
>JAJDDE010000003.1 GCA_029260475.1 Phycisphaerales bacterium | reverse complement strand
GTCGCAGGCGCGGTCTTTTATGTACAAACACAAACAACAAAAAATCCTTTGCAACCCTATACAGAACAGGTTCACATCCCTGAAACCATGCAAACCTGCTCCAAAGGCGATCAATGTATTGTTGTGGACACCGTATGTAGTTTCTGTTGTCAATATACGGCCATCAATGCCCGGTTCGAGGTCATGTTTAACACCTTGTTTGATAAAAATTGTCGGCGTTACGAAGGGGCCATGTGCGAATGTTTTGATCTGGGAAGCTATCCCTCCTGTATAAACGGAAAATGCCAATTGGTGAAATGGTCGAATGACAAAAACAAATAAAGAACTATGCACAGATATATTTATCGCCGGCGGCGGAACGCCCGGCCTGACACTGGCTATCCTTTTAGGACGCTTGGGTGCAAATATCATCGTCGTTGATAAATACCCGCCCCCGGCCTTAAAAGATATACAGCCGGATGGTCGGACATCGGCCTTAATGGATGGCTCTGTGAATATTTTGAAAGCGACAAACGCATGGGACAAAGCCCTTCCCCACGGTGAAATCTTGCAAACACTACGTATCATTGATGACAGCTTACCCCTCACAGACCCTGTGCAAGCCGATTTTAAATCACAGGAAATCGGCCTGGATGCTTTTGGCGTGAATATGCCCAACAATGTGCTGCGTGCGGCTTTGGGTGATGAAGTCAAAAAACTTAAATCCGTTACAATCATCTCTGCGGCCTTACAGGATTTTGAAACAGATGACTTTGGTATAACCGCCTATCTTGATGACGGCACAAAGATCAGGGCAAAATTGTTGGTCGGGGCCGATGGCCGTTACTCTAAAACACGGGACATTGCCGGAATCACCTGCAAGGAAAAGGATTACGGACAACAGGCTATTACCTGCCTGATGAGCCACGAAAAACCACATAATAATATTTCCACCGAATTTCACCGCCCCTCCGGCCCCTTTACCATGGTCCCTCTGCCGGGTCATTGCTCCAGCCTCGTCTGGGTTGATTTTGATGATAAAATAGAAACACTTACCGCTATGGATGAAGACATTTTCCTGCAAACATTACAGGACAAAAGCAAAGACCTCCTCGGCACCATCACACTACGAACCAATCCACAAGCCTGGCCGCTTAAATCCCTAAAAGCCAAAAACCTGACGGCAAAACGTGTCGCCCTTGTCGCCGAAGCAGCCCATGTCATCCACCCGCTCGGCGCACAAGGTTTAAATCTGAGCCTGCGCGATGTAGCCACGCTGGCTGAAATTCTGGCAGATGCAATGAGATCGGGACAAGACCCCGGCAGCAAAGTTGTTCTGGATCAGTATGAACGCAGACGGCGGCGGGACATTGCCTCCCGCGTTATCGGCACAGATAAATTCAACCGCATGGTCAGCAATGACTCTAAAATTCTGCGCCATATACGGCGGACGGGCCTGAAAACCATTGCCAACATCACCCCTCTTAAAGAACTGATGATGCAGCAAGGGCTAACCCCCTCTCTGGATAAAAGCCGCCTCTCTGCTGGAAAACAGCTTTAATACGGCGATGGCAGATTAGTGGCAAACAAAAAGGAATAGAGTCTATTTATCCGTGGTGCTAAAAGTTTAGGCAAGTCAAAATATTAGCGAAAGGTCTGTTGGTAATGGAATTAGATGAGGTAATGAAATTATTTCATATTTATGAAAGTATGCACCAAAATCCTTCTTCGAATTTATCAAAATTTACCATAAGCGACTTATATGCTCTGTTTCCTGAAAGGGATTTTGATAATAACCAACGCACAATAAAATGGGCCAAAGATGAACGATTTCCATCTGCTGATAAAGCTGGTGTATATCTAATCTGCGATAAAGATTTAAATGTAATTTATATTGGTCGATCGAAGCGACTGGGGCAAAGATTGTATGGCTATTTCTCGGGGACGGATAATTGCAAAATTGTTCATGACATTGACTCTATAGTAATTTAGATTAAGAATAAGACATCACAAGGTCCTCAACAGTTGTTTCTATGGGCATCCCTTCACGGCGTTTTTTCATGGCCCCAAAGGATTGTTCAATGGGGTTAAAGTCAGGTGAATAAGGGGGCAATGGCAGCATGGCATGACCATGCTTTTTGAGCATTGAGCGCATCGTCTTTTTGTTGTGTACGGGCGCGTTATCCATGATCACAATGCTCGGCTCGGAGAGCTCTTTCACTAACATTTTTTCCATCCACGCATTAACTGTTTTTCCTGTACAAGAGCCTGTAAAAACAAACGGAGCCAGCCAGTCTTTGCCCCGCTGAGCCATCAGCAAATTGGTGCGTTTTTCCCGTTTACCTTTGACATCGGCATAGAGTTCTTGCCCCATTGGTGCCCAGCCGCTTAATCGCCCTTTATGGCTAACAAAGCCGCTTTCATCAAAGTAGACAACGTTTTCGGAACCATATTTTTTGATCAATTTACGCAAGCGTTGTAAATATTTTTGTCTTTTCATAAGACACCTCTCTAAATATCTGCGCTCTTTTTTTTACGGATTTTCATCTTCGATAAAGCAAGGCTCATGGAACTGGCAGCAACACCAAAATGAGAGGCTCGTTCACGTAAAAACATATCAGGGTGTTCTTGAATATGGCGCCGTAACGCGGTTTTATCGATCTTGCGATGACGCGTTTTTGGTGGTGATTTTGGGGCAAGATCATCAAGCTTAAGCCAACGGTAAATAACCGCACGAGAAACCTTGAAAATCTTCGTTGCCTCAACCTTACTTCCACCGTTTTCAATGAAGGACAAAACGGCAATCCTGTGGGGGGTTTGATAAGTCATGAAACAGCATAACATGTTTCTTTCTTATTCTAAATGACTATAAGTTAACTTACTGAAATAATACCATGCATTGCACGCTATAAATATTTGAAAAATTAAACAGAAAATGGAGATTATCCGATGGATCACATAACATGGCAGATGAGTATGGATGCAAAATACAGGAAGGCCAAAGCGAATACAGAAAAGAAAAAGCTGTCCAGTGTGAAAGATACACGGAATCCAGACGAAATTGAGAAACTAATAAAAAAGCAAGAACAGGAGATTGAGCGTCTAAAACCAGAACTAAAGACCCTTCATACGGATGTTTCTGAGTCTGAAAAACGCTTAAGTTTGTTGATCAGTGATACTTTTATCTCTACAGATCAGGCCTCATTAGAAAGCCTGAATCGTGTGACCTCTACGTCCGGGACAGAACATGATTTTATTAAGCAGGTACAAATGATGATCGACGAGGACGAGCAGTTAACTGCAATGCTTAAAGGTTTGAAAGACAAATGGGGCGATGATCAGGCTATTGAAACAAAGCACGAAGAAGTAAAGAAAGAGTGGGAAAGCAAACTTAAAGATTTTAAGGCACTTAGAACGAGTATGTACAATCTTTCTGATAAAATACCAGCGGCACACTACAGTCATAATCGGAACTATCCCGATAACGAAATCACAGAAAATACGAAGGAGTATTTTTCTGGTCTTAGTAGACGGAACATCTTTGCAAGTGCCGCTAACAAGAGCGCTCTTAATGTAATTGATGCTTATGATGGCGACCTTTTTGCTGATCTTGCCAAATATAATGCTACCCAAAAGCAAGAAAAGGAAGATCTCCCGGTTGTGCGGGGATTAGAAAAGCAACACAGAAAACTTAAGAGCGTGCAAGAGCGCGTAGCTAAACTGAGACAGGAGACAAAAGGACCGGAGGGTATTCTTAAGGAAGTTCAGAAAGAGGTCCTCTCTCTTTTGAAAACCAGCGCAGATTTTT
>JAJDDE010000002.1 GCA_029260475.1 Phycisphaerales bacterium | reverse complement strand
GGACATCAAGGAGACGCGCTCGAAGCAGAAGCACAAGGACTTCGCCAAGCGCCTCAAGATCGTCGAGCAGATCCGCGGCTCCGAGAACGACCCCGCGTGGCTGGTGATGGACGTGGTCCCCGTGATCCCGCCCGACCTGCGCCCGCTGGTGCTGCTGGAGTCTGGCAACTTCGCGACGAGCGACCTGAACGACCTCTACCGTCGCATCATCAACCGCAACAACCGCCTCAAGAAGCTGATGGACCTCAACGCCCCCGAGGTCATCATCCGTAACGAGAAGCGCATGCTGCAGCAGGCTGTGGACGCGCTCTTCGATAACGGTCGCTGCCGGCGCCCGGTGCTCGGTTCGTCGAACCGTCCCCTCAAGTCGCTCACCGACATGGTGAAGGGCAAGCAGGGCCGTTTCCGCGAGAACCTGCTCGGCAAGCGCGTCGATTACTCGGCGCGTTCGGTGATCGTTGTCGGCCCCGAGCTCAAGCTGCACCAGTGCGGCCTGCCCAAGAAGATCGCTCTCGAGCTCTACCAGCCCTTCATCATCCGCAAGCTCAAGGAGCACGGGCTCGCCGACACGATCAAGAGCGCCAAGCGCATGCTCGAGCGTCGCGACCCCGAGGTGTGGGACATCCTCGAAGAGGTCATCGACTCGCACCCGGTGCTGCTCAACCGCGCCCCGACCCTTCACCGCATGGGCATCCAGGCGTTCGAGCCGGTGCTCGTAGAGGGCAACGCGATCAAGGTGCACCCGCTCGTCTGCACGGGCTTCAACGCCGACTTCGACGGCGACCAGATGGCGGTCCACCTTCCGCTCTCGGTCGAGGCGCAGGCCGAGGCCCACGTGCTGATGCTGGCGACGCACAACATCTTCAGCCCCGCCAACGGCAACCCGATCATCTCGCCCTCGCAGGACATCGTTCTGGGTGTCTACTTCCTCACGCTGTCGAACCCCGACAGCGAGAAGGACCCGCAGAAGATGCCGCGGTACAAGGACCGGCGCGAGGTGCTCCTCGCGTTCGATCACGGGCTGCTCAAGATCCACGACCCGATCGTCGTGCGTCTGGACGGGTTCGACAAGCAGGTGACGACCCAGAAGGGCGCCGTCGAGTCCGTCGAGAAGAACGCGCGCGTCGTGACGACCGTCGGGCGCGTGCTCTTCGCCGACATCCTCGACGACAACATGCCCTTCTACAACTGCGCCCTGGGCAAGAAGGGCGCCGCCCGCGTCATCGACGACACCTATCTCTACTGCGACCGCGCCGCGACCATCGGACTGCTCGATCGCCTGAAGGAGATCGGCTTCAAGTGGTCCACCCTCGCGGGTGTGTCCTTCGGCGTCACCGACCTCCGCATCCCGGAGGCCAAGCAGCAGCTGATCGACGAGGGCGAGAAGAAGGCGCTCCGCGTCAAGAAGAACTACGACCGCGGCATCATCACAGAGCGCGAGCGCTACAACCAGTTGCTGGACATCTGGGCCCACTGCCGCGAGCAGGTCACCAAGAGCCTCATCGAGACGCTCAAGACCGACCGTCGCAACCTGGAGACGGGCGAGTACCTCAACATCGAGAAGATGGAGGGCGATCACTACCTGAACCCGGTGTTCGTGATGTCCGACTCCGGTGCCCGCGGTAACACCTCGCAGATGCAGCAGCTCGCCGGCATGCGTGGTCTGATGGCCAAGCCCTCGGGCGAGATCATCGAGACGCCCATCCGCGCGAACTTCCGCGAGGGCCTGAACGTTCTCGAGTACTTCTCCTCGACGCACGGCGCCCGTAAGGGTCTGGCCGATACCGCGCTCAAGACCGCCGACTCGGGCTACCTCACCCGCAAGCTCTGCGACGTGGCGCAGTCCGTCATCGTCAACGAGCCCGATTGCGGCACCACCCGCGGCATCGTCAAGCGCGCTCTGTACAAGGGCGAAGAGGTAGATGTCCCGCTGCGTGACCAGGTCGTGGGGCGCACGAGCCTCAACGCGATCATCAACCCCGTGACCGACCTCACGATCGTCGGCGCCTCGGAGGAGATCTCCGCGGAGGCCGCCGCTCAGATCGAGGACCTCGGCATCGAGTCCGTGCTCGTCCGCTCGCCGCTGACGTGCGAGTCCGAGCGGGGCTGCTGCGCCGCGTGCTACGGCATGGACATGTCCACCAGCCGCACGGTGGAAGAGGGCATGGCGGTCGGCATCATCGGCGCACAGTCGATCGGTGAGCCGGGCACCCAGCTCACGATGCGTACGTTCCACACCGGCGGCGTCGCCCAGACGGGCATCACCGAGACGGACTTCCGCGCCACCGTGGGCGGCCAGGTCGAGCTCCGCGACTGCCGCGAGGTGTCGGTGACCAACGACGAAGGTGAGGAGATCCTCACCGCGCTCAAGCGCAACGGCGAGCTGGCGATCATCGACGATCGCGGTCGCGAGCTCGAGAAGCACAAGGTGCCCTACGGCGCCGAGATCATCGTGAAGCCGGGCGAGACCATCAAGCGTGGCGACCAGCTCGTCCGCTGGGACCCGCACCGCGTGCCCATCCTCGCTGAGAAGGACGGCACCGTTCGCTTCAAGGACATCGAGATCAACGAGACGGTCCGCGAGGAGGACGCCGGTCAGGGCCAGACGGCGATGATCGTGATCGAGCACAAGGGTGAGAAGCACCCGGCGATCGAGATCGTTGACGCCGAGGGCAACATCCTCGACTTCCATTACCTCCCCGCCAAGGCGCGCATCGAAGTGAAGGACGGTCAGGAGATCAAGGCCGGCTTCATGCTCGCCCGTCAGCCGCGCGGCTCCGCCGGTTCGATGGACATCACGGGCGGTCTGCCCCGCGTGACCGAGATCTTCGAGGCCCGGATCCCCAAGGAACCCGCGGTCATGAGCAAGATCTCGGGCGGCGTGGAGATCCACTCCGACAAGCGCAAGGGCAAGATGACCATCCGCGTCATCTCCGACTCGGGCCTCGAGGAAGACCACCACGTCCCGCAGGACAAGCACCTGCTCGTACACTCGGGCGACTTCGTGAACGCGGGCGATCCGCTGATCGACGGTCCGCTCAACCCGCACGACATCCTGAAGATCAAGGGTGAGGACGAGCTGTACAAGTACATGCTCGACGAGGTGCAGAATGTGTACCGCGCGCAGGGCGTGGGCATCAACGACAAGCACATCGAGACGATCCTGTCGCAGATGCTCCGCAAGGTGCGCATCGAGACCCCGGGCGACACGGACTTCCTGCCGCACGACGTGGTGGACAAGATCCGCTTCCGTCGGGCGAACCAAGAGCTCGCGAAGATGGCCCGCGTCTCGGATGCTGGCGGCACGACGCTCCCGCTGAACGCCGTCGTCTCCCGCGCCGAGATCAAGGAAGCCAACGCGAAGGCAGAAGCGGCGGGCAAGGAGCCGGCGAAGGCCAAGCGTTGCCGCCCCGCGACGGGTCGCACGCTGCTCCTGGGCATCACCAAGGCCTCGCTGCAGTCCGAGAGCTTCCTCTCGGGTGCGTCCTTCCAGGAGACCACGAAGGTGCTCACCGAGGCGTCCCTCAAGGGCGCGACGGACACGCTCGTGGGCCTCAAGGAGAACGTGCTGCTGGGTCACCTGATCCCCGCGGGCACGGGCTTCCGTTCCTACCAGGCCATGTCGGTGCGTCGCCTCGCGATGCCGCCGGTGACGCCCGAGATGGACGAAGAGGCGATGCTCGCGGAGGCGACCGAGGCCGCCGAGGCGCTCGGCGCATCGAGCGACGAGCCCAAGGTCATCCCGCAGGTCGCCCCCGACGAGGTGCTCATCGGCAGCCCCGTGCAGGGTGACATGGAGCCCTCGGGCGTCGATGAACTCATCGGCACGCCGAAGGATGAGTCGGAGGGCTAAGGCCTTCGACCAACCGAGATCCTCAACGAGCCCCGGGCACCCGCCCGGGGCTTTTTCATGCGCGATGGTGAGCCGTGCATCCGCGTGTTACGCCTTCGTGAACGTCAGCCGCTCGTGGTCCTTCTGTACGCCCGGGAAGGCGAGGACGTTGCCGTGGAAGGCGCAGTAGACGCCCGGCGCAACGACGGTGCTCGCGAGGAGCGCCTCGGTGAGGTTCTGTAGGGCGTCCGAGCGCTTCATCTCGTAGGGACGCATCGCCCCGGTGAGCACCACGCGCGCGTCGGCGACGGTGCCGACTAGCGCCTCACCCGTCTCCGCGAGTGTGTCGGTGCCGTGCAGGATGACGATTGAATCGGAGATGTCTGCGATCGCGCGAACGGTGTCGGCGATGTTCGCGCGGTCGTCCTCGGTGAGCTCGAGCGAGTCCTTGCTCATCAGCTCGCGCACGTGTACGCGCGTGTCCGGTAGCTGCAGGCGACGGAGCATGCGGTGGACGATGGAGCCGGTGTTCGAGAGCGTGCCCGAGTGGGCGTCGTAGGTCTTCTCGATGGTGCCGCCGGTGGTGATGAGCTCGATGTGACGCATGGGTGGCATCGTACCGGCGATCGGCGGATGATCGGCCCGCTCGCGGGCGTGGCTACTTCCGCGGCTTGATCGGCACCGACTCGCCGCGTTCGTCGATGGCCACCAGCGTGACCTGCGCCTCGGTGACGCGGACGGGGTCCGGGCGGTCACGCCGCTGGGCGAAGACGACCGCGTGGACGCGGACCGAGGTCCGCCCGATCTTCATGGTCTCGCAGCACATGCTCACGACATCGCCGACGTAGACGGGTTTGTGGAACTCCACCGAATCGATCGCGACGGTGACGTAGCGGTGATCGGCGAGCATCAGGGCGTGAACAAAGGCCGCCTGGTCGATGAGCGAGAGGATGACGCCGCCGAAGATCGTCCCCTGCGGGTTCGTGTCGCGCGGCATCATCACCACACGGATCGCGGGGCCATGGAGGTGGTCCGGGTCGTAGCGACCGGGTGCGTTGGAGGTGTCGTCGGTCATCGTGGTCCAAGCGTAGCAGCATTGCCGAGGGGGTTGGCGGCGGGGGGATCCGTTAGGCTCGGGCGACGATGATCGTGTACATCGATGCGTACCACTCCGGATCGCACCGGGCTTTCTACGAAGGCTGGTCGTCGCGCTCGCGCTACGCGTTCACGCTGATCGACTACCCCGGGCGGCATTGGAAGTGGCGCATGCGGCACTCGGCGCTGAGCGCGGCGCACGAGATCGCGGCGATGCCCGAGCCACCGGGCGTGATCGTCGCGACGGACATGTGCAACGCTTCGGAACTGCGTGGCCACCTCCCCGCGCGGTTGCGATCCGTGCCGCTGGTCGTGTACTTCCACGAGCACCAATTGACGTACCCGGTTAGGGGCGAGGAGCAGGAACGCGACGACCACTTCGCGCTCACGAATCTCGCGAGCGCTCTCGCGGCGGACGCGGTCTGGTGCAATTCACGCTACCTGCTGGGCTCGATGGTTGATGGTCTGCGTGAGCTGCTCCGCCGGATGCCGTCGCCTCGTTTGATCGAGAGGCTCCCGGAGATCGAAGCCAAGGCGCGTGTGCTGCCGCCGGGCGTCGATGACGCGCTTTTCGAGAGCCCGCGTGACGCGCAGGGACGCGGGCCCGGGATGCAGGGCCGTCCGCTGCGCATCCTCTGGAACGCGCGTTGGGAGCACGACAAGGGGCCACACGTCATCGCTGCAGCGCTCGAGGCGTTGGCCTCGCGCGGCGTGCCGTTCGAGTGCGATCTCGTCGGACCCTCGACCGACGGGGCCTCGGGACTGATGGGATCTCTGCGCCAGCGGTTGGGCGAGCGGATTCACCGGTTCGGGCGGCAAGCAGCCGAGGCGTACCGCGCGGCCCTGGGCGAGGCGGACGTGGTGATTTCCGCGGCGTCGCACGAGTTTTTCGGCATCGCCGTCGTGGAAGCCGCCGCGAGCGGGGCGTTGCCGGTGGTGCCGCGAGCGCTCGCGTACCCGGAGGTGCTCGAGGGCGTCCCCGCGATGTGGTTCGACGGCTGTGCGACCGGTCTCGCTGAACAACTCGCGATGTGCGCCGGGATGCTGGGGAACGACGGCACGGTGTGGGGCGGCGATGCAGACGCGGGCAGGGCGGGCGTGCGGCACCTCGGTTGGTCGAGCAGGGCCCGGGCTCTGGACGAAGCGATCGAAGGCGTGATCGATGCGGGTGACGACGCGTGAGCCGGCGGTAGAATCGGTTTCGCTTTCTCTCGCTCGCTGCCCGTCAACCCTTCTGGAGTTCCACGCCCTTGCATTTCTACGTCACCCGACACGGCAAGGCCCACCCGGAGTCCCCGAGCGGTCTGGATGAGGATCGCGCGCTCAGGGGGCGCGGCGAGCGCCAGGCGGCGTACCTCGGCGAGCGGCTCAAGGACTCGGACCACACCCCGACGATCGTGTACTCCTCCGGGTTGCTCAGGGCGGAGCAGACCGCGGACATCGTCGCAAAGATCCTGGGCGTCGAGCGGGCGATGGAGCCGGTCCTCGGGCTCGGGCACCGCGCATCGGACGTCGTGGAAGTGCTCGAATTGATCAGGCGCAAGGACGAGGACGCCCGCGTCATGCTTGTCGGGCACAACCCTCAGCTGGAATCGCTGGTGTCGATCCTCGTTCAAGGGCCGACCGCACCGCCGCACCGGATGCGGACGGGCACGTGCGTCGTGATGAAGGCGCGGGGCTCGTCCTCCGAACGGGACACCGGCCTGATCGGCGCGGCGCGGCTGGTCGAAGTGCTGCGGTACCCGGACTGATCCGCTGAACGAGTTCCGCGCATGACAAGAGCCGCGTCCTAGGACACGGCTCTTGTCTTCAAGCACGGCGAGATAAGGAGATCGTTGCTCGCGCCCCGGGAGCAGTTGGGGTGCGAGCGGGGTGGAGGATCAGCGGCGCCGACGCGTCCCGGCCAAGGTCAGGCCCAGCACGGCCAGAACACTCGAGGCGGGGGAGGGAACCGGAATGGAGACGTAATCGCCGAATTCCGATGTGACCTCGGCGCCCTCGGGGAGGTCGCCGAAGCCGAGGAAGCGGAAGTGCGCGACGTCGCTGAGCGTCGAGAAGAACGCGGCGAACTCCGCGTTCACGGCGCTCGCGTAGTACGCGCTGTCGAGCCGGGCGCCGAGGCCGAAGGCCTCACCGACCGGGACATCGAGGTCAACGGTCACGATGCCGGGGGTCGGGGCGCCGCTGTTGGTGGTCTGACCGGAGCCGGAGTCGCGGAACTCGCCTTCGAAGGCGAAGTTCTGGCCCGCGATCTCGAGCACGAAGTCGTACGCGAAAGACTGGAAGCCGAAGCCGTTGCCCGTGCGGGGCTCGGTGTACTCCATGATGAAACCGATATCGAGCGCGAAGGTCGCGCTGATGCTGACGGTGTCACCGATGGAGAAGCCGGGTGCCGCGAGCACGACGGTGTTGTCCTGGAACCCCGCTTCGCTGAAGCCCTGAGCGAGACGCTCGCCGCCCGTCGAGGAGAGCGGCCCCTCGAAGGTGAGGTTGTTGAACAGCGAGCCGTAGGACGCGCTGCTGTCCGCGGTGATCGTCGAGTCGCGGAAGGTGCGAGCGAGCTCGATGCGGGCGGGGCCCATGAGGTCGGACGTGTCGCGGTCGCCGCTGTTCGAGAGGAAGCCGGGGGCTCCCTGCACGAGGCGGGACGTCGAGTGCGTGCCTTGGGGCATCGGACTCGGAACCCCTGCGTGCGCCGCGCCGGTCAGGGCGATCAGCGCCGCTCCCGCGATCAGCGGGAGGGGCAAATTGGTCTTGGACTGGGTGAACATCTGAATCTCCTCCGTCTCTCTCCCGGTTCGCGCTGTGCATCGCGGTCCGGGTCTCCTGTGATCAGACAGAGAGCCTGCAATCGCATCACGACCGCCGGTGAAACGGGCACCGGACATACGGATCGCTTCGAATTGGCTGAGACGCCAGTCTGTGCTTCTGGTGTCTGACTCTCCGGCCTGTGCAAACCGGTCGTGTGGCCTGTGCAATCCACACAGACGTAACATACGTCACAACCGGACCTTGGCAAGCCCGGGACAGGATTCGTGGGGATAAAAAGTACTCGAAAACGATGAAAAACGCCCCCCTGGTGCCAGGGCGGCGTTTTATCAGCCATTCGATGGGGTCATCCGCTTGAGCAGTGGTTGACGATTGATGCTCAGTCCTCGCCTTGGGCGCGGGTGAAGCCTTCTTCACCGTCGAGCAGGCAGAGCTTCTCGATGTGCACCCAGATGTGCTTGGTGGCACAGGCGGAGACGAGCGCCATGAGGTCCGTGTCGGTCATCTGCGCGTTCTCGTCGCGCATCATGAACCGGCATCGCCACTGGTCCACGCAGTCCGTCTTGCCGCCGACCGCGGGGTACACCTTGGTGCCGCGATTGGAGATCATCTTGAGCTTGAGGGGCGTCTTCTCGCTGAGCGCGACGAGGTCGTCGCCGAGGCTCTTGGTGTCCATTGGGGACGCGATGAAGATGTCGGCGCCGATGAACGTCTGGAGCTTGGTGGAGCCGTAGCTGGGGTCCTCGGGGAGCTGCGGGATCTTGATGGGCTTGTAGTCGCGCGGGGTGTAGTTGTCGGGGCTCTTGCCGAGATTGTTGATGAGCGCCTGGAGGTACTTGTCGGTGCCGACGCCCTTGCCCTTGGGCGCGATGTCGCCGGTGAGGGCGGTGCCCTCGCCGAGCGTGACGAAGACGGACTGCTCGATCTTCTGCGCCGCTTCGAACTCGCCCAGGTGGCGCAGCATCATGACCGCCGAGAGGAGCATCGCGGTGGGGTTGGCGAGGTTCTTTCCGGCGATGTCCGGCGCGGAGCCGTGGACGGCCTCGAACATGGTGACGTCGGCGCCCATGTTCGCGCTGGGCGCGATGCCGAGCCCGCCGACGAGCCCGCTGGTGAGGTCCGAGAGGATGTCGCCGTTCATGTTCGTCGTCACGATGACGTCGAAGTCCTCGGGCACGCGGACGAGCTGGTGCGCGCAGTTATCGATGATGATGTGCTGCGACTCGATGTCGGGGTACTCCGGCGCGATCTCCTCGAAGACGCGCTTCATCATGCCCTCGGTGAGCTTCATGATGTTGGCCTTGGTCGCGCAGTGGACCTTCTTACGCCCCTCGGCACGGGCGATCTCGTAGGCCAGGCGGATGATCTTCTCGCAGCCCTTACGGCTGATCAGCTTCAGGCACTGCGCAACGCTGGGCGTCTGCATGTGCTCGATGCCCGCGTACAGGTCTTCCACGTTCTCGCGCACGACGATCAGGTCGATGCCCTTGCCGGTGAACGGGGTCTGGATGCCCGGGAGTTCCACGCACGGGCGCGTGTTGCCGAAGAGCTCGAAGAGCTTGCGGAGCGTGACGTTGGCGGACTTCTCGCCGTACCCGACGGGGGTCTCCAGCGGGCCCTTGAGGGCGACCTTGTTCTTGGCCAGGGAATCGATGGTGGCCTCGGGGACGCCCGACTTCACGCCGGCCTTGAAGACCTTGTAGCCCGCCTCGGCGTTCTCCCAGTTGATGTTCACGCCAGCGGCCTTGATGACCTCCTGGGTGGCGCTCACGACGTCGGGTCCGATGCCGTCTCCGGCGATACATGTCACGGTGTGTGTGGTGTTGCTCATGGGGGAGCGATGGTACCGGAATCGTTCCGGGCTGACCGGAATCGAATCAACCGCCGCACGGCCCTCCGGAGGGTGCTCGGGAGGATCGAAGGGGAGCATTGGCACCCGATTCGCCTCGGACCCATCCCGCTTGCGATGCCCTCCAGACTAGGGCGGACAGTCGTGTGAGCCCGTCACCCGAGTGGGGGTAATGGTGGGCGTGGTTCGGTGGGTTTCTGTCCGGAATCGGGCCAAATCTGCGCGGTGGTGTAGAAATCCGGTGACAAAATCAGCGGTTTAGACGATTTTTTGCACACACAACTCGCGAGGACTGTGGTATGTTGGTTGGTCGGAAGCGACAGCTTCTGCACCACCCCGATAAAGAACCGGCGTGTGTTCATTGAGCGTTTGGAGGAGACGCTTGCTGACCCGCCGGTTTTTTTATGCGCGGATCTTGCCGCACGTTCGAGGGGCCTCACCACGCTGAAATTGACTTTTCTGCGGACCTTGCGTGCGTTGACTCAGGTCCGCGCGTCCGCGCTCCGATTATCACAGAGCGTCAGCGTGCGTCGGTGCAGCGGGCCCCTCCCGTTGTCCGATAAACCAGACGCACTCCTCGTGGGATTGTCGAGGAGCTCTCAACCAACGCATGGTCGGGTGCGGCGGAGCCGGCCTGGCGCAGACACCCCGCCCGCGATGCAGCGGGGGGATCCGCGTCCCGGACAGCATCACGGAGTCGTTCTCGACATGAAGACCACACGCACCGCCGTCACCGTCCTTTCCGCTTTGGCCCTGCTCTTCGGAGCAGGCTGCTCGAGCACCCCGACCACCGCCGAATCGCAGTCGCAGCACCCGGAGTTCTCCGACTCCGGCAACGGTGCGCTCGACGCGTGGATGAACTCGGATACCTACGCCGCGCACAACGGCATACCCCAGCCCGCGGCGAACCAGAACTTCGGCGTCTTCGGCGATCTGCCGCAGACCGGCGCCTTCGCGTCGCAGCCGGCGCTCTCGCACGACGCGACGAGCAACCTGCGCCGCGTGAGCTACGCGGAAGTCGGGGCCGACTTCGACCCCGACTTCAGCCCCAGCGGCAACACGCTCTTCTTCTCGAGCACGCGTCACCGCCCCACGAGCGACATCTACGCGCAGTCCACCAACGGGCGTTCGGTCACGCAGCTCACCACCGACCCCGCCCATGACGTGATGCCCAGCGTGAGCCCCGACGGCAAGCGCGTCGCGTTCTGCTCCAACCGCAGCGGCAGCTGGAACATCTACGTGATGAACAGCGCGGGCGGTCAGGCGATCCAGGTCACCGACAACTCCGAGCACGAGCTCCACCCGAGCTGGTCGCCCGACGGCCAGCACCTCGTGTACTGCCGCCTGAACCAGCGCTCCGAGCGGTGGGAGGTCTGGACCGTCAACGTCGATCGCCCCGCGGTGCAGACGTTCGTCACCTTCGGACTCTTCCCCGAGTGGCACCCCACCGAGGACCTCGTCCTCTTCCAACGCTCTCGCGAGCGGGGCGACCGCTACTTCGGCGTGTGGACCATCAAGCTCGTGGACGGGCAGGGCATCGAGCCCACGGAGATCATCTCCAACCCCGACATGGCGGCGATCAACCCCACCTGGTCCCCCGACGGCGAGTTCATCGCCTGCGCGACCGTCCAGCACCCCGTCTCGGGCCCCTTCATGAACCAGAAGCCCGACTTCGCGGACGTCTGGGTCGTCCGTAGGGACGGCGCGATGAAGACCAACCTGACCAACGGCTACCACGTGAACCTCATGCCAGTGTGGGCCCCCGACAACTCGATCTTCTTCATCAGCGATCGGGGCGGCTTCGACAACGTCTGGTCCGTCGATCCCTCCCAGGCGATGGTCGCGGCGGGCATGAACCTCGAGGGCACCGAGCCCTTCGCCAACGTGCCCTTCGAGAACGAATAAGACACGCACCCCGCGAGCGATTCGCGGGGTGATTCGGACTGTCGGGGTTGACGCCCCGGCACACCGATTGCGATCCGTCGGCGGAGCCCGACACACTTCAGACAGGCAGGACGCCATGACAACCGCACACACCGCGCTCTTTGGGCGCCGCCCGCGCACCCTCGCGATGCTGGCGCCCCTCCTGGTCCTCTCCGGGCTCCTGGGCTCTTGCGCATCGGTCTTCTCTGGCCCCGAGTTCCGGGACCCGAGCCGCATCGTTGCGCCCTACGACGCCGGTCGCGAACTCGTCATCGCCGTCGCTCCGCTCCGCAACGAGTCGGGCGCCTCGGGGATCGATGAACTCTCGCTGACCGACCGTCTGGTCGAAGGGCTCACGCAGGTCGAGGGCCTCGTCGGCCTTCCGGTGAACCGTTCGATCGGGGCGATGCGCTCCATCGGTATCGAGCGGATCACGACGCCCGCCGACGCCCGCGAGGTCGCCCAGCAACTCGGTGCCGACGGCGTGATCGTCGGCACGATTACCTCGTGGGACCCCTACGACCCTCCCCGCATCGGGCTCAGCCTCGTGCTCCACGCACGCACCCCGGCGATGCGGGCCGACACCCGCGACGCCTTCTTCGACCCGCTCGCTCTGCAGCGGGCGGCGAGCGACGTCGGCCTCACCGTCTCGGAGGACTCCGACCTGCCCGTCGCGGCGTTCGCCCAGGTGGTGGACGCATCGAACCACGAGGTGCTGATGGACCTCAAGGCCTACGCCCAGGGTCGGCACGATCCGAACACCGCGATGGGTTGGAGGATCTACACGAAGAGCGTGATGCGGTTCGCACAGTATGTGAGCCACCGCGCCGCGCGGTCGCTCATGGATTCAGAACGGCGCCGGCTCGCGCAGCAGCGGGGCCCGTCAGAAACAACCCCGGAGCGGTGACGCGTGTCGTCGCTCTGACTTCCCCCCGGAGCGACACGGATGTCTACGCCCCTTCGAGCAACAACCGAGCAGCGCGCCGTGATCGAGTTCACCGCCCGCGACCACGCCTACCGGTTCGTCTGCGCCCGAGGTGACGAGGCGGTGCTGATGCACGCCGTCCGACAGATGGCCGAAGACCCGAGCGAGCCGCTCGATTGGTTCGACGCCGCCCTCGTCGCGTACGAGTTGGCGCGTCACGCCGAGCGTCGCCGAAACCAAACCACGTCCCACGCCCACACGAGCCCCTCCGTCTCGTCCCCGCGCAACCCCTTTCAGAGCGAGCACTGAGCGATGCCCAACCCACCCATCCTGCCGATCGTTGGCGCCTTCCTCGCCTATCTCACCGACGAGCGTCACTTCTCGCCCTACACCGCCCGCTGCTACGGCGCCGACCTGCGCCAGTTCATCGAGTGGATGGTGGACGAGGCGGGCATCCCGCTGAACGACTCCATCGAGAAGGACGCGTTCCAGCGCATCGATGCTGCGCCGGCGCCGAAGGAGGTCGTGGGCGCGATCACGCCCAAGACGCTCACCGAGACGATGCAGGCCGCCGACGCGGAACTCATCCGCTCCTTCCTCGCCTTCCTCGCTGACCGTTCGTACTCCCCCGCGACGATGGCGCGCAAGATCGCGACCCTCCGCTCCTTCTACAAGTGGGCGCTCAAGCGCGAGCTCGTCGCGACCAACCCGATGACGCTCATCCGCACGCCCCGGCAGAGCAAGCGGCTCCCCCGCGCCATCACCGTCGATCAGATCGAGCGCCTGCTCTCGGCACCCGACATGAACGACACGCTCGGTGCGCGCGACGCCGCGATGCTCGAGACGCTCTACTCCACCGGTATCCGGGTCTCCGAGCTCGTGGATCTCAACCTCGAGGACATCAACCTCGAGAAAGACTCCATCCGCGTTCGCGGCAAGGGCAAGAAAGAACGCATGGTCCCGCTCGGCTCGCACGCGATGGCCGCCATCCGGCGCTACATCGCGACCGTCCGTTCCGATGAACGCTTCGCCTTCGTCTGGGCCGAGGGCGGCGACCGCCCCTTCTTCGTCAACAAGCACGGCGGTCGCCTGTCGTCCCGCTCGGTCCGGCGCAAGCTCGACAAGTACCTGCGTCAGGTCGGCCTGGACCCCAGCATCTCGCCGCACACGCTGCGCCACAGCTTCGCGACGCACCTGCTGGACAACGGCGCGGACCTCCGCTCGGTGCAGGAACTGCTGGGCCACCAGTCGCTCTCGACGACGCAGACGTACACGCACCTGTCTACGAGCCGCATGCGTGAGGCGTACGACAAGGCGCACCCGCGTGCCGAGGCTGGCTGAACATCTTTAGAACCCCGGGTGGTAACCCGGGGGTGACCGTGGCACCGGCCCCGCTACACGTCTGGCATGTAGTCCACGATAACGAGCAGTGTCAGGACAACCTGAGCAGGAACCAATAACGCGTGCGTCATGCGTATCGGTATTCTTCGCGGTGGTGGATCCATCGCGATCGAAACGACCGTCGTGAGCAAGTACAAGAGTGTTACTACGGCGAGCCCCACCAAGCCCAAGAAAAAAGGGAACCACAGATCCAGCCACAGCATCCAGAGACCCATGGACGCGGGGTCTGAATTTGTTGCGTCATCTCTGAGTACCCACACGAGCGTCAGCAGTGGCAGCAGCGACGCGATGCTCAGCACGATCCCCCATGCGTGTGTCTTGACTTGCGGCACTGTTTTTACGGCACTCACACCGCTGATGATCGACGCCGCCGAGATAACGAGGCACAGCCAGAGCATGTCGATCTCCTCTCAGCGTGAATGAGCAGTCTTATACTAGAATAGGCGTACGCCGCTGCGCACGCCTGTCGTCGTGGATCAACGCACTCAGCCGCTCACGCCAGTTCGGGGAACAGCTCGCTGACGGTGCCGAAGAGATCCTTCACGTGGCTGATGGACTCGTCCATGAGCTTCTTCTCTATGCCGTCCGCGCTTCGCCGGCTGACATGGCAGCCACGAGTCAGATCATGCCCTTCATCTTCAAGTCCGGTTCACGCCGTGTTCATTGGCGCTGCCGACTTGCGGGCGTTCGTTCAGTCGCCCGCTGACAGATCTGGAGAGCCATCGACAGTGCCAAGCCGCTCGCGGAGACGACCTCGAACGTTGGGCCATTCGTCTTCCACAACCGAGTAGTACGCCGAGTCACGCCACCGGCCGTCGGGCATCAGCATGTGACGGCGCAGGATGCCCTCGAACACCGCGCTCAGTTTCTCGATAGCCGCTCTGCTCCGGGTGTTCGTGGCGTCCGTCTTCAGCGCCACACGCATCGCTGTCTCTCCCCCGTTCGGTCCGACGAACATCGGGTGTTCAAACGCGGCGCTCAGCAGGGCGAGCTTCACAGCCGGGTTCACCCACGACCCGCGGCAGCCCGGTGCGATCCACGTGTACCCAATCTCTACGCCGCGGTCCTCGGGTCGGATGTCCAAAAAGCTCGTCGAACCGACGGCGGTTCCCGCGGTGAGATCGCCGACCGGCTGCTCGATGATGATCGCGTATCCGATCCTTGACACGTCATGGCGGCACGTGTCGATCCACGCGAGCATGCCGTCGAGCGTGCATGACGTTGGGCCGATGCCATCGGGCAATTTGCTGAAGTGCGCGAACGTGTCTGAGCCGCCGCAGTGCTGTGCAAGATCCTCCGCGTGCGCCGGATTCATCGGTTCCAGACGCACGTTCGGGCCAACCAGCCCCGCGCGAACCGCCGGCGCGATTCGGTCGCGGGGACCCGACTCATTGATTGGGCTCATGCCAGTTCGGGGAACATCTCGCAGACCGTGCCGACGAGGTCCTTCACGTGGCTGATGGACTCGTCCATGAGCTTCTTCTCGTCGCCCTGCAGGTTGATCTCGAGGACCTTCTCCACGCCATCCTTGCCGAGCAGCGCGGGGACACCGACGAAGTAGCCGCCGACGCCGTACTCCTTGTCGCAGTACGCGGCGGAGGGGATGATGCGCTTCTTGTCCTTGATGATCGCCTCGCACATCTGGATGGTGCCCGACGCTGGTGCGTAGAAGGCGCTCGTGCCCATGAGCTTGACGACCTCCCCGCCGCCGGCCTTGGCGCGCTCGACGCAGGCGGTGATGGTCTTCTCATCGAGGAGTTCGCTGACGGGGACGCCGTGGATGGAGGTCAGGCGGGGGAGGGGGACCATGTCGTCGCCGTGACCACCGAGCAGGAGGGCCGAGACGTCCTCAACCGAGCAGCCGATCTCCATCGCGATGAAGGTGCGGAAGCGAGCGACGTCGAGCGCGCCGGCCTGGCCCATGATGCGGTTGGTCGGGAAGCCGGTGGTTTTCCACGCGGTGTAGACCATCGCGTCGAGCGGGTTGGCGACGACGATGATTATCGAGTCGGGCGCGTGCTTCTTGACCTGCTCGCTGACGGACTTCACGATCTTCACGTTCGTCTGGATCAGGTCGTCGCGGCTCATGCCCGGCTTGCGCGGGATGCCCGCGGTGATCACCACGATGTCCGAGCCCGCGATGTCCGCGTAGTCCGAGGTGCCCTTGATGTTGGAGTCGAAGCGCTCGATGGGTGCGCAGCACGCCAGGTCCAGCGCCTTGCCCTGCGCGACGCCGACCCGATCGGGGATGTCCAGCAGGACGATGTCGCCTAATTCCTTGGATGCCGCCCAGTGCGCGCAGGTCGCGCCGACGTTGCCCGCTCCGATGACCGCGATCTTTGCTCGACGCATGTGCCGGTTCCTCGCTCGTTGAATGTGGGTTGAGCCCTGAGCAGAACGCCCAAGGGGCAGCCAAGGTACCCCACGGGGCGCTCGGCTGCGCGCAAGAAAACGGGCCCGGATCAAGAGACCCGAGCCCGCCTAGCATCCGGGCCCAAGGCGAAAACCACACGAGATTCGGAGGAGACA
>JAJDDE010000001.1 GCA_029260475.1 Phycisphaerales bacterium | reverse complement strand
CGCTCGAACCGAACGCCGCACCGAAGACGCCAAAATCACCCAGGTTCACCGAGCCATTGCCGTCGAAGTCCGCAGAGCAGAGGTTCGTAGGATCATCGGGCACGATCCTCACCTTCACGCTGCGGAGTGCGAACGTGGTGGGGTGGATGCCGTTGGCAATGATGGTGGAGCCGTCGCCCGAAATACCGTCTATCGATCGAATCTGGATCTCATCCGCGATATCGATTCCTAAAGAAGCCACGAAATCGTCAGCCTTAACCATGCCCGTCGCCGCGGTCCAAATAAACCCGTCAGAAGCCCCGCCGGGGTTGAAGCTGTAGTTGTTCTGACCGACGACGATGGTGCCGTCATCGCTGATGCCCCAAGGCACGCCGAGTGCCCCGACGCCCTGTGGCGTTCCCGCGAGCGACCCGATGACCAGTTCGTCGTACGACACTCCGTTCCAAGTCCAGATGGTCGTCTCGATGTTGAGCGTTGAGGGATTCAGCGAATTGCCGACGACGCGCGAGCCGTCAGGGGTGAGACGCTGCGCGTATGTGAATGCTTCGCTTGGGGTAAGGTCGAACCTCACGCCGTTGCGCCAGACGGTGGGTTGCCAATGGCCGAAGTCGCTCTCCATCCAGCCGCAGGCGATGGAGCCGTCGGTATTGATGGCGTTGATCCGACCGTTGCGATCCGGCTCGAGTTGCAGAGCGACCGGCGCATCAACGACCGAACAGAGACTGGCCTGGGCGCGTACTCCGCCCGGCATCCCGGGGAGCTCATCGTCCCAGTAGAAGCCGCCGATGGTGGTGCCGTCACCCGAGAGGCTCCACGCCGAGGCGACGGAATTGTCGAGATTCGCTCCGTTCGGTGCGACTGGCCCGGTGATCATCCTCACCCAACCCGTGTCCCGATTCCAGATGCCTTGCGTTTGGAACATCGAGGTGCTGTCGAGAATGGTGGCGGAAATGTAGGTGCCGTCATCGGATATCTGCGGCCCGCCGGCGCCGCTTCCGAGCACCGGTGTTGTGGCCGCCCCGAGCAGTAAGGGTGCGCTGTTGCCGATGCTCAGGAAAGTCTCGTAGTCGAACAGGAAATTGCCCGTCACAGCACGACCATCGGCGCTGATGTCCGTTGCGATGTATAGCTCGGGCAGGAAAAACGCTTCTTGCGCAAGCGCGTTTCCCGAGAGAATGGCCACGAGTGCGGCGGACGTCACAGTATTAATTTTCGACATGGTGTTTCTCGCTGGAGTGTCCCGGAGGGGAGGAAGGAGTCTCGGTGGAGTTCAGATAATCAACCGAGCGAGCGCGAGCCCGCTCGGAAGGTGTGTGTGCTGAGAGACATCGTTTCAGCACCTACGAAGCATCAGGCGCGGCGGCGACGCGCACCGGCAACGCCGACCAAGCCGAGCATCGCGAAAGCACCCGGCGCGGGGACCGAGTTGAAGGAGATGTTGTCGATGATCGTGACGGGGCCCGCGAAGTCCTGGCCGACGAACCGCAGCTCATCGAAGACCATCCCACCGGAGGTGGTGATGTCGAACCATGTGTCACCGACGCCGCCAAAGCCAGGCTCGACCACAGCGAAGAGCACCTCGACACCATCATTGAGGGCCACCACGAACATGCCGCCACCGAAGGGGGAAGCGGGGCCGCCGTTGTCCCAGACCTGAGCGGAAAACTCGGTGACGTCATCGTCAAAGTTGATGAAGACACCGAAGTCGCCCGTGAAAGTGTTGTTCGCCGGGAGCCAGCCAAAGCCAGGCTCGCCGCTGCGATCGCCAACGAAACCCGGACCTACACCGGCAGCGAAGGTCGTGATGCCGATGCCACTCCATGAGTTCGTGGGAACACCGGGGCCGGTGGGGCCGCCGACCTCGTCGAAGTTGAGCGAGGCACCGGTGTAGGTGGGAGCCGAAGCGCCCTGCGAGAGCGAAACCGTGCCGAACGCGGAGCCCGCGATCCCAAGCATCGCAATCCCCGCGAATGCTGTGTTCATACCTGACATGTTCTTCTCCTCGAAGTTCTTCCAGAGTGGTTCCGATACGCGGCGACCAACGCGACGTTGCGATAGGTCCGACGGAAGTTCTCATGCAGCGTACGGCGCAATTCCGATCGTGCAAGTGTCCCCGGGGACAATTGTGCGGATATTTTTGATTCCGTTCGCGGTGCCTTTTTCCTTCGTGTATGATCCTCCAGATTCGCTATCAATCGCCGTCAGGGCGAGGAGAACACGTGACCCAGTTCGCAAACCGCACCTTTGAACTCGACTGCCGGGACAGCGTCCAGGCGGTTCGCGGTGCTCTCATCGAGCTCTACGACCACCTGAGCCTGGATACCGAGGCCTCCCGCGACGTCGCACGCAGTCTCAACCTCAACAAAAACCTGACTTGGAAACTCTCGCGCATCATCAATAGCCCGAGCACTGCGGAAGCCGCCAGCCTCTTCCCCGGTGCCAGCGGCATGAACATCTTCATCAAAGCGGTGCAGAACGCCGGAGCGACGCCCCAGGCCATCGCGAAGTTGGAGGCCTCCATCCAGAGCTTCGACCGCATGGTCGAGATTCACGTCGGCAACCGAGCGGCCCTCGATCTCATCCTTGACAGCATGGCGGGCATGGGGACCGACCCGCTGGAGATGAGCCGCAAGATCGCCTTCCGCGGCAACAGTGGTATCTGGGGCGTGCAGACATACAGCCGTATCGCGACGTACTTCCTCGCGCCCAACGCCGACGATCCCTCGCGCCTCGACTTCGTGCTCTGCAGCGGCATGGTGGATTTCCAGCGCCTCCGCCCCAGTTCAACGTGGCCGCTATTCCGCATGCGTCGCTACAACGATGACGGCTCGGATATCGGTTCTGAGATCGAACCGCTCTCTCTCAACGCAGCGGAAGACGATGAGGCCCCCCTGCTGCTCCGCGAGTTCAGCACCGGGCACGCGCCGGACGTCGAAGTCCTCAAAGATCACCTCGGCGAGCTTTACCGTCTCGGTCCGGGCAACGTCGGCAAGACCGGCCGGTTCTCCGTCTTCGTCGGCTACCTCGAACGCGCCGCCGCCTCGCGCTACCGCGACGAGCACGACACCATCGGGGAACTCATCGCCGGTGTCAGCACGCCCGCGGAGAACCTCCTCTTCGATCTCATCGTGCATCGCGACCTCGCCGACGAGATCGACCCGCAAGTCCGCGTCTACGGCAACCCGTCGGGCAACCTCGACCAGCACATGTACCACGACGACACCGACGTGCTGCCCATCTACGCCTCGATGCGCACACTCGGCGGAACGCCCCCCGTTGTCACCACCCCGCTCGTGCCGCGCTACCAGGACCTCATCGCGAGCGTCTACGAACGCTGCGGCTGGAACCCCAGCGAATTCACCGGCTGGCGTCTGCAGATGAAGCACCCCCCGATGCCCTCGTCCGTCGCGGTGCACTACGAACTGCCCGAACGCCCGTCGTAACGAGTCTCGTGAATCAGGGCGTGCAGGTCTCGGGGCCGCTGCCGAACTGACTCCCAAAGACGCCAAAATCACCAAGGTTCACAGAACCGTTGCCGTCGAAGTCCGCATCGGCGTTGTAATTCATGTCGCCGACGCTCGAACCGAACGCGGCGCCAAAGACGCCGAAGTCGCCCAGATTCACCGAACCGTTGCCGTCGAAGTCCGCGGAGCATGTGCTCGCAGAGCACGGCGTCACGCCGTCAAACTCGATCTCGAACGGATCGTGCTTCAGGTTCCCGTCGCAGTCGATCAGCGGCGAATCGAGAAGAAACGAGAGTGCGCGGACGAGCTCTTCGCGGTCGTCGTCGTCGATCACCCCGTCGCCGAGGGTGTCATAGACGGGCAAACCCGAGGCACTGTTCTCGCGCCAATCACGGAGATCATCCAGGTCAAAGTCGTTGTCGTTGTTGAGGTCGTACTCATCGGGCGGGTTCATACGCGAACGTACCCCAACGCGCGCAATCACCGTCGCGTTCGATACGGCCCAGTCGAATCCTGCACCACCTGTCCCGGAGACTGACAGAAACTCACCAGCAATCTGATCAACACGGTACGCCCCGGGAACCAGCATGACACCGCTTACATCGCCTTCGAACACGGCACCGCGTGGCCCGGTCATGGCCAAGGACTCACGCCCGAAATCCCAAGAGAGTTCTAGGGTTTCCGGCTCAAAAATAAAGCCGCCCGAAAAGCCACTGAGGTGCATCTCCTCGTACAGCGTGAGATCAGCGAAAATGAAGTCACGCACCACGAATGTCGTATCGAGTTCCGTCACGGTCGACATGTTGACCGTGATGTCCGGCGCGTTGCCCCCTCCCGTCGGGCCGCTCACGCGATAGCCGTAGCCACCACGCACCTCCGCGTTCCAAGGCGGCGCATTGCCAGACCCCGCCCACTCAAGCATGACGCGATTGTCCGAAGGAGGCGTCGCGGTCAATTCGAGGCTGCCGACCGCGAACACCGTCCCTGCGCCGCCGGAGCCTGACACTAGACCATTTTCGGTCCAGAGATCCTCGGTTGCGCTTGTCACCGGCGCCCCGTTTACGGACGCCGAGAGCACCTTGATCCCGCGCACAGTCCCGGTGATATCGATGATCTCATCATACGATTGCGCGCACGCGACCGGGGTCAATGCAGCGATTAGCAAGAGAATGACGGTGTTTTGTGTCTTCATCATCGGGTGCCTTTCGAGTGGCATGCACGATCACCCTACAGGCAATGCCAGAGCGATCAAGCCCCTTCGACAGTCAAGCTCGTCACCCGCTCCACATCCCCCGCCGCGATCTTCGCCTCGCCCGAGCCGAGCTCGCCGATGGGGTCCGGCGGCACGATGTCCACCACCTTCTGACCCAGCTCCGCCTCGCCCGCGAGCACCTTGCGTTGGAAGTCCTCGCACTCTTGGCGCAGGCGTTGGAGGATCTCTTCCTCGGGGATGTTCGCGACCTTCTCGCCCTGCAGGTAGATGATGCCGCGCTTGTTGCCCGCGAAGACGGCGACGTCCGCGCCCTCCGCCTCGCCCGGGCCGTTGACCACGCAACCCATCACCGCGACCTTCATCGGCACGGTGATCGCTTCTTCGAGCGTCTTGCGCACGTCCTGTACCAGCGTGAAGAGGTCCACCTGGATGCGCCCGCACGTGGGGCAGGCGATCAGCTCGGCGCCCTTGCGCGTCCGCAGGCCCAGTGAGTACATCAGCTCAAGGCCGTCCTGCACCTCGTAGATGGGGTCGTTGGCGTAGCTGATACGGATGGTGTCGCCCACGCCCTGCGTGAGCAGGCCGCTCAGCGCCGCGATGGAGCGGATCGCGCCCGTCTCCTTGGGGCCGGCGTGCGTGACGCCCAGGTGCAGCGGGTGGTCGAAGCGGGCAGCGACCTCTTTGTACGCCGCAACGGTGAACGCGGCGTCCATGCTCTTACAACTGATCGCCACGTCGCGGAAATCGCGCTCGTAGAAGATGTCCATGTACTCCTCGAGCTTCGCGATGATGAGCCCGAGCAGGTGCGCGTTTTTGCCGCCGATCTGGTTCTTCACGAAGAACTTGCCGAGTTCCTCCTTGCGCTTCTGCTTGTCCTTGCGCTCGATGATCGAGCCCTCGTTCACGCCCACGCGGATCGGCAGCCCCGCCTCCTTGCAGGCGTCGATCACCTCGTTCACCTGTTCGCGATCCGTGATGTTGCCCGGGTTCAGGCGGATCTTGTGGACCCCCGACTCGACGGCCTCCAGCGCGCGCTTGAAGTGGAAGTGCACATCCGCAACGATCGGCACGCTCACCCGCGGCAGGATCTCCTTCAGCGCCTCCGTATCCTTCTTCTCGGGCACCGCGACGCGGACGATGTCCGCCCCGGCGCTCGCGAGCTTGTTGATCTCGGTGACGCAGGCGTCCACGTCGTGCGTGTAGCCGGCGGTCATCGTCTGGACAGAGACCCGGGCGGGACCGCCCTGGTCGGGCGGGCTGTCCATCGTCGCGTTCGGGTGGCGCTCGGTGGGGAGGCCGCCGCCGATGCGTACGAAACCGACTCGCTCGTCTCCGAGCACGATCTGGCGTGTGGGGCGTCGTGGGAACATGCCCGGATCGTAGCGTGCGCGGGGCCTCCCGAGCGGGCCGATCTCACCCGGCCCGCGTGTACCGCAGCCTCGTCATCCCCACGTACGCCAGCGCCTCGAAGCACAGCAGCCCGACACCCCCCGCCAGCACCATCACCAGACCGACGGGCCAGCCGCCCGGCAGCACCACCTGACCATCGATGCGCACCGGCGACACCATCCACACGCCCGGGAGGCGCTGCAGCGCCTGCCAGGCGATCGCGCTCACCACGCCCCCCGCTATCCAGCCGGGCGAGGCGTGCCCCACCACCGCCAGCAGATGCGCCGGCGAGTTCGACCACTTCCGACGCCAACCGATGAACGCGAGGCCGAACGCCTCGGTGAGCGAGAGCGCGAGCAGGCCCAGCGCGCTGAACAGCGCGAACGACAACGGGTACATCGCGTGGGGCCGCCCCGTCTGAGGCCCCCCCATCCACAAGCTCACGCCCATCGGCAGCGTCGCCAGCTCGCAAGAGACCACAAGCAACAGAAACGAACGCCCCGCCATCGCCGGACGCACGCGCTCCCACATCGCCCGGGGCTCACACGCCGGGGCACCTAGCGCACGCCACAGATTCCACGACCGCTGCCACGCCGACCCCACGCGCGCCTCCGGCAACGACCGCGCCACAGCACGCCCGCACTCCGGACAATCAGCGTTCGCGGGCAGGGCCTCGAGGGTGTAGCCGCAGTCGTTGCAGCGGAGGGTGGGCGGCGCACCGCTCACGCCGCCACCCGACGCGCCCCGCGCTCGATATCGAGGCCAGGAACATTCAACAGAGTGGCCGCCGCGATACGCATCCCCGACTGTACGCTCGCTGTCGCGCTTCGGACCGGCGCTGTACGCGCTCCACGATCTCGCGCGCGAGGGCGAAGCGTTCGCGCTGGACGGGTTCGGCGTCCCGACCCGTGGGGCTCCCTTGCAACAGATCGAGGACGTCCGCCGGGGCGTCTCGACTGTGGGCCCGCCCCGTCCGTTCCGGGTTCCCGAAAAGCATCACGGCGTGCGTTGGCGAGCAACCGTCTTCGGAGGGGGCACCGCTGACTCAAGGCTCCCGAACCGCCCGCTCGAGCAACTCGACGATGACGCGCTCCGCGTCTATGGAGTCAGACTCGCGCTCTGGTGGCAGTGAGGCGAGGTCCAGCGCCGTCAGACCCGCTCGGTTCGTTCGTGATGGGTCGGCCCCGCGCTTCAACAACAGCCGTACCGCTTCCGCCTGGCGGAACAGCACGGCCTCCATTAGCGGCGTGTTCCCGTCACGCGAGGTCGCGTCCATCGGTACCCCCGCGTCGAGGACCATCGCCAGGATCTCGGCCCCGTCGTCGAGGCGAGCGGCGGTGTGGGCCATCGTGTCGTCGAATTGGTCACAACGCAGCGGATCGGACCCCGCCTCCAGCAACCACGCATAGCACTCGGGGCACGCACGAACCACCGCTCGGTGCAGCACAGAGGGCGAAGGATCTTCGTCCGCGCCGAACGCGATGAGCGTGCGGGCGATCTCCTGGGCTTCGGCCTCCCACGCCATCCACAACAGTTCGCGCCCGCCGGTACGTACGTCGGCCCCCACCTCGATGAGCGCTACGACAGATAATGCGTCGCCCTCTTCGATCGCCCTGGGCACACACTCGGCCAGCATCCCATCGGACCACGTCGCCCACGTGAGCACCTCGCGGAGCATCTCGCCGTTGGACTCGCTCGCAGCAAAGAGCAGTCTCCGATCGTTCGGTACTCCTCCGACCGCCCGGTGCAGCCGAACCGCCGTCGGGACGTCGCCCCTGGCGACCGATCCGAGCAAGACATTTCTGCCGTTATTCGCGAGAAACCCCGGCGACTCTGACGCCTCGACGAGGACGATGCACACCTCCCAGTGCTCGTTCTCCATCGCGTGGATCACCGCGGGCCCCTCCGGTTTCGCGCCCGCGTCGAGTAGCAACCGCACCGCTTCGGTATGCCCTCGGACCGCCGCCCACCACAGCGCATCCCGAGACGTGATCGCGGGTTTGAGTCCCAGCACCCCGTCATGCGCTTCGAAGTCGGTGGTGATCGGGATCAAACGTTGCAGCGTCTGGACATCTCCCATCGCAGCGGCTCTGTGCAATGCGGGAGTGCGTGGAGCTACGCCGGCACGCCAGAACCCGAGCACCCCCAGCACGATGACCAGCATCACGCACACCAGCCCCGCGCCGACATACGCCCTCGTGCCAACCGGCCTCGGCTGCTCACTCGAAGACCGCCCGCACTCCGAGCACAGGGGCGCACCCGCGAGTTCATACCTGCACCACAAGCACCTCCCGCGCCGGCGCCAGAGCCAACGGCGCAGCCGTTTGGGTGCCAGTGCGAGTTCGATCGCCAATGCCCATGCGCACGCAAAGAAGAGCGTGTTCAGCGCCAACGCACCGAACCGCGGCGAGAGCGGGAGCGCGTGCCGGTCGCGGAATGCGAGCCCGGACGTGGGCGACATTGAACGAATTCCCGAGAACGTGAATCCCCCGGAAAACGACGGCGGCACGGAGTACGCCGGCTGTGCAGGAGGCGAGGTAGGCAGCGTGGGCGTCATGCGGAATGGCTCGATGTGAAGCCCCCCGCGCAGGCCCTCGTCCGGCAGTGCGCCGGTCTCGTGTTTCACCACCCACGATGTCGTCAAGCAGTGGTAAGGCCAGCCAAAGGCGTGTTCCTGCGCGTAGTCGGTGTCCACCAGCGAGGCGTACTCGTGCGCGAGGCTCCACTCCGGTATGTGGACCAGACTGAACGCAACGCCCCGCGCCGACGCTGATCCTGCGAGCGGCTCGAAGCAAATCACACGCCGGACCGACGCCCTCCCACGCTGATCCAGCACCTCGCCCCATACGCGAGATTCATGGCGCTCCGGTTCGTCCGCGAGCCACGAAGACGTGAGCCTGGAGACGTCCATCGACGCCCGCCCCCAGGCGATCGCGACGCTGGTGAGCACACCCAGCGCGAGCAAAACGCACACCGCGATGCAAATCCGTTTCATTCTCCGATTAGACCAGACAACCAGCAAGTGGTACCGCAAACCTTTGGGAATGCCCCTTGTATGCCAGGCTAGCGGGCACTATCTTTACCCGCGGGCGATCGTCGCCCGCGAGGAGCCCGAGTTGTCGATCACCTACCAACGCGTGGACCGTGACAATCCGCTCTACCAGCAAGCGGTGGACCTGCGCATCCGCGTGCTCCTCGAGCCCATCGGGTACACGATGGACATGCTCAAAGCCGAGATCCCCGGCGCCGAGGAGAAGCTCGAGCACTTCGTCGCGACCGTCGCCCACCCTACGGGCCAGCGCGTCATCGGCATCGTCTGTCTGCTCCCGAACTACCCGGAGCCCCGCGTGGGCAAGCTCATGCAGATGGCCGTCGATCCGCAGCGCCAGCGCGAGGGCATCGGGCGGGCGCTCGTGGTCGAGCTCGAGCGGCGCGCCTTCGGCGTGCTCGGACTCTCCTCCCTCTTCTGCCACTCACGCTTCGACGCGGTGGACTTTTACCGGTCGCTGGGCTGGGACGTGGTCGGCGAGATGTTCATGGAAGCGGGCGTAAGGCACTACAAAATGGTCTTCGATGGGGTCTCCGCCGACGCCACTCCGCCCGCCAGCCACGCCTGAATCCGCCCCCCTACCATCCGACATGCCCACGATCCGTGATCTGTTCGCCAGGCACGACCTCCGCTGCACGCGCCAGCGCGAGGCGGTGTTCATCGCGCTCAGGGCCACCAAGCGGCACCCCACGCCCGAGCAGCTCCACCGCCTCGTCCGCGTGAGCGATCCCTCCATCTCGATGGCCACTGTTTACAACACCCTCGACGCCTTCTGCGACGCGGGGCTCTGCCGGCGTTACGCCTGCGAAAAAGGCCCCACCGGCGCCTTCCGGTACGACGCCGATACGCAGGACCACGCGCATCTCGAAACCAGCGACGGGCGCCTGCTCGACCTGCCCGAGCTCCTCGACGAGGAACTCCAGGACGCGATCCCCGACGAGCTGCTCCGGCGTATCGAATTCATCATGGGCGTCAAGATCGACCGCGTAGCGCTACGACTCATTGCTTCCGATGATCTCATGGACACCTGACCACGCCATTTGGCAACCCGACACGCAAGTCCGCTGCAACACCGCAGCGTGCCCGCCCGATGAAGGTTGTACCGACAGCCTCACCGACAGGAGCCAGGCCATGCAGACCGGAGCCAATCGACGAGCCCACACGCGATACGCGGTGCCCTCGTACTACACGGGCGTCGCGGTGCGCGCCGCCGACGCCGAGGGATTCCACCTCGATGGGCACGCCTACGACCTCTCCATCGGCGGCATGCGCTTTGAGCTCGATGAAGCCCTCGAGCCGGGCAGTCGCATCGTCTGCCGCATCGAACTCCCCTGCGGTGCCACCGAGGACGCGGTCGATCACTGGGACGTCTTCGTGAGCGCCACGGTCGTGTGGATCGAGCCCGACGACCTCGAACAGCCCGGCCCCGTGCGTATGGCCTGCGTCTTCAACACCTTCGCGAACGTCGAAGACGAGCGCCGCCTGGAGCGCCGCCTCGACGCTGGCCGCTTCCGCCTCGCCGCGTAAGACCACTCAACTCCAAACGTCGATGATCGCACTCACATCGTCTGCCACCGCACGATGTGGTGCATACTCGTGCTGCGCCAACGCGCGGTACAGCGGATCACGCACCCCATACACCGCACGCACCTCATCGTTCGCATCGGTGCCCATGAGCGCCGGCCTGTCCGGGTCATCGGCGTGCAGACGTGCTCGGAGTTGTTCGGGCGTGAGTCTCAGGTAGACCAGTGTGCAGCGACCCTCCTCCACCGCGTCGCGCAGCACGCCCTCTGCCCCCGGCGCCGTGGGTGTGCCGCCACCGAGCGCGAGGACGAAGGGCGGCTCGCGCGTGAGCACCGCGCGCAACGCCTCGGTCTCCGCCTCGCGGAACGCCCGCTCGCCGTCGCGCTCCCATGCCTCTCGCACCGTCTGTGCGCCAATGCGCTCTAGCACGAGCGGATCGAGATCGAGGTGCGGCACGCCCACCCGCTCGCCGATCGCCCGCGCGAGCGTGGACTTGCCGCTGGCGCGGAGTCCCATCAGCACGAGAATGGTCTTGGGCTCGGGCGAGCCGCCGTCGTCCGTCGTCACGCCGGCACCGAAGAGGGCTCCGCCTCGGGGAAGAGGGCGGCCCGGAACGCCTCGAAGCGCTCGCTGAACTCCCGCGGTGCGCTCTGCGCCACGCGGTCAAACGCACCGAGCGAGAGCAGGCAGGCCACGGGCTCCACCGCCGTCTCGCGGGCTCCCGTCTCGAGCAGCTTGCGGTCGGCGGCCGAGAGCCGGGTGCCGCGGGCCATGCCGCGGAACGCGCGCTCGGCCTCTGCGCGGTGGGAGCGGTCACGACCCAGCGTGAGCACGACGACAAGCGCAATCATGAGCAGCACGATCACGCCGATCGCGACCCACATCCACAGCGGCAGAGCATCGAAGAAACCGGGCACGGGCTCGCCGGTGACGAGCCTCAGGGGGGCCGCAGCGAGGGTCGATGTGTGCGTGATCATCGGTTACCCCGCCGCCATGTTGGAGGAGGCCGAGCGCGACCAGCCGTCACGCATCTGCGCCAGCAGTCGGTGGGCGGTGCGCTCAGCGCGAACTCGCACCTCGCGCTCGTCGTCCGAGTTGATCATCTCCGCGATGCGCTCCGAGAGCGCCGTCTGCGCGGTGCGCTCGGTGACCCACAACGCGCTGAGCCGGTGGGACGCACGCGGATCGGTGAGCATCTCCGCGAGCGTGTCCCGCGCCGGGTGCCCGCCCGGGTCCGTGCGCAGGGCGTGACGCACCGCGTTGGCGCGGACACGAGCCACGGCGCTCGTCGTGAACGCCTTGAGCGAGATGGCCCCGCCGTCCCGGAACCCCAGCGCCTCGACGGCGTCCGCTACCACACGCCCGTCCGAATGCCCGAGCGCCTCGAGCAGCGCACCGCGGGCGTCGTCCCCCGGCGTATGCGTGAGCCCGCGCACCGCTTTGGCGCTCACGAAAGGGTCGGTCGCCGTCGCCAGCACGAGCAGCTCATCGAGGAACGCCTCACACCGATCGCGACGGATCACGCCGCCCAGTGCGTCGAGCACGCGAGCCCGGTCGTCGCTCTGCAACGCTTCACGCAACCCCTCATCGCTCGACTCCTGCGAGCGCAGCGCCCCGATCGACTTGGTCGCCAGCACACGGACGTGCTCGTGGGGCGAGCGCTCGAGTTGCTCGAAGAGGTCCCGATGCGCCTCTCGCCGGCGCTGCGTCGTCGCGGTCACGAGCGCCGACAGCGCCGCGTGCGCCACACGCGGGTCCGGATCGAACGCGAAATCGCGGAGCGCCCGGTCGGTCGGTGCCGAAGCGGGGCAGTCGCGCAGCGCCAGGCAGGCGCGGAGACGCACGCCCACGTCCGGATCGCCGAGCGTCTCGCTGAGCCGCCGCACGCGCTCGGTCGGCTTCATGGGCACGCGCCCGATCCACTCGATCGCGCCGAGGCGCGCGTCCAGAGGCAGCGATGCGTCCCACGCCTCGCCCAGGAGCGCATCGGGCGTGCGCAGGCGACCGAGCTTCGAGCCGCGCGAGCGCGAGACGAGCAGGTGCCCCTGCGCGAGCGGGATCGCCCGCTCCTCGGGCGCCTTGATCTTCTCGAGCGCCGAGACCGCCGCCGGCGCGAGCGAGGGCACGCCGAGATTCGTCACGGCTGTAGCGATCGCCTCACCAGCGCCCCGCTTCCGCGCCGCGGAGCGCATCGCCATGTGCCCCACATCGTCGCGCTGGTTGAGCCAGGCGGTGAGGCGAGGGCCGCACTTGTGCGCACGGTCGGCGATGGCCCGCATCAACGCGTCGTGCCGGTGCTCGTGGTAGCGCTCGGCGGCGTCGGCGACCGCGGCATCCAGCAGCGCGCCCAGCACGTCCGCGGGCTCGACGGCGCGGACCGCGGTCGCGAGGCCCGTGAGCGCCGCGTGCGCGATCGCGCCCTGGTCCGCCGACAGGCGGTGCAGCACCAACGCGAGGGACGCCTCGCTGCCCTCGGGCGCAGGGGGCTCGCCCGCGAGACACGCCGAGGCGATCTCCGAAGCGGCCCGACGATCGGAGCGGTCGTCGGACCCTTCTAGTGCCACCACAAAGGCGTTCAGGCGGTCACCCGCGACGACGATCGCCGCCGCCCGCGCTTCGAACGAAAGGCGGGGCCACGCGCGCAGCACCTCGGTCAGCAGACCCCACTTGTGCTTGGAACGGTTCGCCAGTTCGATGGCCTCGGCGGCGAAGGCCTCAAGCTCATCCCCTGTCGCCCAGACGAGCACAGAGCGCAGGGCCGCGACACGCTGGGGGCGCGGCAGCCTCCGGAGTCGGCGCAAGCGTGCCGAGAGTTCTGGCATGAGATCAATCATCGGGGAAGATGGGGTATTGTCACGCGTCAATCGGTGAGTTCTCGGACTTTGGAGCGAAATCCCAACATCTTGTGTGCCCTATTCTGGCGACCCACGCCCGGTGGTAGCACCATATGTGGTAGACCCGCATCAGGTTCTTGCTCGAAGAAGGAAAAACGCGCTTGTCGTATGGGAAACGAGCACTAGACTCGCCCCTGACGGGTTCTGGGGCGGTCTCAACGCCCGGACTCCTCCCTTCCAATGAGGTCAGCACGTGACGACGCCCACGAAATCGACAAGCCTCCAGGCCTACCGCCTCATTCTCTACCGTCGCCCGCTCCACCCCGAACTCTTCAAGATCCGTGCCCGGCGCACCATCGAGCAGGACGGCTTCGACTTCGAGGCCTGGCTCATGCCCGGATCGCACCTGATGCGATTCCAGCGGGGTGTCCACTCCGTCACCGAGCTCACGACGGACATCGACGAGGGCGTCCCGGTCCGCAACCTCATCACCGAGTTCCCCTGCGCGGGCGAACGCGAGCACGAGGAGGACCTGGGCAACGGGCTCAACTTCGTCGCCACCGTCCAGACCGAGCAGCTCCCCGAGAGCATCTACAAGGCGACCTACGACGAGCTCATCGAGTTCGGCACCGAGAACGAGGCCCTCATCCACGAGTGGCAGGACAGCTCGGGCAAGTGCGTCTCCATCCTGGATCTCCAGCGCTACCGCAACGAGGTCCACGCACAGGGCTACCACCTGCGCTGCCAGGGCGGGCTCGTCCTGCGCACCCACTCTATTTTCGAGCTCACCGGCGAAAAACGCTCCTGAGCCCGATCCACAACCGATTCGTGTGATCAAAGCCCGGGGCCTCGTCCCCGGGCTTATTCTTTGACCCCCCCCGCTTCCGGAATTCACCACCAGACCCAGCGAGCACACCCCGATGAGCGACACCGCCCAAGCGGCCCAGGACGATCGGGCCAAGAAGTACAAGAAGACGCTCAACCTGCCCAAGACCGCCTTCCCCATGAAGGCGAACCTCGTGCAGAACGAGCCCGCCAGCCAGAAGCGCTGGAAGAAGGCGTCGCTCTACCTCGCCGCCCAGGAGGCCCGCCCCGAAGCCAACCGCTTCGTCTTCCACGACGGCCCCCCCTACGCCAACGGCAACATCCACCTCGGGCACCTGCTCAACAAGTGCCTCAAGGACTTCGTTGTGCGCACGAAGCTCATGGAGGGCCGCCGCTGCCCCTTCATCCCGGGCTGGGACTGTCACGGCCTGCCCATCGAGCATCGCGTCATGCAGGAGCTCTCCGAGAGCGGCAAGCTCGAGAAGATCGCATCGCTCGACGACGACAACCGGCGCATGGCGGTCCGGCGCGAGTGCCAAAAGTACGCCAGCAAGCACGTCAAGCAGCACGTCACCCAGATGGAGCGCCTGCTCACCCTCGCGGACTACGACCACCCCTACCTCACCATGCAGCCCGCCTACGAGGGCGCGGTGCTCGAGGTCTTCGCAGGGCTCGTCGAGAAGGGGCTCGTCTACCGCCAGCTCAAGGCCGTCCACTGGTCCGTGGACAACGAGACGGCCCTCGCCGATGCGGAGCTCGAGTACTACGACCGCGAGGACATCTCGGTGTACGTCGATTTCGTCGCTCAGGACGGCGAGGCCGTCTACCGCGCCTTCGGCCTCGACCCCGAGGACGACGACACTCCAGCGCAAAGCCCCTGCTTCATGATCTGGACGACCACGCCCTGGACGCTGCCCGCGAACCTCGCGATCTGTGTCAACGAAAAATTCACCTACGCACTCGTGCGCGTGGACGGCAACATCACGGTGCTCGCAGAGGCCCTCGTCGAGAAGGTCACCAAGGCGGGCAAGTCCGAGTCGGTCGAGGTCCTCGCGACCACCACCGGCGACAAACTCCTCAACCTGCGCTACCGGCACGCCTTCATCCCCGAAGGACCGGACTTCAGCACGCAGCCCGACGCCGCGATGCGCGGCGCGGACCCCAGCGGCATCTACCGCGTGCTGGCGGCGGACTACGTCACCCTCGAGGACGGCACGGGCCTCGTCCACACAGCGCCCGGGCACGGTGCCGACGACTACATGACGGGCCTCAAGAACAAGCTCCCCATCTACTGCCCCGTCACCGAGAACGGCACCTACGACACCTCCGTCCCCGAGTTCCTCCAAGGCATGAAGGTGTGGGACGCCAACGAAGAGATCACCGAGCTCCTGCGCACGGACGGCGCCCTCTTCTACGACCACCGCTTCATGCACAGCTACCCCCACGACTGGCGAGGCAAGACCCCCGTCATCTTCCGCGCCACCGAGCAGTGGTTCATCGAGGTGGATAACAAGGACCTCTCGCTGCGCGACAAGGCCTTCGAGGCGACGGACCCGACCAACTCAGACTCAGTGAAGTTCGTCCCCGAGTGGGGCCGTAACCGCATGCGCGGCATGCTGGAGACGCGCCCGGACTGGTGCATCAGCCGCCAGCGCGCCTGGGGCCTGCCCATCCCCGCGTTCTACACGCCCGAGGGCGAGACGCTGCTCAACGAACAGACCGTCAAGGCCATCGCCACGCGCTTCCGCGAGGTCGGTTCGGACGCCTGGTTCACCGAGGATGCGCCCACGCTGCTCCAGCACTGGACCAACCCGGACAACGTCGATCTGACCAGCCTTAAGAAAGGTATGGACATCTTCGATGTGTGGTTCGAGTCGGGCAGCAGTTGGAACGCGGTGATGCGCGAGCGGTCCGAGGGCGCCGACTACCCAGTCGATCTCTACCTCGAGGGCTCCGACCAGCACCGCGGCTGGTTCCAGCTCTCCATGCTCCCGGCGCTGGGTGTCACCGGTAGGCCCCCCTTCAAGACGCTGCTCACCCACGGGTTCTGCGTGGACAAGGAGGGCAAGAAGATGTCCAAGAGCGTCGGCAACACGCTCGAGGTGGACATGCTCATCGAGAAGTTCGGCGCCGACGTCTGCCGCTGGTGGGTCGCGAGCGTGAACTACGAGAACGACATCAAGACGGACCTCGCCTTCTTCGAGACCTCGGGCGAGAGCTACCGCAAGATCCGCAACACCATCCGCTTCATGCTCAGCAATCTCAGCGATTTCACCGCCAGCAGCCCCGGCTGCGACGACGGCATGTGCGTCGCCCCCGAGTCGATGCCCCCCGCCTCGCTCGAAGCCTGGGTGCTGAGCGCCTTCGACGAGATGTCCAAGAAGGTGCGCACCGCCTACGAGACCTACCAGTTCAACAAGGCGACCACGCTCCTCTACAACTTCTGCAACGACACGCTCAGCGCCACGTATCTGGGCGCGGTCAAGGACCGTCTCTACTGCGACGCCCCGGACTCCGAGCGCCGCCGGCGCACGCAGACGGCCCTGTGGGACCTCACCGATGGCCTGGCGCGTCTGCTCGCGCCCATCATGCCGCACACCGCCGACGAGGCCTTCCGCACGCTCCGCAACGTGGACGCGAAGGACCCCGCGCACTGCGTCCACCTCTCGACATTCATCGACACGATGGGCGCCAAGGCGCACGACGCCTGGCCCGCTGTGATCAAGGTGCGCGACACGTGGCTCCGAGCGCTCGAGGACGTCCGCGCCAAGGGCGACATCGAGAACCCGCTCGATGCGGGCCTCGTCGTCCCCGACCCCGAGGGCCTGCTCAGCGGCTTCGATGCCGCAGACCTCGCCGACCTCTGTAGCGTCTCACGCTTCCGCGTAGACCCCGGCGCGAGCGCCGTCGTCGTGGAGGAACTGTCGGGCGAGCCGCGCTGCGAACGCTCGTGGAAACGCGACGGCACGGTGAGCCAGCGCGCCGACGGCGGCATGCTCAGCGACCGCGATGCGCAGGCGGTGGGCGTGGTGTGATCGCGCCTCCGGGTGCCCGGGAACAGCCGCTCTGGGCTAATCCCGGATCAGGCGAGGTCGGATTCCGAAGCTCACACACCTGACACACGCGCACACGCGGACACACCCCGGGAGCTGCGAAGCGCAGTTCCCGGCCACCCGGAGTTGTGACTCCGAATCAGCGGCCGCGCAGCGACGCCGCCTCGGCGCGCAGGCGGATCACTTCTGCGCGCAGCCGATCCATCGCCGCGTCCGGCCCGTCCTTGAAGAGTTCCTCGTGGTCGATCGGCTCGCCGACGACGCAGACGATGCGCACGCCGAAGAACCGTGGCCATTTCTGTGTGCGCGGGAAGGCATCGATGGGGCCGTCGAGGGCGACGGGGAGCACGGGGCACTTCGACTTGCGGAGCAGCAGCAGCGCGCCGCGCTTGAACTCCTGCACCTCGCCCGTCTTCGAGCGCGTGCCCTCGGGGAAGAGCAGCACCGCTGCCCCCATGTCCAATCGCGTGAGCGCCTCTCGGATGGCCTTGGTGTCGTTCTCGCCGCGCTTCACGGGGAAAGCGCGGAACTGGGTGATGAGCCGGCCCAGGACGGGGATATCGAAGAGCGTGTCGCGCGCAAAGAAGTGGAGCGCACGCCGGCGGAAGAGGTGCGAGACCAGCGGCGGGTCGAAGTGCGACTGGTGGTTGCTGACGACGACCAAGGGGCCGCTGGCGGGGATGCGGTCCATGTGGACGCGTCTGTAGCGGTAGAGCAGCATCGCGCCGAGGAAGGTGATGCGCTGCGTGAAGCGATAGAAGACGCGCGAAGGGAGGGACTGCCCCGGGTACCTGATCTGAACGCTCGGTGCGGTGTGCACGCTGGGCGTGGTGGTATCGTCCGCCGTCATGCCCGGGCCACCTCAGACGCGGGCGTCTGCGAGGAACCGATCGGGGACCGCGGCCCGCACGCGTCCGGCGAGTTCCTCGACCACCTGGCCCTGTGTCAGGCCGCTGGTGTCCACGCACTGGGCGTCCGACGGGCAGCGGAGCGGTCCGACGGAGCGCGTGGAATCGATGCGGTCGCGCTCGGCGATCTGCACCGCGATCTGCGATTCGTCCGCCTCGGTGGCGCGCCCCATCGCGCGGAGCTGGTCGGCCCGGCGCTTCGCGCGGACGTCCACCTGCGCATCGAGGAAGAACTTCACCTTGGCGTCGTGGAAGACGACCGAGCCCTGGTCGCGCCCCTCGCTGACGAGGAACGGGTGCGCCTCGCCGATGCGCCGCTGCGCCTCGACGAGCACGCGCCGGACCTCGGGGAGTGTCGCGACGATGGAGACGTGGGCGTTGACGTCCGCGTCGCGGATGCGTTGCATCATGTCGCGCCCCTCGGCGTGCAGGCGGGGCGGGTCCTCGTGCCAGTCGAAGCGGAGGTCCGCCCGGCGCACGAGGCGCGAGACGGCGAGCTCGTCTTCGATGGATACACCCGCGTCGAGCGCCAGCGCTGTCGCGGGGCGGATCAAAGCGCCGGGGGGCAGGAACCACAGTGGCAAATGATTTGGGGGGTGGCGCGCGACCGGTGGAGGGC